>DASPKU010000002.1 GCA_035627955.1 Phycisphaerales bacterium
CCTCCTCGCCCGGCAGTACGGCGGCTGAAGACGATGCGACCGCTCCTCCTCTTCTCCCTGACGTGCCTTCTTAGCGGCGCCCTCGCCGTGGGCGGCTCCATCCTGGGCAACGCGCTCGGCCCAACCGGCCTCCTAGGGGGCGCGCTCGCGGGCGGCGTGCTCGGCGTCGTCGGCGCGGCGGTCGTCGGGCGGCGGGCGGGGTGGTTCGCGCCGGCGGCGTTCGGGGCGACGGTGGCCGGGGGCCTCGCCGGGTTCGCGGTGGCCTTCGCCGTCGCGGCGTCGAACCTCCACACCCCGGCGATCCCGGTGCTCAGCGAGGTCCTCGTCGGGGCCGGCTCCGTGCTGGGGAGCCGCCGGGGCGTCCGCGTTTCCTGATCCTATGGCTACGACCCGCACCCGCCTCCCCGCCATCTCGGCCGCGCCCGCGCTCGACGAGACCATCCACCAGCGCGTCCGGCTCGGCATCGTCAGCGCGCTTGCCGCCGCCGGCCGCCTCTCATTCAACGACCTCAAGGAGGTCCTCGCCCTTACCGACGGCAACCTCTCCGTCCACGCCCGGAAGCTCGAAGACGCCGGCTACATCGCCTGCCACAAGTTCTTCGACGATCGCTCGCCGCGGACGGAGTACAGCCTCACCGACGCCGGCCGCCGCGCCCTCGAACGCTACCTCGACCAGATGGAAGCGCTCGTGCAACGGGTGAAGGGGGAAGGGGGATGAGGGAAGCACTGCTCCCCTCCTCTTATCCCACTTCTCGCCGCCGCTTTCACCCCCTGCTCCATCCTTGCCATGACCCTCTCGTTCTTCGACCGCCACCCCGGCCACTTTGCCGGGCTCGGGCTGCTCCTCAGCCTGCCAGCGCTCAGCCTCGTCGTAGCCGGGCTCCTCCAGGCGGCTACGGGCCGGGAGCTGCTGCGTCCGCCGGAGGCCCTCCTCCATCCGGCGCTCGTCCTCGGCGGGCTCCTCGCGGCGCTGGTGCTCAACGCGCTCCCCCACTCCCCCACTCCTCCACTCCTCCACTCCCACCTTCCCATCCGAAACCGGCTCGCTTTCACGGGGAGCGTCTGGTAGCATCTGGGGTTATGAAGACCCCCGCCTTCCTGAGGTCCGGTGTGCCGGGCCTTGTGCTCCTGCTGGTGGCCCTCTTCGTGGGTGTGGCGGCGCCGTCGGCGCTCGCTCAGACCGAGCCCAAGAAGCACGAGTCGCTCAAGCCGCCGGCCCCCAACAAGCCGGACGACCCGCCCATCGTGTGGAACTACATGGCCATCGTGGTCGTGGTCGCACTCGCGGGCGGCGCGGCCCTCATCCCCAGCAAGCGCGGCCACCAGGACTGACCCCTCGCAGGGTCTGACTTCAAGCGGGCAGGGGTCTCCAGTAACGCGGGCGCGAGGCGCCCGCAGGAGGGTCCTGATGCGCACCGATTCCACTTCACTCTCTGGGAGGTTCGCCCGCGCCTTCGCCGGGCGTCGCGGGCTGATCGCGATCAACGCCGCGCTGCTGGCGACGTTGGGGGCGATCACCTTCGCACCGCTGGCCACGGCCCAGCCGGGCGTGGGGGCGGGTCGGGCCCGCGGGCAGTACACGATGGTCTCGGGCCGCACGATGAGCGGCGGGGCCGACGCCGTGTACATCATCGACTCCTCCAACCAGGAGCTGATCGCCCTCCGCTGGGACACCGGCAAGCAGTCGCTGATGGGCCTGGGCTACCGCAACCTCTCGGGCGACGGCGCCACCGCACCCCCCGGCCGGTGAACAGGAGCGCACTCATGACCAACGACACGCAAACGAGCCCGACGCGCGAGCGAGGTTCTGATTCACCCGCCACCCCGGCGCCCGCTCCCACCCCGACCCGCCCCCCCTTCAACGCCCTGTGGGCCAGCGCCTTCGTGCTGCTGGCGCTGGTGCTGATCCAGGCCGAGACGATGCTGGCCCAGCCCTTTGAGCGCGGCGACGCAGCGCAGGCGGGGATGGTCAGCCAGACCGGTAACCTCACCGTCATGACCGCCGACGGCGGGGCCGACGACCTGCTGCTGGTGCTGGAGGGGCGCACCGAGGAGCTGCTGGTGTACCGCAGCGACCGCAACGGCGTGCTCCTGCAGCAGCGGCTGAGCGTCCCCAAGCTCTTCCAGGACGCCCGGGCCATGAGCCAGGGCAAGTAAGACTCAAAGGGCACGCGAGGCCCCGCACGAAAGAACGCAATGCCCATCTATCCACTGCCCCAGTTCGAGGCCGACCTCAAGGCCCAGCTCGACGAGGCCGACCGGGCCGAGTACGAGGCCCTCAAGACGCCCAAGACTCTCGTGGTCCGCTTCGGCGCCCTCAAGATGGTCGGCGAGTTCCCCTACGCCGGCAACGTCAAGCCCGGGTGCGGCTCCAAGATCGTCGTGCGCACCTTCCGCGGCACCGAGATCGGCGAGATGCTCACCAGCACCTGCCCCAACTCCGGGTGCGGCAAGAGCGTCTCCCGCAAGGAGATGCTCCAGTACATCAGCAACTCCGGGGGGCGCGACTACCCGTTCTTCTCTGACGGTCGGGCCCTGCGCGTGGCCGAGATGGCCGACATGGACAAGCAGGCCCAGCTGGAGCAGTCGCGCCACGCCTTGCGGCTGCAGGTGCGGGACATGGCCGAGCGATTGGGTGTGAAGGTCCGCATCACCGACGTCGAGCCCATCCTGGGCGGCGAGACGCTGACGGTGTACTACCTCTCCGAGGAGCGGGTGGAGCTGCGCGACCTCATCCGCGAGCTCTCCCTGCTGTTCAAGACGCGGGTGGACCTGCGGCACGTGGGCGCTCGCGACGAGGCCCGCCTGGTGGCCGACTACGAGAAGTGCGGGCAGTACTGCTGCTGCAAGAACTTCCTGAAGGTGCTGAAGCCCGTCAGCATGAAGTCGGCCAAGGTGCAGAAGGCGACGCTGGACCCGCTCAAGATCAGCGGGCGGTGCGGGCGGCTGATGTGCTGCCTGCGGTACGAGGACTCGACGTACGAGGACCTCCGGAAGAAGCTGCCCCGCCGCAAGAGCCGCGTGGGCACCCCCGAGGGTGACGGCATCGTCATCGACTCGCAGATCCTGACGCAGCTGGTGCTGGTCTCGCTGGATGAGCCCGGGACCGACGGCAAGCCGCGGGAGGTGGCGATTCCGGTGGAGGAGCTGACCGCGCCCACGAACGCGGCCCCGGTCCGGCGCGATCCGCCGATGGAGGGGCGCGATGGACGTCCGCCCCGCGATGGCATGCGTGATGGTCCGCGGGATGGCCGCCCCCGCCGGGAGGGCGTGCAAGACGGCCCGCGCGAGGGTTCCCGCGACGGCCAGCGCGACCAGCGTGGGCCACGCCCTCAGCGTCCCCCCCAGCCGCCGCAACGCCCGGCCCCACAGCCGGTTGCGCCCGCGGACCAGGAAGACGCCAACGATGTCGACGACCTTGGCGAGGATGCGCCGATCCAGCCAGACAGCGTGAACGGGGAAGGAAGTGGACCCTCGCTCGATGGCGCGCCCCGCCCGCCCCGAGGACCCGGCCAGGGGAACAAGCGCCGGCGGCGTCGCCGTCGCAGCGGTCCCGGCCCAGGCCCCGGCCAGGGTCCCGGCCAGGGTTCGGGAGGTCCGGGCGGCGGGCGTCCGCAGGGCGGCCCGCCCGCGCCCTGAGGTGAATCTCTCACAGCCTGAGTTGTGAATCACGCGGCGGCACTGGCCGACACCACCGATTCGGATGTATTCTGCCTCAGCATTTCCACCAGGAGGCATTGTCCATGGCGAAGAAGAAGAGCACGAAGAAGGCCGGCGGCAAGAAGGCCGCGAAGAAGGCCGGGAAGAAGTCGTCCAGCAAGGCGAGTGGTAAGAAGTCCAGCAAGAAGTCTTCGAGCCGCGGCGGCGGCGGTCGCGCGGGCGGCGGCTCCAGCGGGAGCGCGAAGAAGAGCAGCAAGAAGGCCGGTGGCCAGTCGAGCAGCAAGAAGTCGTCGAGCAAGAAGACCAGCAAGAAGTCTTCGGGCCGTCGCTCCGGCGGCGGTGGTGGCGGCGGCGGCGGCGGGATGGGCGGCGGCATGGGCGGCGCCCAGGCCACCGACATCATCATCGAGTCCTCGGGTAACGAGGGCGGCGGTGGCGGCGGCGGGATGGGCGGCGGCGGTCAGGGCTGATCGCGCACGCGGCTCACAGCTAGACACACAAACGCGAACACCACCGGCCCACGAGCCGGTGGTGTTTCGCTTTTGCGGACGGGCACTCCCCGCGCCCGCCGCCTCATCAGAATGCTCAGGTGCTCACAACGAAGCGCGTCAGCGTCAGAAGATGTACACCTGCGCCGGCATCTCCATCAGCGGCGACATGCCCGGGCCCATGAGCGGGCCCGCGAGCGGGCCAGCAAGCGGGCCTACGGGGCCGAAGATCATGCCGATGTCGTGAGGCGCGGCCGCGGCGCTGCGCACCGGGGGCGGCCCAGTTTCCGCGATCGCGGCGATGCACAAGGTCGCGCACGTTCCCAACGCGACAGCGACGCACACACGCACCAGGTCCTTGACGAGTGAGCCACGTTCCATCGCCGAATCCTCGATTACCCCGATGTGCTTGCTCACCCCGTGCTCAACAAGATGCGCAGAGCGCGGTGAACCTTCGTCAGGTTCTTGGGAATTCATGCGTCGTGTTGCGAGTTGGATCTGATAACTGGAAAGCAGCCCGACGCCGGGACTGAGATCGCAACGCGATCGAAGTCCCGGGTACGCGCGCGGTGGAGCCGTATGTGCCTCAATCGTCCGCGCGCACTTACCCGGGACTTCGCCCAGAGCGGCTCAGTCCCGGCGTCGTTTGATCAAAGCCAAAAAAGGAACGAGCCGCACCAGGGGTGGCGATGCGGCCCGCTCCGAACGGAGACGATTGTGATTACTGCGGCGCGTCAGCGCCGGTTCTTCTCGAGCTCTTCCATCCGCTTGTTCATGCGCTCCAGCTGAGCGTTGAGGCGCTCCATCTGGCGGGCCATGTCCTCGTCAATGGGCGCGGCGCCCTGTGGCAGCACGAACTTCTGCCCGCGCCCGCTGTAGACGCGGAGCTGGTCATCGGCGTTCCATCGGAAGCCGTGGACCTTGGCCTCGTCGAGCTTCTCCAGGGCGTTCTCGAGGGCCTCGCGGGCGTTCTCGAGCGCCTTGCCCTCGACGCGCTTGGTGTCCTTGAGCAGATCGAGGGCCTTGCGGAGGCTCTCCCGGGCCTCGTCCAGGTTCTCGTTGCCGCCGTGGAACTGCCGGAACACGTCGGGCATCGGGGCGGGGGCGACCTTCGTCTGGTCCCACTTGGCCAGCTTGACCTTGAGCTCCTGCTGCTTGCCGTCGCGATCAACGGTCAGGGTCAGCGTGTCACCCGGCTCGGCCTTGGCGATCACCTCGCGCAGCGCCTGCTGGTTGTCGACGTCCTTGCCGTTGGCCTTCACCACGCGATCGCCGGGCTTGAGCCCCGCCTTCTCCGCGGGCATGCCCTCCATCACGGTGTCGATCATGGCGCCGCCGTCCTCGGCGTCGGTCATCGTGACGCCCATCATCGCCTTCGGAGGCGTCGCGGCGGGGGCCCACGCGGTGACGCCGCCGGGGCCGGCGAGTGCGCCGCCCTGCCCGGGCTCGAGGGTTTCCACGCGGAAGCGCGGGGCGGCGCCATACAGATTCCGCACCACAACGTTGGTGTGGAAGGTCTTGAGCACGTCGCCGTTCTCATCGAGGATCTCGACGCGCCCGCCGCGCTGACGCAGGCGCTTCTCGGGCAGCTCCTTGCCGTCGATCTCTCCGGTGACCTTGTCGCCCTCGATCTTGACCGTGTAGGTGTGCTCGCCGTCGCTCTCGCTCATCACCGTCGTCGACGTGGCGCGGGACTCCTGCCCGCGACGGCCCTTGAGGGGCTGATCAAAGCCCTGCATGCGGTCGTCGCCCTCCTGGGCGTTGGCCGCGGCGGTGCCGGCCATCACCGCGATCATCGCGGCCAGGCTCATCACTCGCTTCATCGAAGTGCCATTGATCTGCATGACTGACTCCTTCATTGGGGAACCCAGTTCCCCGCTTGCACCCCAAACCAGTTCGTCTGCTCGAGCGATGCTCGAACGAATCTTGCTCACATGGCCGACTTGCGGCCGTTGACCTTGATCTGCACCTTCACCATCGTGGGGTTGCCGGCCTCATCGGTGGTGGGCTTGTAGAGGTCGTTCACCTGCGCCCGCTCCACGATCTGGCGGACGAACACGATCTCGGTGCGGCCGTCGGGCTGCTTCACCGTGTCGAGCACCACCTTCTCCGGGAGCTCGCCGACGACCACGCCCTCTTTCTTGCCCTGCTCGAGGTAGCTGTTGAGCATGTCAGGGAGGCCGAGTGTGGGGCTGGCGACCTGCGTGCTGGTCGGAGTGGTACGCGGCCCGATCTGGCCGGTGGTAAAGGCGAGGGCCACCAGCGCGGCCGCGGCCCACCCGCTCCATGTCGCGACCAGCCGCACGCGGCTGCGCACACCCGCTTCGGCATGCTGCGCGACCGCCGGGTGCACCAGCGCGGGCGACGCGCCCTCACCGGCAGGCAACTCGATGGAAGACGAGCGCCCCGCGGCCTCCCGCACCGCGCTGCTCAGGGCGGCTTCCTGCTTATGCGCCATCGCCAGCTCGCGCCACACCGAGGCGTCGCGAGCCGCCAGAGCCTCCAGCTCGACCCAGTCCGCGGCGCTGGCCCGCTGGTCCAGCACGCGGGTGATCAGAATGTCCAGGTTCGAGTCGTTCATCGCAGAGGTCCTTCCACACCACTCAGATGCGCACCCCGCCGTCCTCCGTCATTTTTCAAGTTTCCTGACCTGATTTCCGCCCCCCTGGCGCACGTTGGCCCCGGTTTTTCCCGGACCCTGTCGCGGGGGCGGGAGGTGCCCGGAGGCTGCCCAGCTTTACAGCCGAGACTTGGGCCGGACCTCACACCTTCGCCGTCGCCAGCTCCCGCAGCATCCGCCGCCCGCGGGCGATCCGCGTCTCGATGGTCGTCTCCGGCAGGTCCAGGATCGCCCCGATCTCCCTGTAGCTGAGGTCGTGCAGGGCCTTGAGCAGCAGCGGCTCGCGGTAGCCGTCGGGCAGCTTCTCGGCCAGGGCCATCAGCCGCCGCCCCTCTTCCCGCTCCTCGCTGCCGACCTCGGGGCGGCCGGACCGCCCCATGTACGTGTTATCGTCCTCGATGCCGGTGTCCCGCGCCCGCTTGCGGCCCGAACGGGCGGAGGCCAGTGCGGCGTTCATGGCCACCGTGCGGAGCCAGGGTTTTAGGGCCGCGGGGTCGCGGACCTCCCCTACTTTCCGCACCAGCGAGACGGCGACCTCCTGGAGCAGGTCGTCCAAGTCCGCCCAGCGGGGCTTGTGGGCCAGGATCACGGCCGCGACCCAGCGGCGGTTGTCGTTCCACACCCGCTTGAGCGCCTCAGGGTCGCCTGAAATAGCAGCAACCACGTCGCCGCCCGTGGCGTCGACGTGGTGATCACCCCTTGTCAGCCTCAGCCCAGCCTGGTCCTGAACCACACACGGCTCCGTTGCCTTCATGGGGATGCGCGCCCAGGAGTTTCCCGCCACGTGCCTTTACGGGCCTCAACCGTGCTCTGGCTGTCGTGCCCACGTGTTACCCACGATCGGTGTTGATACCGCTCCCGGGCGTATCCTGTTCGCCCGGCTGAACCCGCGTTCATATGCCCAAACAGGACCCTGAAGCCCACATGTCCCTCGGCGAGCACCTGGAAGAGCTCCGGCGCCGGGTCATCATCGCGCTGCTTGGCCTCGTCCCGATCATCGTGCTCGCCTTCGTCTTCGGCAAGCCGCTCCTGGACGTCATCACCAAACCCGTCACCGACGCCCTCCGCGCCCACGGCGAGGCGGGGCAGATGATCCTCACCGGACCGGCCGAAGGTTTCGCGGTCTATATGAAGGTCGCGATTCTCGCGGCCGTGGTGGTCGGCGCGCCCTGGCTCATCTACCAGCTGTGGAAGTTCGTCTCGCCGGGCCTCTACTCGCACGAGAAGCGCTTCGCGTACTTCCTGATCCCGCTCTCGACCATCCTCACGGCCAGCGGCGTGGCATTCCTCTACTTCTACATCATGCCGCTGATCCTGACGTTCTTCCTGGACTTCAACAGCGCGCTGGGAGCTTCGGAGATCGCAGTGGCCCCGCTGCCGCCCGGGACGACGCTCGCGAACATGCCGCTGCTCGCCGCTGATCCGCCCGCGGACGCACTGCAGCCCGGCTCCGCGTGGATCAACACCTCGCAGAACCTGCTGCGGATCTGCGTCGCAGTGAAGGACAGCGTGCCCACCATCGCGTCGGTGTCGCTCAAGGCCAGCGTGGGCGCGGTCTCCGAGTTCCGCTACAGCGAGTACTTCAGCCTGCTGCTCTCGCTGACGATCGCCTTCGCGGTCGCGTTCCAAGCGCCGGTGGTGGTGCTGCTGCTGGGTTGGGCGGGGCTGGTGGACCAGAAGACGCTGGGCAAGTACCGCCGGCACGCGATCCTCGTGTGCGCCATCGTCGCGGCCGCGATCACGCCCGGCGACCCGGCATCGATGATCATGCTGCTCGTGCCGCTGTACCTACTCTATGAGCTCGGCGGCATCCTGCTGCGGCTGTTCCCTGCTAAGCGCGTAGCAGGCAAGCGCACGGGCTCGCGGTGGGGTAGCAGCGAGGAGGAGTACGAGGACGACCTGGTCGAGGGGCCGCGATGAGCGCGTCCGCGCCAGTGCCGGCCGGCGCCACGCCCTTTGATGTGAGGGCGATGCAGCGGGCGCTGGTGCTCGCGGACGAGGCCGCGGTGTTGGGCGAGGTGCCCGTGGGCGCGGTGGTCTATCTCAGCGCAACGGGCGAGATCCTGGGCGAGGGCTTCAACCGTCGCGAGACCGACCACGACCCCTCCGCCCACGCCGAGCACATCGCGATCGTGCGGGCCTGCCGTGCCCGCGGCGACTGGCGGCTGAACGACTGCACGCTGGTGGTGACACTCGAACCCTGCGCCATGTGCGCGGGGCTCATCGTGAATGCCCGCCTCGGCCGCGTGGTTTACGGGGCTGCGGACCCGAAGGCGGGGGCCGCGGGCTCGCTCATGCGGCTGACCGAGGACCCGCGACTCAACCACCGGGTCACGCCGATCGCGGGCGTGATGGCGCAAGAGTGCGGCGACGTGCTCCGCGAGTTCTTCAAAGACCTGCGGTCGCGCTGACCGGGGCGCCTTCGGGCTGCTCCTGGAAACCCTGCGGGGCAAACCGCTTCAGGAGATTCACGGCGGCGCCGTAGTTCTCAAGCCGTGTAACGGTTGCGATCGGCCGTGCATCCCCGAAAGCGAACAGCTTCAGCTTCGGCGCGGGGAGCGTCGCTCGCGAGGCCTCCACACGTGTGACATCCTTCCACCGCACCGATCGGTCCTTCCCCTGATCTGCCGCAACTTTCACACCCACCGCTCGCAGGCACAGCGGCCCGAACCGCACTTCGCCATTGTCCTTCAGTTGATGCTCAAGCCTGTCCGCGATTGCGCCCTCGATGGCCGATAGCCCGTCGTCCATTGCTCTGTCCGGTTCAAACTCCTCATTACCGGCCACCGGCAGCTTTGGCACCTCGTTGTACCGGCACATAAATCGGATGGTCCTCCGGCCCGCCTTGACGCGCACCTTCAGGTTCGTCCGCACGTACAACCCGAACTTGTAGTACCGCGACGCGCGGCACTCAAGTGTTTCTATCCGGGCCAGCGGCGTCACCTTCTTGAGTGGGCCCCAACGGTCCACGATCCGGTCGCTCCAGATCTCAATCACCCTGTACAGCCCGCGAAGGCCGAGCACCGAGTAGTAGAAAAACGGGAACGTCAACGCCGCGGCCACCGCGAAGATAATCCAGCTTTTTCCGTCGATCTGACCCAACGTTCCCCGGCGTTGTTGGTCGAATAAGTACGCCAAGCCAAAGGCCACGACGCACAGGAACGGCAGCAGACCCAGGACGAGGAAAGGCGTGCCAAATACACGATCGGTCCAGTCGTGCTTGCGCACACAGCGAAGATGATCTCTGTCGGTCGGATTCATCCGGCTGCATCCTACCCAACCATGCCACCCGTACCCTTGGCACGTGCCCGAGCTGCCCGAGGTTGAACGCGTCCGCCGCACGCTGGAGCCGCACCTGGTGGGCCGCCGCCTCGCCCGCGGTGTCCTCCACCGCGCGGATATCTGCCACTCCTACCAGCGCACCGCCAAGGGCATTACCGAGAAGGACACCACGCCTTCGGACCTGCTCGCCGGCGACACCGTGCACTCGCTGCTGCGTCACGGCAAGCAGCTCGCCATCATCGGCGAGTCCCGCCGCTGCATCACCGTGCACCTCGGGATGTCCGGCCAACTCCTCTGGAGACCAAAGGGCACCGAGCTCCCCGCGACGCACGTGCACGCCCAGTGGCTCGTCGAGGCCCGCAAGGGGCAACCGACAGGCACGCTCGTCTTCCGGGACCCCCGCCGCTTCGGCGGGCTGTGGACCTTCGACTCCCTGGCCTCCCTGCGCGAAGCCCGCTGGTCCAAACTGGGACCTGACGCCCTGGAGGTCACCGCCAATCACCTGATCGAGGCACTCAATCGGAGCAAGCGGCCCATCAAGGCCGCGCTGCTCGACCAGGAGGTCATCGCTGGCGTCGGCAACATCTACGCGGACGAGGCCCTCTTCCTGGCCGGCATCAAGCCACAACGGCTCGCACGGCGTGTGAAGCCCGAGGAGCACCGGAGGCTGGTCCCGGCCCTGCGGACGGTCCTGGAGCGGTCTATTGCCTCGGGCGGCTCGACCTTGCGGGACTACGTGGACGCGGAGGGCCGCAAGGGCACGGCCCAGCAGACCCACGCCGTGTACGGGCGGGGCGGCGAGCCCTGCCCCCAGTGCGGGCGGACGCTCAGGCAGGGGGTCGTGGGCGGGCGTACGACGGTCTGGTGCTCCCGCTGCCAGAAGTGAGCGTGGGCGTTATCCACATGGAGCAGGCGTGCCGCGAGCGGGCTCGGGAGGGGCTTTTCGCGTGAGGGTCCGGGAGCTCTCTTCTAAAGAAGAGATGAGAAACTCTCATCGTCATAGTAAGAAGCGCTGTCGGGATGTGGACAACTCGTGTGGAACTCTCCAACTCCCGTGATTCACAGCACTTCTGTGGGGTCGCGGAAATCCCAACCTGTCACCTGTGTGTCAGTCATCGCGCCCGGCGCGCACCTGCGCGGGGCTGTCGGTTGGCGGTGAGCCCTGGCATACATGAAAGGGCGAGCGCCCCCGCGCGCCGGTGCCACTCCATCCACACCGTGTCCACACGCTTCCTGTCACTTGCCCGCCCCTGAGACAACCCCAACTGAACACGACCTTTGCGCGCGGGGAAGCCCCGGCCGACGAGCCCGAAGCGCAAGCGAGGGAGTTTGAATGGAGAACGGAAACCCTCGCTCGCGCGTCGGGCTCGTTGCGAGACGCTCGGGAAAGCACTCAGCCCGCCTGCGCGCCCCGCGGGTTGCGGACCTTCTCCTCCAGCGACCGCACTACGAGGTCGAAGTCCGCGTCGCCGCCGCGCTTGGTGTCGACCGTGCGGATGGCGTGCATGACCGTCGTGTGGTCGCGCCCGCCGAAGAACCCGCCGATCTCCTCCAGCGAGTGCCTCGTGCAGCGGCGGGAGAGGTACATGCACACCTGACGCGGCAGGGCGATCGACCGCTGCCGGTGCTTGCCCTGGAGATCGGCCAGGCGGATCGAGTAGAACTCCGTCACCGCCGAGATGATGTTCTGGATCGTCGGCTCTCCCACGATCGCGGGGGCCTGATCGCCCACGGCCTCATGCGCCATCTCCAGGTCGATCGGGCGCCCGTGCGTGGCGGAGAGGATCTGGAGCTTGACCACCGCCCCTTCCAGCTCCCGCACGTTGGTCTCGATACGCTGGGCGAGGTACTGGGCGACCTCGTCGGGCATGAAGAGGCCGCGGAGCTTGGCCTTGGTCTTGAGGATGGCCATCCGCGTCTCGTAGCAGGGCTGGTCGATCTTGGTGACCAGGCCCCACTTGAAGCGGCTGACGAGGCGTTCCTCGAGGTCCGGAATCTCCTCGGGCGGGGCGTCGGAGCTCAGGATGATCTGCTTGTTGGCCTGGTAGAGGGCGTTGAAGGTGTGGAAGAACTCTTCCTGGGAGCGGTCGCGCTTGGTCAGGAAGTGGATGTCGTCGATCACCAGCACGTCCACGTCGCGGAAGCGGTGGCGGAAGGCGTTCATGTCGCCGTTCTGCACGCAGTCGAAGAACTGCGTCACAAAGCCCTCGCAGGACGTGTAGTACAGCACGGCCCGCGGGTTGCTCTCGGCGATCTTCAGGCACACGGCCTGGAGGAGGTGTGTCTTGCCCAGGCCCACTCCGCCGTGGACGAAGAACGGGTTGTACGTGCGGCCCGGGTTCGCGGCGACGGCCATCGCGGCGGCGTGCGCGAGGCGGTTGGCGGGGCCGACGACGAAGTTCTCGAATGAGCAGTCGGGGTTGACGACCAGCGACTCGTAGCGGTGCGAGTCCCGCGGGGACTCTACCGGTGGTGGCGTCTTGATCTCGGGCAGCGGAGCGGGCGTGTGTGCGCCCGGCGGGGGGGCGGCGTGCGTCCCGTTGCTGCTCGTGCCGTTTACATGCGGAGGCGCCGGGCGCGCCGGCTCGGCCTTCTTGGGCGGCGCGGGTGGGCGAACGATCTCGTCGTCGGGGCCCAGGAAGCGGATGGCGAGCAGGCGCCCGGTGGCGGAGCGGGCCGCGTCGTTGAACGGCTCGGCGCACTGCTTCTTGAGGTAGTCGCGGTGGAGCGCGGAGCGGGCGCGCAGCTGGAACGACCCGCCGCCGATGCCGACGGGCTCGAGCTCCTCGAACCATTGACGGCAGAGGGTCGGGTAGTTGGCACGGAGGTGCGCCAGCATGGCGTCCCAGATCTGGCGATCAGGGTCCATCGTCATCGTCTCTCACACCCTTCCAGTGGCCCCGGCGTGGGGGTCCACCGATGCACGTCACCCAGGAATATGAACGTCCCACGAACCGCGTTTCTGCCCTGAAAACGCCACTCGCTACCGCGAGTCCACCGGCGCTCCACAGCAGGACGGGAACGTACTTCGCGCGTGGAGTGGTGTCAAACCCTGCGCGTTTTTTTTGAGCCCTTGACGCGCGAGGCGGAGTGCGGCTAAGTGGCGCGGGGTGGTGATCAGAAAATTGTGCGAACACGTCACGGGAAGTGTCAGGAGTGCGTCGGCGCGTGCGCGCTCGCGTACCTGGTGTCGTGTGTCATCGGTCGCGAACGCGGCCGCGGAGTGTTGCCACCGGTGAAGCGAGTCTTCGAGCTCAACCGGTGGTGTGCGGCTCTCAAGTTCATCCGCCCCGTTGGGGCGGCGGAGTGCTGCGAGCCGTCCACGGGTTCCGCTCGGTCGCGGCGACCTCGCTCCACCCGTGGCAACACTCAGCGGCCCCGTTCGGGGCCGGAAGCTTCGATACTCCACTCTGCTGACGACCTGACAAAAGGACGAGAGGCCCTACGCCTCCGCCCGCTCGTGCTTCTCGAGCTTCACGCCCGCGGCGGCGAGCTGGGCCTCGTAGCGCGCGCGGTTGGCCTTGTAGTCCATCAGGAAAAGCACCTTCTCGGCCATCTTGGGCCCGGCGACCTCGGCGATGCGGCGGCGGGCGTACTGCATGTCGGTGCGGCGCGAGACGTGGATCAGCACCATGTACTGGCACTCGAGGATGCGGAGCCACTCGGCCACGTCGTCCAGGTGCATGTGCATGCCGACCTTGGCCCGCTCCTTGTGGTCGGGCTCGAAGAACGTGCACTCGCTGATCACGATCTGGGCCTTGCGCACGTCCTCGCGCAGCAGGTGCGGGCCGGGCGAGGTGTCGCCGGTGTAGGCGATGAGCGGGATCTCGAGGTTCCGCGTGATCTCGACGCCGCGGTCCTTGAGCTCGCGGAGCTTCTCCTGCGGCAGGTCGTGGTACTGCTCGCGGAGCTTGGTGCGCTTCTCGGTCACGGTGTAGCCGAAGCTGGGCGCGGTGTGCTCGGTCTCAAAGCCCTTGAGCACGATGTTGTTCTTGACTTCCAGCGGCTGGTCGGGCAGGAGCGGAATGAGCTCGTAGGGCGTGCGCTGCCGCTCGAGGTCGACGTAGCCGTCCATCATCCGCTTGATGGCGGGGGCGATGCGCTGGTCGCACACGATCTTGGCGGTGCCCATGCCCTGGAAGCGGCGCTGGGAGCAGAAGTACGCAAGCGAGCCGATGTGGTCCATGTGGCCGTGGCTGATGGCCAGGAACTTGGAGCTCAGCATCGCCCGCGGGCAGGAGCCGATGTCGAACCCGAGGTCAAGCTCGGGGATCTGCAGGCACGTGGTCTCGCCGGCGACGGACTCGCCGTAGAGCCGGTAGGGTGGCAGGTAGAGGAAGCCGGGCGACGCCTCACGGGGCGGGGGCTTGGGGAGCATCGGGAATCCTCCGGCCGCGCGTTGAGGGCGCGGGGGAAGTGCGGGGCAGTGGGCAAACTCAGGCGATGGTAGCCCACGGTTCGCAAGATCGGAACGAGCGGTTCACTTCCTCCTGCTCTTCTCGTGCTCCTTGAACATCTGAGCCTTGCACTTCTCAACCTCAACCTCCAGCCGGACCCTGGTCGATTCGGGGAGGTCCGGATTCTTCTGAAGGAAGGCCTTGCGCGAGGACCACTCCTTCATTGCCTTATTACGATCAAGCACAGCGATCGCCTCGTCGGTGATTGGTGAAGGGATGGCGCTGGACTTCTTCGGTTCTGCCACCGGCGCCGGCACCGGCTGCGGCGCGGCCTCTGGCGGCTTGACGCCGTAGATCTCGCTCAGCAGCAGCAGCTTCTGCCGGTCGTCCAGGGCGCCGAACACCTTCTGGAAGAACTCGCGCCGCTGCGTCACCGTGGGCCGGCCTTCGGTCGTCATCTGATACTCGGCGGTGAGGCCCTGGACCGTCGCCTCCTGCTCGGGCGTGACGCCCGCCTTGGTGAGCATCGCGCTGAGCTGCCCCTCCTTCGCGGCGATGTGACGGTCGTAGCTGCGGCGGACCTCGACACCAAAGGCGAGCATCGCCTCCATGCCGCGGATCTGCGACATCCGCTTCTGCTCGTCCTTTTCTTTAGAGGTGCGGAAGGTGGCCTCGTTCTGCAGCTGGATGGCGGTGCGGTAGTCGCTGGCGAGGCGGCGCACGGTCGCGGCCTTCTCCGGCGCGATGAGCTTCTCGATCTGCTGCATCAGCGAGCCGTGCTCCTTGTTGTACGCCTCCAGGCTCTTGCCCGCCTGCTTCTGGAGCTCGACGAGCGCCTGCATGCGCTCCTGGTTGGTGTCGTCCTTGCGGAAGCCCTGGGACTTGAGCAGCGTGCCGATGTTGGCCGAGACAGCCTTGTCGATGATGGCGCCGCGCTCGGCGAGGGCCTTGTCGACCGCGGCCTTCTCCTTTTCGTCGAGCTTCACAAGCTCGAGGGCCGCCTCCTCGGGCGTGGTCTCCAGGCGCACCACCATGCCGGTCGCGGGGTCCTGGCGGATGAGGGTTTGCGGCTGCTCCGGCTGCGCGGCGGGGGCCGGTGCTGCATCCGGGGCGACCATCTGCGCGTGGGCGGCGCCCGCGGCGAGAACGAGGGCGAGAACGGCGGTGCGCATCAGCATGGGCGGGGCTCCTCTGGGATCGAGGATCGTAGGAAACAGGAGGCCTGAGCGTCAGAGAGGGCTTGTCCCGCCGCGGGTAGCAATGACACCAGAGCAGCACGGATGGCCGCGAGGCGAGCCCATCCCCTCCGTCACGGTCGGGGTTCCTGCTGCTGCTCTACACTCGGCCCATGGACAAGGCTTCACTCGCCAGGCAGATCGCCGAGATTGCGGTGCTCCGCGGCACGTTCACGCTCCGCTCGGGCAAGACCTCGAACTACTACCTTGACAAGTACCTGTTCTCGACGCGCCCTGAGCTGCTCAAGGGGCTTGCGCCGCTCTTTGCCGAGCGCATCCGCGCGGTCGAGCAGCGGCTGAACAAGAAGGTGGACCGCCTCGCGGGCGCCGAGCTCGGCGGCATCCCGCTGGTCACGATTTCATCGCTGGAGACCGGGCTGCCCTGCCTCTTTGTGCGCAACAAGAAGAAGGACTACGGCACCAGCAAGCAGCTGGAGGGCGTGCTGAACAAGGGCGACCGCGTGGTGCTGGTCGAGGACGTGGCGACCACCGGCGGGCAGGCGCTGGAGGCGGTGTCGGTGCTGCGGGACCTGGGCGCGGAGGTGCTCGCGGTGATTGCAACCATCGATCGCCTCGAAGGTGCCCGCGAGAACGTCGAGAGCGCCGGGCTGGTGTTCGACTCGCTGTTCACGAAGGCCGAGCTGGGAGTTTGACACGACGCCGGGACTGAGGCGTCCTCGCCGAAGTCCCGGGTTGTGCGCGACTCGCCGCGCCCGGAAGGCCACGGCCAATCCGGGACTTCGCCCAGAGCGGCTCAGTCCCGGCGTCGTGAAGCAGTCACTCCGCCCGCTTGAACAGGTCCAGGAACCGGTCCTCGTACTGCTTGAACGCACCCAGCCTGTCGAGCTCGTCCTTAAGCCGCATCGCGCGCCCGCGGTCTTTGCGGGCCTCCACGAACATCTGCTCGATGCGGTTCTTGGTCGAGAAGTCCAGCAGCTTGGGCTCGCGCTCGGCGCCGCCGCGTTCGACGGGGTCGCCGCGGCGTTCGGGCGCGTCCTTCACCGGCTCGGGCTTTTCGATGATCCCGGTCGCCTCGCCGCCCTCCTCGATCTCGGGCTCTTCGTCGTCCTCGATCTCCTCGAGCTCGACGCCGCGCTCGGTCTGCTTCATCCGCTCCATCAGCTCGACGAGGGCTTCCTCCACGGCCTTGGCATGGCCGTTGAGCTCGTCCATGTCGATGCTGACGCCGCCGAGGACGTTGAACACGTCCAGCACCGCGGACGCGGCCTTTGGGTTGGGCACGGCGGCTGCAAAGAACGGGATCTCACCCAGCAGGCACATGCCGGAAATCCCGAGCTGGCTCGCGGCCCCCAGGATCACGCCGTTGAGGCCGCCGATCTGGCCGTCCTCGAGCGTGCGGACCTCCAGCCGCTTGAGCTCGTCGAGCATCGCCTGGTCCGTTGCAGCTCCCACGACCCGCGGCTCGCTCGAGGGGTGCAGCTGCGACGCGAGCGACGCGAACGTGATCACCCGCTCGATGTTCAGCTCGGCCGCGCGATCCAGCAGCTCGTGCGCGAAGGAGTACGTCCCCGAGGTCGGCTGTGCCTCGCCCAGGAACACGTACAGGTCGCGCCCGCCCTGCACCGGGTTCTTCCACTTGTAGATCACGCTCCGCGGCATGTGGGGCGGGACGATCACGCCTTCCTTCACGGTCACCTGCTGGATGTCGAAGTGCCCGCGGGGGAATAACTCCGCGACGGGTCGCATCTCGAGTTCCTGCACGAGGTACCCCGCCGCGATTACGGCGACGTTCCCCATGCCGGGCCACGCCGCGACCATCCAGGGGCGCGGGCCCTCGGGCTTCTTCTTGCGTGGCGTTGTTTCGGGCTTCTTGGCCATATCACCCATGGATTCGGCAAACGTTGGGCCACCGATTTCGGCCCTGGCGGGCCAGGGAACGCTGCCACCCGGGCTCGCGTGCCCCTGCGCTTGTCAGATTGGCAGCCGAGGGTCAACGGAGGGTGAAAGGCGTTCGGGTGCATGCGAACTTCCACGCTCACCCGGATCGCAGGGGTGGAGCTCCGCCTTCGTCGGCACCACCCGACAGGGGACCTGTCGCAGGTCGATGATGGCCGCGCTCGGGACATCGCCGGGGATGATGATCTCCCATCCGCGCAGGTCGCTGGCCTTGTGCATCCGGTCGACCGCGTCACACACGGGTAGGCACAGGTGCTCGTGACGCTCGCGCCCCACCCACACCTTTGTGTGCCGGTCCACCTCAAAGTGCACGGCCACGATCGTCTTGTACCCGCGCCCCAGCAGCTCGGTCATCCACTGGTGCGTCGCCGACTCGTTGGGCAGCAGGGGCATGGCGAACACCGCCTGGGCGAGCTGCACCTTGTCTGTGAGACGTGCCCCGGGGAAGCACGCGGGCAGGCCGTGCAGGCCGCACGCCCTGATCCGCTCCGCGTCCTTGCCGTCGGTCAGGTGAACGAGCGCAGGCATAGGCCAGTGTGCCCCGAACACGGTCAGGCCGGGTCTAAAGCGGCCTGAACTCCGGGCGGATCCTGAGGATTCGCCAGATGGGATGGGCCAGGATCAGGAGCAGACGCTCGGCCGCTCCGGGTTGGCCAGCTCGAAGGGGTCCATCTCCTTCTGCTCGAAGAGGTCGAGCAGCGCGTTGTACCCGTGCTCGAGCTTGTACCGCATTTCATCCGCGTGCAGCGGGGCCAGGAACAGGAAGTCGATCGTCTTGCCCTCGGTCTCCAGGCGCGAGAACTCTTCGCTGATGATCTCGCCCTGCACCACCACGGCGCCAACGAATGGGCAGCCGGGCGCCAGGGGCTCTGGCGGGTCGCCGTTGGGCACGGTGTGCCCCGGGCCCAGGAACGTGTCGAACAGCACCGGAAGGCGCCCGCACTCCTTGAGCAGGAAGAATGGCCACCAGTTCTCCGGGTTCTCCAGGGCCTCCTGCGTAACAGGCCAGTGCCCCGGCAGCACGATGAAGAGCTCCGCGTAGGGCGAGGGCAGGGCGAAATCGTCTTCTTCGCCGGGCTCCAGCTGCATGGGCGGCATGTTCATCGGGGCCGCGCTCATGCCCATGGTGACGGCGAATGTGAAGTCCCCATCCTCGTCATCGACGTGCACCGGCACGATGTCCAGGTGCACGCCCTCGGAGGCGATCTCGTGCATGACATCCACCACGTCGCCGATGTGCTCGCGGACATGGTCCTGGATGGCCACCATCTCGGCCTCGTCAAGGTACGCGCACCCCGGGTCCTCCGCGAAGTTCGCCTCGTGGCGGATGACTTCACTTCCGCCGGGCGTCACCTCGCGCGGCAGGTCGTCGTCGTTGTCCTCGTCACGGTTCGCGGGCTTGCCGGGGTTGAGGGTCATGGGGCATCTCCTTGGGCCGAGACACTAGCACGCCGCGCTAGCAGGGGTTCCCGCCCAGCACGCGAAAGAACGACTCGATGTCCTGGTCCGTGCCCGCGTCCCCATCGACGTTGAAGTCGGCGCCCCAGCACCAGCAGGTTTCGCAGCAGCTCCCGCCGAGGCAGGCGAAGAACGCTTCAATGTCCTGGTCGGTGCCGGCGTCGCCGTCGCCGTTGAAGTCCGATGTGCCGCAGGTGTCGGGGCACACGGGCCCCTCGTCCATGATCCCCGCGGGCACGCCCACACCAGCGCGCGAGTCGTACGCGCCGCCGACAATCTCGATCTCCAGACGCCCGAACCCCAGGTCCCGCGCTTCCATCCGCATCCAGCCGTAGTGCGTGCCGACGATGTCCTCGAATCGGAAGCCGAAGTAGGCGTACTGGTTTTGGGTGAGGAAGTGCGGCGTGGGGCAGTACTGCGGCAGGTTGGGCGGGTAGCAGTAGATGGGCTGCACGCCGGTCTGGAAGGGGCTGCTCGCGTCGATCATGGTCATCGGCTGCAGGGGCCCGGTGACCTGGGCTGTGCCGGCTGGGAAGAGCTCGAGCTGCAGCTGGAAGGGGCCCGGCCGCGAGGTGCGCACCATCAGGGCCGAGTCGTCGCTGATGACGAGCGGCGTGAGGGCGTTGTCGGCGAAGGAGACGGGCGAGCCCGCCAGCGGGACCATGTTCTGCGCGATCGCCGCGGGGGCGAGCAGCACCGGCAGGACGATGAGTGCGCGAGTGTCCATGGGGCTTCCTTGGGCTTTGAGCCTAACGGGCGCGTCGGGCCCGTTCAACACCGAACACTCCCTTTGAGGCACATCGAGCGGGTGAGCACCTCTCCGCGCCGATTTGACGCGTCCTTGGTGCCTGCCCCACTAGCCTCGAGCGTGAACTCCTCGAAGATCTACCACGTCAACTGCGCCACGTTCTGCCCCATGAGCCGGCGTGTCATCAACGGTGAGGGCGGCTGGTTCCAGTCCGCCCGCCTGGTGTGCCATTGTCTTATCCTTGAGCTCGAGGGTGGCCTCGCGCTCATCGACACCGGCCTGGGCACCTACGACATCGCGCACGCCGTACAGACCTGCGGCCCACTGTGGCTCCCGCTCATGCGCCCGCGCCTGGACCTTGCCGAGACTGCCCTCGCGCACGTGAAGCGCTTGGGCTACTCGCCCGAGGATGTACGAGACATCGTCCTCACGCACCTTGACTTCGACCACGCCGGCGGCCTGCGCGACTTCCCCCGCGCAACGGTCCACGTTTCAACGCTTGAGCACAAGACGGCCACCGGGAGCAGGACACTTTGGAAGTCCCGCCGCTACGCGCCCGTGCAGTGGGCCCACTCGCCGCGCTGGAACCTCTACCTTGCCGGCGGGGGCGAGTGGTTCGGCTTCGGCGGCGTCCGCGCCGTCGAGGGGCTCAAGTCCGAGGTCCTGATGGTGCCCCTCCACGGCCACTCCGTGGGCCATTGCGGCATCGCCGTCAAGACCGGTGACACCTACCTCTTCCACGCCGGCGACGCGTACTTCGATTACCGCGAGGTCGAGCCGACCGGCACCATGAATCCTCCCGTGGGCGTGAAGGCCTACCAGCAGGTTTACCAGGCCGACCGCGACCTGCGCATCCGCAACCAGGAACGCCTGCGCGAGCTCCAGCGGCAGTTTCCGGGCATGGTGAAGGTCATCTGCTCGCACGACCCGCACGAGATGGACGAGTTCGTGCAGCCCAGCGCCCCGCCCACGCAGTCTGGCGTCACACCCGGGCGCGGAGCCTCGGGTCGCGGCCGTACGCCCGCCGCGGAAGAGCGGATCACGCACCCGCGCCAGGTCCGCCGCTGACGAGCCCGCGCGCCTGATACCCTCGGGGTCCTATGACCCAGGCCCCCGCTGCCCCTGCTCCCGCCCCAACCCTCAAGGACCTCACCGCCCAGCTCCTCAAGGCCGAGGAGCAGCTCCGCCAGGGTGGCGGGCCCAAGGCCGTGGAGCGCATCCACGAGAAGGGCCGCCTCACCGCCCGCGAGCGGATTGAACGGCTCGTTGACCCGACGAGCCCGACGCGCGAGCGAGGGTCTTCCAACTTCCAGGAGCTGGGCCTCTGGGCCGCATACGAGATGTACAAGGAACACGGCGGCGCGCCGGCCGCCGGCGTCGTGACGGGCATCGGCGTCGTCCAGGGCCGCCGCTGCATGATCATCGCCAACGACGCCACCGTGAAGGCCGGCGCGTTCTTCCCGATGACCTGCAAGAAGATCATCCGCGCCCAGACCATCGCCCAGATGGCCCGCCTGCCGCTCATCTATCTGGTGGACTCGGCCGGTGTGTTCCTGCCGTTGCAGGAAGATGTGTTCCCCGACACCGACGACTTCGGCCGCATCTTCCGCAACAACGCCGTGATCTCCGCCGAGGGCATCCCCCAAATCGCGGCCATCATGGGCAACTGCGTCGCCGGCGGCGGCTACCTCCCCGTGCTCTGCGACACGCTGCTTATGACCGAGGGCTCTGGGCTGTATCTGGCAGGCCCGGCGCTCGTGAAGGCCGCCATCGGCCAAGTCGTCACCGACGAGGAGCTCGGCGGCGCCGACATGCACGCGGCCATCAGCGGCACCATCGACTTCAAGGAGAAGGATGACGAGAGCTGCATCCGCCGCCTCCGCGACCTCGTCGGCAAGTACAACCACATCACGCCCGCCACCAAGACGCGCAGCCACGCCGCGAAGGACGCCGAGACCCTCTACACCGCTTTCACCGACAAACCCGGCGCCCAGTACGACGTCGAGGAGCTCATCGCCGCGATTGTCGACGCCCGCGCCGTCCCCAACGCCGACGGCCTCGAGTCCCTCGCCCCCGACTTCGACGAGTACCGCGCCGACTACGGCCAGTCCCTCGTCTGCGGCTACGCCAAGATCGGCGGCTTCCCCTGCGGCATCGTCGCCAACCAGAAGAAGCTCACGCAGCGCACCATGCCGGGCGGCAAGGCCGGACCGAGCAAGGCGACCGCCATGCCCGGCGTCATCTACGACGACTCCGCCGACAAGGCCGCGCGCTTCATCATGGACTGCAATCAGCGCAAGATCCCGCTGATCTTCCTGCACGACACCACCGGCTTCATGGTCGGGCGCGACAGCGAGCAGGCGGGCATCATCCGCAGCGGGGCCAAGATGGTGAACGCCATGAGCAACTGCATCGTCCCCAAGATCGTCGTCATCACCGGCGGCTCCTACGGCGCGGGCAACTACGCGATGTGCGGGCGCGCCTTCGACCAGTTCCTCTCCTTCGCCTGGCCCAGCGCCAAGTGCGCGGTCATGGGCGCCAACCAGGCCACCGGCGTGCTCGCCACCATCGAAGAAGCCAGCCGCAAGCGCAAGGGCGAGGTCATCGACGAGGCCACCCACAAACAGATCCTCGCCGCCGTGCACGCCGGCTACACCGAGCAGGCCGACATCCGCCACGGCGCCGCCCGCGGCTGGGTCGACTGCCTCATCGAACCCCACAAGACCCGCGACGAGCTCATCGCGGCGCTCGAGGCCGCGAACCAGGGGTGGGACTACAGCAAGCCGTTCAAGACCGGCGTGCTGCAGACGTGATGGTTATTGACTTGCCTCGAGCAGTTCCACTAACGGCTCGCCGCGCTTGAGCAACTCAATCGCACGCGGCAGTGTCAGCGTGAAGTACTCCTTCAACGCACGATTCGAGGTGTTGCCCACACGGATCCAGAGCACCTGCGGAGGCGCATCGAGACGCGTGACCAGGTCGGCGAAGTCCTCGTCCTTCGACAGAATCACGACCCCGGGCTGTCGCAGCGCTTGAAAGATGACCGCGTCGTCCTCGGTGTGCAGCGGCGTGCCACGCACGTGGCGGCACTCGATCGTAAAGGTCGTGGCGATCCAGGGAGCGATAGCAGGCGGCAGCTGGTTGTCGACCCACAAGGTCAAGCCGCCACCTGACTGTGCGAAACTCGTTTCGCCGCGAAGACCAGCGCCGCCCGGATGTCATCCCGCTCAAGGTCCGGGTAGTCCGCCAGGATCTCGTCCTCGCCAACCCCCGCCGCCAGCATCTCCAACACGTCCGAAACCCGGATGCGCAGTCCGCGGATGCACGGCTTCCCGCCGCACTGCCCGGGGCGCTGCGTGATCCTCTCGAGCAAGGCCTTGTGCTGCCCATTGTCCATGCGTTCTAATCATACGGCATGTCCGCCCTTGACCGAGCCGCGCACGACGAAGCCAACGGCGATCTCGCCTCGGCCCGACGCCGCCTTGCCTCCTACCTCCGCACCCTCGCCGGCAAGGGCGGCACACGCGAGCCGCTGCCCTCGCAGCTCGCCGGCGTGGAGGCCGCCGCGCAGGCCGCCTACCGCCCCGAGATCATCGAGCGCGTTGCCCGCCTCTGCCTCCGCATGGGAGACCCTGCCGCGGCGGGCCAGTGGTACTTCCTCATCGACTCCAGCGATGAGCACGCCCCCGCCTCGATCGCGCGATTCGAGGCCTCCCGCGGCCATAACCCCTTCCAGCTCTGGATCGCCCTCCCACCCTGGGCGCGCAACCTCCCGCTCGACGCCTATCCGCCCGCCGCCCGCGAGCGCATCGCCCGCATCATGCCGCCGTTCTACAAGCAGGGCCCAAAGCGTGAACGCCGCAGCAAGGGGGAGCGCGCCGCCGACCGCGCCCTCGGCTTCGGCTGCGCCTCCCTCTGGATCGGGGTCCCGGTGCTCGCCCTCGTGGGCCTCGTGACCGTCATCCTGTGGCTGGTGCGCCTCTTCCAGTAGCACCACGGATCCACCGCAAGCCGCGCCCGCGACTCCCCAACAACGTGTACCCTGTCCTCCCCGACCACAGGACCATCCGTGCGCCGCGCCGCTATCACCACCGCCTGCCTCAGCCTGCCCTTCCTGCTCGCCGCGTGCGAGGGCAACCCCTTCGCCGCCAATGATGGCGACTACGCCAAGCGCGTGGCCCTTGAGCGTCTCCGCGACATCCCGCCCTCGCGCCTCGAGGAGTTCAAGCGGCCCACGCCGCCGACTCCGCAGGATGCCGCGGCCGCCCGCCTGCGCTTCGCCGCTCTTGAGAAGCTCGATCTGCCGCTGGAGGAAGCCCGCGCCCAGGCCCTCCGCCACAACCTCGACCTCAAGGTTGCCCTCGTTAACCCCACCATCGCGGCCCAGCAGGTCTCCCTCGAAGAGGCCCGCTTCGAGTCCGCCTTCACCCTCCGCGCGGCCTACAGCGAGATCGACGCCCCCACCTCCTCGCAGCTGAGCGCTGCTCAGTCCAAGAACCTCACGCTCATCCCCGGCGTCCGCATCCCCACGCGCACGGGGGGCCAGGCCGTGGTCCGCCTGCCCATCCAGAAGAACGAGAACAACAACCCGTTCTCGACGCTCAACCCCGCATACAGCAGCGACCTGGAGTTCTCCCTCAGCCACGAGCTGCTCCGTGGAGCCGGGCGGCGCGCCAACACCGCCGCCCTCCGCATCGCCGGCTACAACCTTCAAGCGACTGAGGCCCAGACCAAGCTTGAGGTCATCCGCCAGCTCGCGGCCGTGGACCGCTCGTACTGGCGCCTCTTCCAGGCCCGGCGCGAGCTGGAGGTCGCGCAGCAGCAGTACGAGCTCGCCACCGATCAGGAGGCCCGCGCCCAGCGCCGTGTCGACTCAGGCCTCGCGGCGCCGATTGAGGTCACCCGCGCCCAGGCCGGCAGCGCCGACCGCCTCGAAGCCATCATCGTCGCCCAGAACAACGTGCAGTTCCAGCAGCGCGAGCTCAAGCGCATCATCAACATCCCCGGCCTCACGCTCGACACCCAGACGATGGTCGTGCCAGCCTCCCCGCCCGACCCCGTCGAGTACGTCTTCGACACCTCGGCCCTCGTGAAGCAGGCGCTCGACAACCGCATGGAGATGCTCGAGCTCGAGCTCCGCCTCGCCGCCGACGCCGCCAATATCGCCTTTGCCCGCAACCAGACGCTCCCGCTGCTCACCCTCGACTACACCTACCGCGTCAACGGCCTGGGCGGCTCCACGCAGGACTCCTTCCACACGCTCCAGCGCAACCGCTTCGAGGACTGGGAGCTCGGCCTCACCGCCGAAATCCCCCTGGGCAACGAGGCCGCCCGCTCGCGCCTGCGCTCGGCCATCCTCGAGCGCATCCAGCGGCTCTCAACGAAGCAGGCCCGCGAGCTCGCCATCACCCAGGAAGTGCTCAACGCCGTGGACGCCATCGACTCCGGTTGGCAGCGCGTGCTCGCGGCCCGGCAGTCGGTGATCCTGAACCGCCGCACCCTCCAGGCCGAGCAGCGGCAGTTCGACGTCGGTGGTTCCACCAGCACCAACGTGCTCGACGCCGCGACCCGCCTCGCCGAGGCCGAGTTCGCCGAGGCCCGCGCCCTCGCCGACTACCAGATCGCGCAGGTGGACCTCGCCTTCGCCACGGGCACGCTCCTGGGCGCCAGCAAGGTGACGTGGTCCCCCGAGCCTGAACCATCAACCGGCCAAGGAAATCCGGTGGAAGAACTCCCCAATTCCTCCGCCGCCGACAACACACCCACGCCCCCCGCCCAACCCTGAATCCAAGCCTCACACGGGGCGCATTCCAGATACCCTTCACCGACAGAAGGGCCTCGGTCTCCGTTTCGGCGATTCCATCCGCAGGACGCGGCTCGGATCGGAGGGTTTGGTGCAGAGTCCCCATCTCCATGCCCCGATCGAAGGCGGCGGGTCCTTTCTGGCACGCCTCTTCGATGTCTCCGACTTCACCGCCCGCGTCATCTGCTTCAATCGCGACCCCAGCGTCGTCTGGCTGCACCTCGTCTCCGACACCATCATCGCCGCGGCCTACTTCTCCATACCGGTGGCCCTCATCACCCTCGTCCTCAAGCGGCGCGACCTCGCCTTCCCGTGGATGTTCGTCCTCTTCGGTGGCTTTATCCTCCTCTGCGGCACCACTCACGTCTTCAACGTCCTCGCCCTGCACTACCCCATGTACCGCTTCGACGGCGTGGTGAAGGCCCTCACCGCCGCGTTCTCGATCGGCACCGCCGTCGCGCTCTGGCCGCTCATCCCCAAGATCCTCACCATCCCCAGCCCGGACATGCTCCGCGAGGCCAACGCCAAGCTGGAGGGCCAGGTGGCCGAGCGCCGCAAGGCGCAGGAAGACCTCCAGCGGGCCCGCGACGAGCTCCAGCTCCGCGTCGATCAGCTCGAGAACGCCAACAAGGAGCTCGAGCTGTCGTACCAGCGCCTCCGCGTCTCGGAGCGCATGGCCGCGATCGGCACGCTCTCCGCCGGACTTGGGCACGACATGGGCAACCTGCTGCTGCCCGTGCGGGCCCGCCTCGAGTCCATCGAATCGCGCGGCGTGCCCGCCGAGCTGAAGGAAGACGTTGCCGCGATCCGCACCTGCGCCGAGTACCTTCAGCGCCTCTCCAAGGGCCTCCGCCTGCTCTCGCTGGACCCGGAGGAGGGCGAGATGGAAGCGACTCCCGTCCGCGCCTGGTGGGATGAGGTGCGGCCGATGCTCGAGAACGCCATCCCCGAGTCCGTCGAGCTGCAGGGCGACTTTGGCGCGGATCTGCCGCCCGCGCTGCTCTCGCGCCACGGGCTCACGCAAGCCGTGTTCAACCTCGTGCAGAACGCCGGCGACGCCATGCGTGCCCGCGGGCACGGCCGGATCACCGTCTGGGCCCGCAAGGGCGCCGAGACCGACACCATCGACATCGGTGTGCGCGACAACGGCCCGGGCATGAGCGAGGAGACCCGCCGCCGCTGCCTCGAGCCCTTCTTCACCACCAAGACCCGGGCTATCTCCACCGGCCTGGGGCTCGCGCTGGTCAACGGCATCATCCAACGCGCCAAGGGCACGATCGAGGTCCGCACGCAGCTGGGGCAGGGCTCCGAGTTCATCCTCCACCTGCGCGCCGCCCGCTCGCTCCGGCGGAGTGATGCGCCGCCGCTGCGGGCGGTGGTGTCGATTCCCGACGCCCGCCTCCGCAGCTTCACCTCCGAGCTGCTGAAGTCGCTGGGCTTCGAGGTTGTCGTTTCGGACGCGCCCGCCGACGGCTCCGCGAGCGTCTGGGTCGTTGATGCCAGTACCGGCTCACGCGATAAGGTGCAGGAGTTCGTGCGCGGCAGCGATCAACGCCGCGCCCTGATGCTCGGCGGCGACGGCTCGGACACCGACCGCGTCCGCATCGTCCGCGAGCCTCGCCCCACCGCCGTGCGCGCCGCTCTCGACCAGGCTGCGCACGAGCTGGGGCTGCGGTAAGAACCGCGACCGTGAGGGAGCGATACGCCCGCGCCTGGCGGGCGTGGGTGTGTTCTGCACCAGCGGCGAAAGCCCCCGTCCCTTACGGTCGCGGTTCCTATCGGCGTCTCAGTGCACCCGCCGCCGCTTCAGTTCCGCCTCCACCTCCGACCCCATCGCGAACCCGCCCTTGGCCACCTGCTGGATGGCCGCGAGGATCGTCTCGGTGTTCTCGTTCTTGCTGACGTAGCCCCAGGCCCCCGCTTCCACGGCGCGGTCGATGTAGTCGGCCCGCACGTACCCGCTCAGCATGATGACGCGGGCGTCGGGGCATTCCCCGGCGAGCTCCGCCAGGGCCTCGAACGAGTCCTTGCCGGGCATGTCGATGTCGAGCAGCACCACGTCCGCCCGCTTCTCCTTCACGGTCTTTACCAGGTCCCGCGCCTCGGGCAGCCACCCCGCCCATTCGAACGTCGGATCGAGCGACAGCTTGCGGCGGATCGCCTCCGCGACAAAGTCATTGTCGTCGACGCAGAGCACACGGATCGCTTGCTCGGACATGGACCTCGTTCCCGTCTCCGGAATTGGACTGGCAGATGATTCCATACTCGTACGTTGATTCAAGGCAGTACGAGGTGGCGGGTCCCGGGATGAATCCAATCTCACCAGTTCCTCAGAACCGGAGCGCCCGCCGAAGGGGAAACAAGCGGTGGGGAGGGGATTCGAACCCCTGATACCCTGACGGGTATACCGGTTTTCAAGACCGGCGCATTCGACCACTCTGCCACCCCACCCAGATGCCCGTGCCAAGACCGTGCTGACGGTCGTGCCTGGGTGCCCACCAGTTTACTCCGGCTTCTTCCACCCTGATTCCGGGTCCTTCTGCATGATGGCCGCGGACTGCCGGATGCACTTGGTGCACGCCCACGTGTCCTCCCGGAACCCGCGCCAGTGCGGCGTCTCCTGGTGCTGCAAGCAGAGCGCGCACGTGACCACCTCGGGCGCGGGCTCCCCGGCCCCATTTTTCACCACCATCGTGTACGCGATCGACAGGCATTGGCCGCAGATGAGCGACCCCCGGTGCCCCTCCACCATCGGGCGCGTGTCCGTCCAGTGGTTCCCGCAGAAGTCGCACAGGAAGTCCTCGGGCTGCAGGTTGTTCTCGTCGGTGCCCTCGCGGCGCATGCGGGAGGGTAAGCACCCACCGGCAGCCTGAGCGTCAGCGAGGGCATCGCCGCGCCTCGCGGCGATACGTGCGGCTGGGGTGCACCTCGGCGCGCCGCGACTCCACCGCCTCTCCATGGCCGCGAAGCGCGGCCATGCCCTTCCTCACGGTCGGGCTTCCTGTTACGTGGGAAACTGGTGCTGCGCCAGCGCCCTATACACTTCGCACCGCCCCATCAGGTCCTCGTGCGTTCCCTGGTCCACCACCTGCCCCGCCTCCATCACCACGATCGAGTCGCAGTTGAGCACGGTGCTCAGCCGGTGCGCGACGATCAGGCACGTCCGCCCGCGGGAGAAGTCCGCGATCGCCGCGGCGATCTGGGCCTCGCTCTCGGCGTCCACCATGCTGGTCGCCTCGTCCATGATCAGGATCGCCGGGTCCCGCAGCACCGCCCGCGCGATCGCCAGCCGCTGCCGCTGACCGCCAGACAGGCTCAGCCCCTGCTCCGCCACCGGGGTGTCGTAGCCCCTGGGGAGATTCACTATGAACTCGTGGGCGTGCGCCTGCTTGGCCGCGGCCTCGATCTCCGCCTCGCTCGCCCCAAGCCGGCCATAGGCGATGTTCGAGCGGATCGTCCCCGCGAAAATCGCCGTCTCCTGCGTCACCACGCCCACCTGCGACCGCAGGCTCCGCAGCGAGAACCCGCGCACGTCGTGACCGTCCACCAGCACCGTCCCCGCATCCGGTTCGAACAGGCGCGGCACCAGGCTCAGCAGCGACGTCTTCCCGCACCCGTTGGGCCCCACGAACGCCACGCGCTTGCCGTGCGGGATCCGCAGCGACACGCCCCGCACCGCGGGCGCGCTCGCCCCCGGGTACGTCAGCACCACATCGCGAAACTCCACCGACTCCGCATGCCGCGGCAGGCGGGCCAGCTTCTCGCCCCCGGCGACGAGCCCGCCATGCCCTGGCTCCGGCTCCGCGTCGATCAGCTGCCGCAGCCGCTCCGCGGCGGGCGCCGACGCCTGGATGTCGTTGATCAGGCCGGTCAGCGGCTTGAGAGACGCCCCCGCCACCGCGAGCGAGATCATCGCCAGGATGAAGTCCGCGGGGTCAACCTGCACCTCCTGCACGCCCCCGAACCGCCCCATGTCGATCTTGATCCCCTTGATGATCACCCACCCGGCCGCGAGCGTGAGCCCGCACAGCAGGAAGATGGAGAGCATCTCAGTCAGCGGGCTGGCCAGCGCCCGGGCTGTGCGCACGCGGTTGAGCTCGCGCATGACCTGCTTGTTCGCCCGGTGGAAGCGCCCGCCCTCGTACACCTCGTTGGTGTACACCTTCACCACCCGCAGCGCCTGCAGGCTCTCGGTCGCGCTCCCCAGCAGCTCCGACTGGCTCTGCAGGGCCGCGTTCGCCGCCCGTTTGATCTTCTTGCCCAGCTTGCGGATCACCGTGTACAGCGCCGGCGCCACCAGCACCGCGCTCACCGTCACGAACCAGTTGTAGTACAGCGCGGCCGCGAGCCCCGCCACGCCCTTAAGCGCCTGCAGCACGGCCTTGCTCATCAAGACATTCAGGCCGTTCATCAGCGTGCCCGTGTCGTTGACGATGCGGCTGATGGTGTCGCTCGTCCCCGTCCCCACCACCCGCTTGAGCGGCGAGCGCAGGGTCGCCACGAACGCCTCGCGCCGGATGTGCGTGATCGTCCGGTTGACCACCGTGAGCGAGAGGTACGCGTGCAGGAAGTTGGCAACGCTGCCGACGACGGTGATCACCGCCAGCAGCCCCATCAGAACCGCCAAGGCCGTGAACGGCCCCTCCGGCAGGGCGTCGATGGTGCTCTGCGGCACCCGCAGCGTGAGCCGCCCCAGCGGCCCCTCAACCCGCTCAAGGGCCCCGTTGAAGTCGGTCGCGAGGTCGCGCAGGTCCTTCTGCTTCTGGCTGTCGGCCTGAAGGATCCCCTCCAGCACCGGCTTCGCACCGATGATCCCCGCTGCGAGCGTGCCGCCAGACAGCAGGGCCATGGCCAGCGTCCAGAGGACCAGGGCCCGGTAGCGCAGCATGCGGCGAGCGAACTGCCAGAACGCGTCCCGCTCCGAAGATGTCGTCTTCACTCGCGGCATCAGGCGCACGCCGAGCGGGCGCGGGACCCTTGTGATCCCCGCCCGCGGCGTTGAACCCAGAGCGTACCCGGCCGGAGGCCGGGCCGCGTGCAGTGCGTGCCCCGGTCCACTCGCCCAGACTTACGGCTGATTCGGCGCGAACACCGGATCGGTCAGCGGCAGCCCCTGGCCCGACTGGTAGCCGCGCTGCATCGTCTGCCGCCCGTTGGTGGTATCCGTGCGAACGACGCTCACGATGCCCGCCGCAGACTGCGTGAAGGACGTCTGGCTGTTGGTGCCGGTACCGAACACCTGGATGGTGTAGTTCTGGAAGGCCGCGTTGCTCGCGATCTTGGCCAGCACCGCCGCGAGTGACTTGGTGGTGACGTCGGCCCGCCCGCGGGCGCCCAGGGTCCCCGAGGCGCCGTCGATGACGGTGCCGTCGTTGAAGATGAACCGCACGGTGTACGCAAAGTTCACGTCCGGGTCCGCGAAGGGGTTGAAGAGGCTGATCACCTCGCTCTGGTTCGCGTTGCTGGGGCTCAGCTGACCCGCGAAGAACAGGCTGGGCGAGATGCTCCGCGAGAACGCAGAGGTCATGCCGTCGGCCCGCTTGCCCGCCGTCACCGTGTTGCGCCCCACGGCGTCGAAGCTCGTGTACTGGGCCGCGATCGGAGCCGTGGATGCGTACGTGACCGCGAACGTGGTGCCGTCGGCCACGCCCAGGTCCGTGGTCGTCACCGAGAAGTCGTTGCGGCTGTTGGGCTGCACCAGCACCGTCCGCGTGGTGGCGGTGGTGTTGCTCGCGCCCGTAGGCCAGAAGGACAGCGTCACCGAGGCGGCGCTGCTGCCCATGTTGAGCAGGCTGATCACGTTGGTGAAGTTGTTCTTGGCCTGCACGAAGGCGATTCCGCCCTGCGTGGCGCCGCCGCCCTCAACGCCGATGAGGCCGAACGCCGGCGTGTACGCGGTCTGGGGGTTCTGGCCGCTGAGCGGCAGGTCCCAGTCGCTGGCGTTCACCACAAGGTCAACAGTGGAGGTCACGCGGGCCGACAGCGTGCCCGCGGGCAGGTTGAGGTCGGCCAGCTCGATGCCGCTGCGGCGGAAGGGCTCCACGCGCCGCGTGAAGGACTGCGTCCCGGTCGAGGTGCGGAAGGTGATCGTCACCGTGCCGGTCTGATCGCTCAGGTTCTGCCAGGTGATGAACTCGCGGCTGTTGCTGTTGCGCTCGATGCGGGGCAGGTCCCAGGTCCGCAGCGGGTTGGTCCCGCTGGGCGCCGCCTGCACGTTGTAGAAGTCGCTCGAGACCGCGCCGTTGAAGTCCACGCGGTGGGCCGTGGCCGAAACGGGGATCGGGTTGACCACCGTGCTCGCGAAGGCCGACTGGACTTCGACCGAGTACGGCGTGTTGCTGCGCACCAGGTTCAGGCCCGCCTGCGCGAAGTCCGACAGCTGGATCGTCATCGACTTGCGGGCGTCGATCGTGCCCTGGGCCACCACCACGTCGCGGATGCCCGTCTCGTAGTGAACGATGATCTGGTAGCTCGCCGGCACGTTATTGCCGTTGCTGATCACCACGCTCTCGGTGCTGGCGCCGCTGCGGAAGCCCTCGGGGTACACCAGCGTCTGGTTGAAGAAGCCCGCGGTCGTCGCCGGCTTGATCACCTCCGCGTTCACGATCGTGACGAGGTCGCGCTCGCGCACACCCGTCGTTGCGTTGAACCCGGCGTTGACCGGCACCGTGCTGAAGTTCGTCGACTCGGGGCCGGCGAACTTGGCCTGACCGGTGAGGTCCGGGTGCGCCAAGCCCTGGATCGTCTGCACCACGCTCCAGCCCTGGATGATCCGCCCGAACACCGCGTACCCGCCGTTACCCTGGGCGTCGGGGTTCAGGAAGTCGTTGTCGACGTAGTTGATAAACCACTGGCTCGTGGCCGAGTTCAGGGCGTTCGTCCGCGCCATGGCGAGCGTGCGTGCATTGTTCTCGCGACCGGTCAGCTCGCGCACGATCTGGGCGTCGGTCTGCACGGTGGACAGCCCGGCCGTGTCGTCGAACTTGAAGCCGCCGCCCTGGAGGACGAAGGGCGAGTTGTCGGGGTTGAAGGCCGAGCGGTGGAAGAATGTCTCGTCGTAACGCCCGCTGGTGACGTAGTTGAGGAAGTTCTGCACCGTGATGGGCGCGGCGCTGTTGAACAGCTCGATGTCGAAGTCGCCGTAGTTGGTCTCGATCCGGACCACCGTGTTATTGGGGCTCTCGAGGTCCGCAATGGTGGGCAGCGGGCTGTTGGCCAGCAGCTTCCGCTGCTCCAGGCTCTCGAACGCGCTCACCTGCGGCGCCTTCCCGGTTCGGGTGGCCAGCAGACGCGCGAGCAGACCGGTGATCGACCGACCAGGGGACGCAATCATCGACAGCATGCCTGACTCCAATCGGCGGCGACAGCGGCGGCCATTCCGGCCCGCCCCGCGCCCCCGGCTTGTGCATGTACACGGGCGCACGACCCGCGGTTCCGGGCGCCGCCCCACTCGGGCGCACCCGCACTCAATCCTACTCGAACCAGGTGACTTTGGCGCACCAAAATGCATGCGCTTTCAGTGCTTAGCGCGCAAGTCCCGTGCTGTCTCCCGCCCGTTTCTCCCCTCCGCGCCCGCCGATTCCCGGCGCAACACCCGAATGGGAGGGGGTTTGGCGTGTATACTCGCCACCAATGGATCAGTCCCCGCTCCGCAGCCGCCCCGCCGTCGTCGGCCTCGAGGCCCTCACCGCCGGAGCGAACGGCACACACGCCATCCACACCAACGGCTCGCATGCGACCCACACCCCCCATGGGCGTCCGTGGAAAGTCGCCGCCATTGTCCCCTGCTTCAACCGCCGCAGCGACCTTGTGCTCCTCCTCAAGGATGTCGCCCGCCAGGACCTCCGCCCCGTCAAGGGCCGCCCCATTCAGCTGTGGCTGACCGTGGTTGATAACGCATCGACCGATCCGCTTTCTACGATCTCTATTCCCGATGGGCTGACGGTGGAGTTCGTGCGGCTTGAGAAGAACACCGGCGGCTCGGGCGGTTTCAACGCCGGCATGTCCCATGTCCTCTCCGGTGCAGGTCTTACGGCCGAGCTCGGGCAGCCCGACTTCCTCTGGTGGCTCGATTCCGACGCCCGCGCCGGGCGCAAGTGCCTGCGCGAGCTGGTCAAGGTGCTCGCCCGCCACCCCCGGGTCGGCGGCGTCGGGTCGGCCCTGGGCGACATCCCCACCGGCGACACCTGGGAGACCGGCGCCAAGATCACGCGGAAGAACGGCTACATCAAGCCATGCCGGCCCACCGATAAGCGCTTCCCCAACGAGGCCGACTACCTCGCCGCGTGCTCGGGCCTGGTCCGCCGCACCGCCGTGGAGCGCACCGGCCTCTTCCCCGAAAACTTCATCTACTACGACGACATCGACTGGTGCATCCAGATGACGGCCAAGACCGGCCTGAAGATCGTGGGCGCCCCCAAGAGCCGCGCGTACCACCCCCCAGGCAACCGCCGCTACGTCACGTGGGGCCGCTACTACATCGCCCGTAACTGCTTCTCGCACATGGACGTGATGAAGCTGGGCAACTGGACCCGCTTCAAGCGCGCCCTCCGCGAGCTGCCCCGGGCGGTCGGCCAGGCCATGATGGGCCTGGAGGAACTCGCCGAGCTGCACATCAAGGGCCTCGCCGACGCCAAGGCGAAGAACTTCCCCAAGATCGAGCCCCGCGACCTCGTCAAGCCGCTGGGGTTCAAGCCCTTCAAGGACATCCAGCAGGTGATCGACGCCGCGAAGGCCGAGCTCCAGAAGGAGGGCATCAGCAGCCCCAACCTCTGGGTGCACCCGCTGCTCAAGAGCAAGATCCCGGGTCTCGAGGCCTTCCGGCGCGAGCTCCGCCGCGTGAAGTTCGAGTGGCCCACCGAGCGCTCCGTGTGGCGCAACCGCGCCCTCGAGGGTCACTTGTGGAAGGACTTCGTCGAGGCCGCATGGCGGGGGCTCACCTCCCCCACCGCCGACGTCGCGATCGTTCCAACCGGGTGGCCGACCTCCTGGTTCCGCGGGCGCATCCTCATCCAGGTCACGACCGAAGGGCTGCTGGTGCGGCGCGTGCGTCCCATGCGGCAGGCGGTCAAGGCCGCGAGCATCGCGTGGCGCGGCTTCGGCCTCGCCGTGGGAATCGGCCTGCGCGGCCCGCACACGATGCAGCTTCCGCCGGCACCCGCATTCCGCCCGGTCCTCAAGCCTGTCCCGGCGGAAGAGCACATCCCCACGGAGGTCGTCCCGCAGGCGATTCCCGCGGCTGTGGGCTGAACGCCCGCGCGCGGATAGTCTCACGCCGTGCTCTCGGTCGTCATCCTCTCCTACAACCGGCGCGAAGCCCTCCGCCGCACGCTTGGTGAGCTGCGCGCCCAGGGACTGTTTGACTCCGCGCAGATCATCGTCGTCGACAACGCCTCGTCCGACGGCTCGCCCGACATGGTGCGGGCCGAGTTCCCCGCATGCGAGGTGCTCGCGCTCACGACCAACGCTGGCGTCGCCGGCTTCAACCGCGGGGCCGAGCGCGCCCGCGGCGACATGCTGCTCATCCTCGACGACGACGCCTGGCCCGAGCCCGATGCACTTGTCGCCGCGCTGGAGATGCTCCGCACCAAGCCCGCGACCGGGGCGGTCGCGCTCCTCCCCAAGCACCCGGTGTCGCAAGTAGAGGAATGGCGGCACGAGAAGCTGCCGCAGTCGCGCTGGCCCGTCATGGGCTGCGGCAACCTCATCCGCACCGAGGTCTGGCGGGCGGTCGGCGGCTATGAGGAGGGCTTCTTCCTCTACCGCAACGACACCGACCTCGCCCTCAAGCTGCTGGCCGCGGGGTTCGACGTGTGGTTCGACCCTACGTGGATCGTCTGGCACGACAGCCCGGGCGCCAGCCGCAAGAGCGACCGCTGGCTCACCCTCGCCACCCGCAACTGGGTCTGGCTCGCCCGCCGGCACGGCCGCCGCTTCTCCAAACGCATCGGCGCCCTCGCGGGCATCGCCTGGGCCGTGCGCCTCGCCGGCCTCTCCCCCCGCCGCCAATGGCTGGTCGCCCGCGGCGCCTGGACCGGCTGCTGGACCCGCCCGCCTCAAGTTCCCGCGGCATGCCATGTGGACGGGAAGGCGTTCCGTGACCTGGTGAAGCGGCAGGTTGGTGGAAGATGGCGCGCTCGCCGACCCGTGTGAAACTCGTGCCTTGATGCCTCTCTTCCAACCGCCTCGGCTCCAATCTCCTCGGCGCCTCAGCCCGAACTCACCGCCCCCTCCTCCCCGCACCCGCATGCTTCCGCCGCATGGACCTGCGGTCAGGGCATCCGTACTGGCCACTGGCTGACCCTCCCCAGCCGCGTTACCCCGCCCTCACCAAGGACATCGCGTGCGATGTCTGCGTCGTCGGCGCGGGCATCTCCGGCGCCCTCGCCGCGTACGAGCTCGCCCGCGCCGGCCTCAGGGTTGTTGTCGCCGACCGCCGCCAGCCCGGTCGGGGCTCCACGGCCGCGAGCACCGCGCTCCTCATGTACGACCTCGATGTTCCTCTCCACGAACTCGCCGACCGCATCGGCGAGGAGAAGGCCCAGCGCTGCTACCGCGTCGGCGTCGAGGCGATCGACCGCATTGCCGAGATCGCCGCGGACCTGCTCGACCCCTGCGGCTTCGAGCGGCGCCCCTCGCTCTTGATCGCCCACGACCCCAAGGCCAACGAGATGATCGAACGCGAGGTGGTCGCCCGGCGGGAGGCCGGGCTCGAGGTCACCCCGCTCACGCGCGATGAGATCGAGGCCCGCTACTCCTTCACCGCCCCGGGAGCCCTGTGGTCCCCCGCCGCGGCGGAGATCGACGGGTACCGCTTCACCCATGCCCTGTTAGATGACGCCTTCGACCACGGCGCCCTCATCTACGGCCACACCCGCGTCGGCCTGCCGGAGTCCGGCCCGCCCTACCGCCTGCCCACCGACAGTGGCGGCGAGATCACCGCCGAGCACGTCGTGCTCGCCGGCGGCTACGAAGCCATCGAGGCCGTGGGCATGCCCACACGCAACAAGCTGATCTCCACTTACGCCGTGGCCACTACGCCGGTTGAGGCCTTCAAGGGCTGGGAGGACCGCGCCCTGCTCTGGACCACCAGCAAGCCTTACCTGTACCTCCGCACCACACCCGACAACCGCATCATCGTCGGCGGCAGCGACGAGCCCCTCACCGATCCCGATGAGCGCGACGCACTGATCGGCGAGAAGGCCAACGCGCTCATGGCCCGCCTGTGGCACCTCTTCCCCAAGCTCCGGCCTGAGCCCGAGTACGCCTGGGCGGGGTTCTTCATCGAGACGCCCGACGGCCTGCCCTACATTGGGGCTGTGCCCGGGAAGAAGGGCGTGTACGTGAGCCTCTGCTATGGCGCTAACGGCACCACCCTCGCCGCGGCCGGGGCCCGCATCATTCGCGAGATGATCGTTGAGAAGACCAGCAAGGACGCGCACCTCTTCGGCGTGGACCGCGCTTAGGGCCGCCCGCAGCCGCCGCCCGGCTTGCCGCACGCGCAGCTGCCCGTGTGCACATGCCCGCCGCTGGAGGACGACCCGCCGCCCGCGAACACCGAGTGCTTGCGGCTGAACTTCCGCCCCTTGCCCTCAGGGTCCGTCACCGGCTTGTCGGCGTCGGCCATCGGGCGAATCAGCTCGATCACGGTCCCGTCCTCGGCTTCGTACTCGTACAGCGGAATGCCCCAACTTTACGGCCGTCCCGCAGGCATGGCGGCATCCGGCGGGCGCAAGTCGCCCTTGTTCCGACGCCCATATCCGCTATCCTGACCGCCCGGAGGTTCCACCATGCCCGCGCTGATCATCACCGAAGGCAAGCAGAAGGGTCTTTTCCTGCCCCTGGGCCACAGCACGGCCGTGGTGGGTCGCGACCCCGCGATCGCGCTCCAGATCGAGGACCAGCTCGCCTCCCGCAAGCACTGCCAGGTCCGATTCGACGAGACCCGCAACGGCTACGTTCTGACGGACATGAAGAGCGCCAACGGCACCAGGATCAACGATCGCGTCATCACCGGCGAGACGGTGCTCAACGACGACGACGAGATCACGATCGGCTCCACCAAGCTGCTGTTCACCATGTCCACCCCCGCGGACGGCCCCAGCGCCATGGAAGTCCTCAAGAGCGCCCGCGAACGCCACCACAGCACCATCGCCAGCCCGACGCGCCGGTAAGGCCCCGTCACTTCGTTCCGGGCTCGTTCCGAACGGGCAAGCACATACTCACGCGACAGCCGTTCGGGACGAGCCCCGAACGAAGTGAGTGGGCTTACTGCACTCGTCCTCGATAATGGCCTTTCCCCTTCGCCTTTACCGCATTGCTGGTAGCCTGTGCCCCATGCGCTACGCCCCGCTGCTGCTCGTCCTGCTCGCCGGCTGCTCCGCCGCTCCCCAGACCGCCAGCCCCGGCATGATGCAGCCGGAGCGCCCGCGCGTCACCATCCCCCCCAACGCCACCCCCGTGACCGTGACGCCCGAGATGAAGTCCGACGCCATCACCAAGGGCATCGCGGTCATCCTGAAACTGCAGCAGGGAAACAACAACGCCGAGTGGCCCTACGAGGGCGTCTACCGCGTGCGTGGCCAGATCCCTTGGGGCTACCGCGTCGGCGGAACCGCCATCTGCACCCTCGCGCTGGTCGAGGCCCCCGGCTACAAGGACGACGCCACGCGCCAGGAAGCGGTGAAGAAGGCCTGCAAGTTCATCTGCGAGAGCCGCACCGAGAAGGACCTCTCGCTCGAGACCTACAAGGAGAGCTACGACGTCCGCAGCTGGGGCCACCTCGAGGCCGTGGCCACGTTCTCGCGCATGAAGCAGCTCGAGGCGTTCCCCGCCGGCATGGAGCAGGAGATCGAGGACGCCATGGCGTTCTACCTCGACGCCCTGCACAAGCTGGAGATGCCCAAGGTCGGCGGGTGGAACTACGCCCGCCCCGGCGCTCCCTCGACCTTCATGACCGCCCGCGCCCTGCAGGCGCTGTTCGAGGCGAAGGCCGCGGGGTACACCGTGGACCCGGAGGTCGTGAGCCGCGCCCTGGCGTTCCTCGAGAAGTGCAAGAACGCCACCGGCGCCGTGATGTACGCCGGCACGCCCCGCGGCGAGCCCCGCAAGTCCGACGGCGTCCCCGGCGCCACCGGCCGCATGTGCTCGGTCGAGTCCACGCTCTTCCTCGCCGGGCGGTCCAACACCCCTGCCATGCGCGGCGCGTGCGACGCCTTCATCGTGCACTGGTCCTGGCTCAACCAGCGCCGCGTGCAGACCGGCACCCACGTGCCGCCCTACGGCGTCGCCCCGTACTACTTCATGTTCGCCCACTACTACGCCGCGACCGCCGCGGAGCTGCTCCCCGCTTCTGAGCGCGAGGAGTACCACCGCCGCATCAACGAGCTGCTCTTCAGCGTCCGGAATGAGGATGGCTCGTGGAACGACCGTGTGTTTGAGCGCAGCGCCGCCTACGGCACCGCCATGGCCATGCTCGCCATCATGGCCCCCGACCGCCGCCCCGCGGCCAAGTGGGACGGCGCGCCAGTGGCCGCGAAGGAGCCGGAGAATAAGACGGCGACGCCCTGAGCGCACACGCGGCCGAGCCACAGGGCGAGGATCACTCCTCAGGCCGCATCAGCGGGAACAGCACCACGTCGCGGATGGTCCGCTGGTTGGTCAGCAGCATCACGAGGCGGTCGATCCCCAGGCCCATGCCGCCCGCGGGCGGCATGCCCACCTTCAGCGCCCGCAGGAAGTCGTGGTCCATGGTGCGGAAGGTGTTCTCTTCCGCGCTCTTCTCGGTGTCCAGCCCCTTGAGCTGCTCGCGGAACTTGGCCTCCTGCACGTCGGGGTCGTTCAGCTCGGTGTAGTGCGGCGCGACCTCCATGTGCCCGATGAACAGGTCCGCGCGCTCCGCTACCGCCGGGTTGTCCGGCTTGGGGCGCGTGAGCGGCGAGATGGCCGAGGGGTACTCGGTGATGAACGTCGGGCGCGCGGGGTCGATCGACTTCTCCGCGCACTCCTCGAAAAGCTCGTTGATCACCAGCACATCGTCCAGCTTGCTCGCGGCCTCCGGGCCCATCAGGTGCCGCCCCACCGCTTCTTCGCGCGCCCGCTTCACGTCGGTCATCGGGAAGCCCAGCGCGGTCTGGAACAGGTCGGCGTACGTCACGCGGTCGAAGGGCGCACCGTAGTCGATCATCCATTCACCAAAGGGAAGCCTCAGCCCCTCGCTGGTGTCCACGCCCATCTCGCGCGCGACGAAGAACGCCAGGTGCCGCACCGCGCCCTCGGTCAGCGCCATCACTGTCTCGGCGTTGCCGAAAGCCTCGTACGCCTCCAGCATGGTGAACTCGGGGTTGTGCTGCTTGTCCAGCCCCTCGTTGCGGAAGTTGCGGTTGATCTCGTACACGCGGGGCATGCCGCCCACCAGCAGCCGCTTGAGGTACAGCTCCGGAGCGATCCGCATGAACAGGTTGATCGACAGCGCGTTCATGTGCGTGACGAAGGGCCTCGCCGCGGCCCCGCCCGCCAGCACCTGCAGCATCGGGGTCTCCACCTCCATGTACCCCTGCGCATCCAGGTAGCGCCGCATCTCGCTCACGACCCGCGAGCGGATCTGAAAGACCTTCATGGTCTCGGGATTGCTCCACAGGTCCACATACCGCTGCCGGTACCGCAGCTCGACGTCGGTGAGCCCCGCGTGCTTCTCGGGCGGCGGCACCAGGCACTTGGCCCCGGGCCTCAGGTCATTCGCCCACACTGTGATCTCGCCGCTCTTGGTCTTCATGACACGCCCGCGCGCCACCAGCATGTCGCCCAGGTCCGTCAGCTTCGCCAGCTTGAACCCGGTCTCGCTGCACTCACGCTGGCTGACCGCCACCTGCATGTCCCCGCTCGCATCGCGCAGCTGCAGCCACACCAGCTTGCCGTTGTCGCGCAGCAGCACCACGCGCCCGGCGATTAACGCCTCCGGTCGCCGGTCGACGAACCCCGGCTCCTTGCCGCGAGTCTGCTGCTCCTGGTCCGCGCCCTCGTCGTACAGCGCCTTGGCGGCGCCGTTGCTCACGATCCCCGGCGTGCGCACGCCGTAGGGCGTCAGCCCCAGCGCCGCGATGGCGCTGCGGTTCTCCCGCCGTTGCGACTCCAGCCGATGCGATCCCTCAGAGCCCTGCGAGGTCTGCGTCATAGGCCCCATTGTTAGGCATGCCGCGCAGCCGAAGGCGCGAGCAGCCGCACGACAACCAACGCAAGAACAGGCTCAGGGCGCCGAATCCGCCGTCCGCCGCCCGTTGTTGTGCTTGCCGCCCTCCTTGGGCGAGTCCTGCACCAGCGACTGCAGCGTCACGCCCTCGAGCGACTTCATCACCATCGTCTTGACCTGCGCCAGGGTGTCCTGCAGCGTGCCCACATCATTTGGCGGGCCGTAGCTCAGGCTGACGCGGTCGTGCGTCGTCAGCTCACCCACCGTCTGGACGATCTCCAGCAGGTTGATGTCCCCCGCCTCGCGCGCCAGCATGTAGCCGCCGCCGACGCCCCGGCGCCCGCGGATCAGCCCCGAGCTCGCCAGCTGCTGAAGCACCTTCGCGAGGTAGTTGGCAGGGACATTGGTTTTGGTGGCAAGGGTGGTGGTAGGGACGAGCTCGCCGGGGGCAGTGGCGAGGCACGCCATCGCGCGTAGCGCGTATTCAGTGGTTTGCGAGAACACATCGCTCTCCGGCCGGGCCCCCCCGAGCGCGGCGATGAAAAGAAGAAAACATGAAGAGTCACACGACGCCCCACCAAAGTAACAGAAATCCGGCGTCGCAAGAACCTAGCTTGTCACAGTGGAAACCTTGGTTTTTCCACAAATTGCGGTTATCGGAGTGCTTTTCTCGCCCGGATCGGTGGTGATGCCCTTCCCCCACAGCAGCAGAAGGGAGTTCAGCACCACCAGCAGCGTCCCGCCCTCGTGGGCCAGCACCCCTACCGAGAGCGGCACTACCCGACCAGTCAACGAACCAACCAGCGTCGCCGCCGCCATCAGCACGATCACCGACACCGCGAATACCAGGTTCCGCTTCACCGTCGACCGCGCCTTGCGGGCCAGCCCCACTGCCCACGGCACCGCGGCCAGGTTGTCCGACAGCAGCACGATGTCGCTGCTCTCCAGCGCCGCGGCGGTGCCGATCGTGCCGATCCCCACCGACACATCCGCCGCCGCCAGCGCGGGCGCGTCGTTCACGCCGTCGCCGATCACCCCCACCCCTCCCGACGCCCCCGTCTTGAGCTTCCGAACCGCCTCCAGCTTGTCCTGCGGCAGCAGCTCGGCCTCGAAGCCGTCGAGCCCCAGGGACTCGGCAATCCGCCCCGCCGTGAGACGGTTGTCCCCGGTCAGCATCACCACCGGCTTGATGCCAAGGGCGTGCAGCTCGCGCACGAGCCCCGCCGCCCCCGGGCGCACCTGGTCGGCCATGATCAGCACGGCGGCGTCTCCGCCGGGGTCCTCCTCGGTCCCTGCTCCGGTCCCCGCACGGGCCACCACGACCGCCACGTGCCCGCGGTGCTGGATTTTGGTCAGCACCTCCTTGACGCGGTTGCGCAGGCACACGGGGATTACCTCCTCGGTGAACGCGTAGCTCCCCAGCCGCACCAGGGCCCCGCCGTCGGCCTGCCGCCCCTCGATGCCCCGTGCGGTGACGTGGTTGACGTCTGTCATCTCCACCGTCCCCACGCCCCGCTCCATCGCGGCCTCGCGCACCGCTGCGGCGATTGGGTGGGTCGAGTCCGCCTCCAGGCTGGCCGCGATCGCCAGCAGCTCGCGACCGTCGCTCCACGCCACCGGGTGCACCTCGTACAGGCGCGGCCGGCCGAATGTCAGCGTGCCCGTCTTGTCGAACGCCACCGCCGCCAGCCCGGCCAGCCGGTCGATGGACTGCCCACCCTTGAACAGCACTCCCTCGCGCGCGGCCCGCGCAATCGCCGCGAGCGTGGCCGTCGGCGTCGCGATCACCAGCGCACACGGCGACGCCACGATCAGCAGCGTGATGGCCGTGTACGCGGCGTCCGTCCACTCCCGCGCCAGCCCGAGCCACCACACGACAAACACGACGACCGAGACCGCCATGACGCCCATTGCGTACGGCTCGCTCAGCCGGTCGATAGTCCGCTGCACCGGCTCGCGCTGCTCGCGTGCCTGGGTTACCAGGTCGAGGATCTTCTGGAGGCTGCTTTCTTTCACAGGTCGAAGCACGCGCGCAACGAGCGGGTCGTCGGTGTTGATCGTGCCGGCGTACAGCTCGTCGCCCGCCTTCACCGCCCGTGGCATCGACTCGCCGGTGATCGCCGACTGATCGATCGTCGACTGCCCCTCCACCACCACCGCGTCCGCTGGCACCCGCTCGCCCGGCCGCACCCGCAGCGACTCACCGATCACCAGCGACTCCGCGGGCGCCTCCACCCACTCGCCATCCCGCAGCACCAGGGCCTCAGTGGGCATCAGCTTGTGCAAAGCCTCCACCTCGCGCTTCGTGCGCTCCATCGCGAGGTCCTCCAGCGCCCCCGCGAGCACAAAGAGGAACAGCAGCAGCGCGCCCTCCTCCGGGTGGCCGATGTAGGCCGCGAGGCCGGCCCCCACGATCATGAGCACGTCGATGTCGAACTTCTTCTCGCGCAGGGACGCCCACGCCGCGCGACCGCCGTACACCATCCCGATGGCCAGGCTCGCCCAGATGAACCCCTCGGCCCACCCGAGCTTCAGCCACACGTGCAGCACGTAGCCGAGCGCCAGCAGCACGCCTGCGACGATCGACGCCCGCAGCTCAAACCGCGCCGTAAACACCGCCCGCGGGAACGCCCACGTCACCGGAGGATGGACCTCGCTCGCCCGCACCGGCTGCATCACGGAAGGCTAGGGTGCCACCGAGATGCCTTCATCTCGGTGGTCTCTACCGGCTGGGGCGTCCTATGCCTCCTCTGCACTCCTCTGAGTCCTATCCGCACCCTCAGCAGCTATGCCCCCCGATCACCCTGAAGAAACTCTCAATGTCCTGGTCGGTCGCGATATCCCCATCCCCGTTGAAGTCCGCGCTCCCGCACGACTGGCAGCACGACCCGCCGATGCACGCAAAGAACGCCTCAATGTCCTGGTCGGTCGCGGCGTCGCCGTCGCCGTTGTAGTCCGCGCTCCCGCACGAACTCCCGCGCACCTCGACGCTCACCGCCACGCCCTCCTGGCACGACCACTGCCCGTCATTGCCGCGAAGGGCCACGTACCCCGAGGCCGAACCCGACCAGTTCCACACCGGGTTGCGCCGCAGCGGCGTCGCGCTCTCCGCGACGATCCAGTAGCTCTGCCCCGCCCCCAACATCAAGTTCTCTTCGCACGCCAGCGCGTGCCGCACCGGCTGCCAGGGCACTGGGGCCACCGAACACACCCAGCTCACCAGCGGCTCGGGCGACGGGCCGATGCCGTCGCCATCATTGTCCATGTCCGCTCGCAGCGTCACGTTCAGCGTCGGCGCGATCTCCTGCCCGGCCGTCGTGTTGCACATCAGCCACAGCGAGACTTCGCTCACCGAGCAGTTGCGATCGGGCGTGAAGCGGATCGCCACCGACTGGGCGTCCCACACATCAAACCCCGTCACGCCCATGGGTCCGCCGAAGGGGTCGCCCGTTGAATAGATCGGCTCATCCGCCGCGGCGATCGGGCACACCAGCGGCACGCAGGCCACGAACAGAAGGGCTCGGTGCATACCGCACCGTTCCACCACCACCCGTCCACCGCGTCACCCTGAACCCCGATTCACCAAGCCTTTGGCCAACGCCCGTCGGTGGTTCGCGCGAAGGCACTTACCGCAGAGCACGCAGAGGGCGCAGAGAAAAGCACTTGGAACAGCGTGCCCGGCGCTCACCCCATTCCAATCCGCCTCTGTTTTTCTTCTCTGCGTTCTCTGCGTGCTCTGCGGTTAGTGCTTTACACGTGCAGCGCCCGCGACTCCGCCGCCAGCGCCGCCTCGTGCACCGCCTCGTGCATCGTCGGGTGGGCGTGGATCGTCGCGATGAGCTCCTCGGTCGTCGCCTCCAGGCGGCGGGCCAGGCTCAGCTCGGCAATCAGCTCCGTGGCCGCGTCGCCCATAATGTGCGCCCCCAGGATCTCGCCCCGCGGCAGACCCCGGATGATCTTCACGAACCCGTCCGTGTGGGCCGCGGCGATCGCCTTGCCGTGCGCCTGGAACGCGTACTTGCCCACCTCATAGTCCTTGCCCTTCACCTTGCCCTCGGCGATCAGCTTCTGCTCGGTGTAGCCCACGCTCGCCACCTGCGGCTGGCAGTACGTGCACCCCGGCAGCACCGAGTAGTCGATCGGGTAGGGCTCGTGCTTGGCCTTCTTGTCCTTCCACGCGATCCGCTCCACGCACGTCACGGCCTCTTCCATCGCCTTGTGCGCGAGGCACGGCGGCCCGATGACGTCGCCGATCGCGTAGATGCCCGGCAGGTTGGTCGCGTACGTGATCGGCTCGGCCTTGGTCGCGCCCGGCTTGTAGTCGGTCACGATCCAGCCGCGCTCGGTCTTGAGACCCAGCTTCTCGTCGAACAGCCCGTCGGTGCGGGCCGCCACGCCGATCGCCAGCAGCACGCGGTCGGCCTCCAGCGTCTCCTTCTTGCCCTCGTCCGCCTTGCCGTTGACCACCGGCGCGACCGTCACCTTCACGCCGTTGGCGGTCTTCTCGATGTTCGTCGTCGTGGTGCCCGTGCGGATGTCGTAGCCCTGCTTCTTGTACAGCTTGGCCATGCCGTCCGAGACGTCCTTATCCTCAACGGGCAGGATGGTGTCGAGCATCTCCACGATGGTCACCTGCGTGCCCAGCTGCTTGTAGAAGTACGCGAACTCCATCCCGATGGCGCCGCTGCCCACGATGATCAGCTTGTTGGGCCGGGCCTTGTTGTACATCGCCTCGCGAGCCCCCCAGATCTTGTCGCCGTCGAACCTGGCGAACGGCAGGTCGCGGGCCACCGAACCCGTCGCGATCAGCACGTTGTCGCAGGTGATCGTCTCCTTCACCTTGCCCGGCTTGGCCGGAGCGCTGGACAGCTCCTCCTGCACCTCGCACTCGGCGATCTCCACGCGGCACTTGCCGCCGGCGCCCGTGCGACCACTGATGATCTTCGCGTTGGCCACGAAGTGCTCGATCTTGTTCTTCCGCATCAGGTACTCAACGCCCTTGTTGAGCTTGGCCGCGACGTCGCGCGAGCGCCCGATGACCTTGTCCCACTGCACGTTGATCTTGCCGTGGATCTGCAGGCCATAGGCCTCGCCGTGACTGAGCTTCTCCATCAGCTCGGCGTTGGTCAGCAGCGCCTTGGATGGGATGCAGCCCCAGTTGAGGCACACGCCGCCCAGCTTGGCCCGGTCCACGATGGCGACCTTGTACCCCAGCTGCGCCGCCCGGATCGCCCCAATGTACCCGCCCGGACCGCCGCCAATCACCACCATGTCAAAGTGCCGCTCAGCCACTGGATAAGCCTCCGGAACCGCCCGGAATCCGAGCGGGCCGGAGTATAGCTCTTGGGTACCCCGCCGCTCCGCGGCGGCTCTTCCCGCGTGCCATTGCGTCTCAAGCGTGCCATGGCGACGTCTTCGTCGCTATGTCCTCGCACGGCACCCAACTTCCTGGCCCGTTCGCAACGAGCCCCGAACGAAGTGAGTGGGCGGTGCACGCCTTGCGCGCCGTTGGCGGGAAGGCCCGTCACTTCGTTCCGGGCTCGTTCCGAACGGTCGCCGTGTTCCCCGCGCCCGCCGCTTCCCCCTCCACCGCCCCGTCATACCTCACAAAGTCATCGACATCCTTCTGCGTCGGCTCCGCGCTCTCCCACGCCGCCCGGTACATCGCCCCCAGCATCGACGCCCCGCTCGCCAGCCGCTTCTCGATGAACTCCTTGCCCCTCGCCTGCTCCAGCTCGCCCGTCTTCTTCAGCTCGTACAGCGGCTCGACCTCCACGAACGAGGTCTCCAGGTAGTTCAGCACGTCCTCCCACGGCGCCCGCGCCTCCACCTGCACCTTGCCGTCGACAAACTTCCGCACGTCCGAAGCCTTGATGCGGTGGTGCGTGATGATCTTGCCGTCGATGTACGAGTGAAAGCCGCGGTCGGTGGTGTAGCCCTTGGGGTTCTCGCCGACCCAGCCGTGGTGGTGCTTGGTCATGTGCAGCGGCTGGGCCGCGTCGCCCACGTAGTGCGAGAGCACGCCCATGTTGTAGATCGCGTTCTCCTTGGCGAGCTGCAGCTGGTGCGCCCGGCGCGGGTCGTTGAGCTTCTCGAGCACGCGCACGGTCAGGAACGCGTTCTGCACCTTCGCGTACTGCTCGGTGATGCCGTAGGGGAGGAAGCCGGGCAGCTCGTCGGTCTTCGCCGTGTCGCGCGCGGGGTTCACGGGCCGCCCCTTGAAGTCCTTGCCGGCGCGCTCCTTGGCGAGCGCCATCGCCTTCACGTACTCGTACCGCAGCGTCGGCAGCGTCTTGAGGCTCAGCCCGTACGGCGCGAGATCCTCGACATCCAGGTAGTGCTCGGGGTTGTTCAGGTGCGTGAGCTGGTTGATCTTCGTGCCACGCCAGCGGTCCGGCACCACGGCCCCATCGGCCACCTTCTTGATCGTCTCCTCGCCCTTCAGCCACTCGGGCCCGCCCCTCATCGACTCCACCGCCAGCGTCGTGATCAGCCGGTGGCCGTAGGCGTCCCACCCGAGGGCCGGCAGGGCCACGCACGCGGTCACAAACGCACTCAGCAGCACCTTGGAAACCGTTCGCATGTCCAACTGTAGTGACGCCCGCCTGGCCCCGATCCGGGCCGCAATCCGGTACAACACGCTGTATGTCGACCCCCCGGCAGAAACCCCGCACGATCCTCCGCCTGCTCAGGCGAGTCCTCGTCCTGCTCCTCGTAACCTACGGCGTGTGGCTCACCGCCTGCTCCGCCCTGGAGACCAAGCTCGTCTACCCGCGCTCCTTCGCCGGCCCGCCGATGCAGGACTCCCTCATCCCGCGCGACGTCGAGCAGCTCTGGATCGACACCGATGCCGGCCGCACCGAGGCCTGGTTCATCCCCTCGCGCTCCGTCCGTCCCATGCCCTGCGTCGTCTTCTTCCACGGCAACGCCGAGCTCATCGACCACAACTACCAGCTCGCCGAGCAGTACCGTGACCGCGGCTTCTCCACGCTGCTCGTGGAGTACCGCGGCTACGGCCGCTCCTCCGGCACGCCATCGCAGACCGCCATCGTCGCCGACGCCGTCAAGTTCGTTGACAGCATCAAGGACAAGGCCGGCGTGGACCCCTCCCGTCTCTTCTACCACGGCCGCTCGCTGGGTACCGGCGTGGCCGCGCAGGTCGCGAAGGAACGCCCGCCCGCCGCCCTCATCCTTGAGTCCCCCTTCACCAGCATCGCCTCGTTTGCCAAGTCCTACGGCGTGCCGTCCTTCCTCGTGCGAAACTCCTACCGCACCGACAGGGTCCTGCCCACCCTCGCCTGCCCCATCCTGATCCTGCACAGCCGCGGCGACGAGATCGTGCCGTTCTCCCACGGCGAGCGCCTCAAAGCCCTGGTCCCCACCGCAACCCTCATCGAGCTCACGGGCGGCCACAACACCCCCCTCGGCGAGCAGGAGGCGTACTGGGAGTCGATTGACGCGATGCTCAAACCGCTTCTGTGAGCGCAACGATCGTTCGTAACGAGCCCCGAACGAAGTGAGCGGGCAGGGTCTTCACCGGCGCACATCGCGCAAAGAACCCGTCACTGCGTTCCGGGCTCGTTCCGAACGTCACCGCCTACACACGCCTCACACCTGCCCCGCGTACGTCTTAAAACTCGCCTTGAACGGCGCCGGCTCGATCCCCGTGTGCTCGCGGAACTTCGTGAGGCTCGCGGTCGTGTCCATCGCCCCCATCTTCGCCATGCCCTCGTCGAAGGGCAGCAGCCCGCCCATCCCCAGGGCCTTCGCGCCCTTGGCCACGTTCGCGCCCACGTGCGAGGGCAGCCCGAACACCGGCTGGTTCTCGTGCGCCCCATGGATGTGGTCGCGCATGAACCGCAGCATGTCGGGGAAGCTCAGCGTCTCGCTGCCCACGAGGTTGTAGACCTCGCCGAAGGTCCGCTGGTTCTCCAGCGACACCACGAACGCGTGGGCCACGTCCCCTACGTACACCGGCGCCACCTTCGGGTCGATGTCGTGCACCGGCCCCAGCGGCACCCGCTTGTCCTCAACGCTCCGCGTGAAGTACGGGATGAACACGTACGGCGCCGCGTGCCCCTTCGCCCACCCCTTCACCATCTGCACGAACTCGCCGTCGGGCCCGTGGATGAACGAGGGCCGGAAGATGGTCCAGTCCAGGTCGCTCAGCCGCACCAGCATCTCCGCCTCGAACTTCGTCCGCTGGTACTCGGTCTGCCCCGCGTCGGTGGCGTTAATCGCCGACATCTGCACGAACCGCCGCACGCCCCGCTCCTGGCACTTGGCCACCAGCATCCGGGTCGCGTCCACGTGAATCCGCTGGAACGTCTGCGGCCGCTGCCCGGAGTCGCCGCGGGTTTCGCGGATGATGCCCAGCAGATTGATGCACGCCCCGCACCCTTCGAGCAGCTCCTCCGCCTTGCCCGCGTCGGAGATGTCCCCCACCACCAGCACCGGCCCGTTCGGCAGCACCTCGCGGGCCTTCTCACGGCTGCGCACCAGCGCCCGCACGCCGTAGCCCCTGGCCAGCAGCTCGCGCACCATCCACCGGCCCACAAACCCCGACGCACCTGTGACGGCAACGGTCTTCGTACCCATAGGGCCTACACCTTAGGTGGTCTTCCTGATCCGCGCGGCCGTGCGCTTGCCGACCCGCCGGGGCGGGAAAATGGCCGTGCCCTGAGTGTCCTTCTCCCGCGGCACCGGCCCGATGTCGCGGATCCGCGTGAACGCCGACTTCGCGTTGTCCGCCGAGAACTCGCTGCCGATGAACCTCCGGCCCATCGCGTGGGCCATCACGCCCGTGGTGCCGCTGCCCAGGAAGGGGTCGACGACCAGGTCCCCCGGGTTGCTGCACGCCGCGATCACGCGCTCCAGGTACACCTCGGGCAGCTGGTTGTCGTGGTTCTCGCGCCGCTCCTTGTTGTTGCCCTGGATGCGCCCCCAGTACCGCCCGTACCACACGTCCATCGGCACCCGCATCCCCGCGGGCATGCCGTCCTTCTTGTCCATGGTGCGCGGGTCAAAGTACGTCGTCGCCCGGTCGGAGGGCTCCAGCACGGCTTCGCTGTTCCACGTGCGCTCGCCACCCGGCTTCACAAACCACAGCGCGTGCACCTTGCTGTTGATGAACCGCGCCTTGGTGTTCTGCCCGAAGCGGTAGTGCCAGATGCACCAGTTCTCCATCTCCAGGCCGCGCTTCTTGAGATGCACGACGATCTCCGCGCAGGTGTCGTCGGGGATGTTCACCCAGAACGACCCGCCCGGCCGCAGCAGGGCGATGCACGTGTCCAGCCACTCCTCCGTGAACCGCAGGTAGTCCTCGCGGGGCATCGCGTCGTCCCACTTGTCGTACGCGCGGTTCCAGTTGAAGGGGGGGTCGGCGAAGACCAGGTCCACCGTCCCGTTCAGCTCCGGCAGGCGGGCGAACACCTTGCGGCAGTCGCCCACGTAAACCTTGCAGGAAGGCTTCCCGGCAACATCGATCTCGTGCTTCGGGCGCAGGCCCTGCTGACCCTGCTGGGCGCGCTCGACAACCCCTCGCTTGGCATCCACCGCGGTCATGACCTCTCCTCAACAGCCTTGCAGCATCGGCCGGACGCGGCCGGCACGCACAATATCACACCCGCGCCACCCCGCGCCAGCCGCCCGGAAACCCGCACGCGCCGACCACCTGCCGAACCTATGATCCCCGCAGGCCGCCCCTGGGGACTCCCCTTGTCCGGGCGCGCCCTTTCCCACGCACGGTGTGACACGGCAAACCGCACCGGCCCCGACGCCCCCGCACAGAAGGCCCCGATGACGCAGCACCACACGACCGACTCCGACCCGCAATTCCCCCACACCCCGCACGAGCCCGCACCCGAGACCCAGGCCCAGGTCCCCGACCCGCACACGCCCGAGGAGCTCGAGCGCCTGGCCACCCTCAAGAAGCACCGGGCCGAGGTCTTCGACGAGACCAAGACCTTCGCCGACCTGGGCATCCGCAACAGCGTCCTCAAGGGCATCGAGGAGCTCGGGTTCAAGCACCCCACCCTCACCCAGAGCCAGCTCTGCCCGCCCATCATGGCCGGCGGCGACATCCTCGGCCAGGCCCGCACCGGCTCGGGCAAGACGGCCGCGTTCTCGCTGCCGCTGCTCTGCAAGCTCAACAAGGACGACCCCTTCCAGGCCCTCATCCTCGCCCCCACCCGCGAGCTGGCCATCCAGATCACCGCCGAGATCGACGAGCTGGGCAAGCACACGCCCATCCGCGCCACCACCGTCTACGGCGGCCAGGCCGTGCGGACGCAGGCCGGCAAGCTCAGCAAGGGCTCGCACATCCTCGTCGGCACGCCCGGGCGCGTCATGGACATGCTCGAGCGCGGCATCATCCACTTCAACAACATCCGCCACGTCGTCCTCGACGAGGTGGACCGGATGCTCGACATCGGCTTCCGCGAGGACATCCGCAAGATCCTCGAGAAGACCCCGCCCCAGCGGCAGACCGTCTTCGTCTCCGCCACCATCAGCCCCGACATCGAAAAGCTCGCCCGCCGCTACATGAAGGACCCGCAGAAGGTGGTCGTGCACTCGGGCTCCCTCACCGTGAGCCTCGTCGAGCAGCACTACCTCGCGGTCAACCCCTGGGACAAGAAGCGCCTCCTCCTGCACCTGCTCACCCACGAGGAGCCCGCCCTTACCATCGTCTTCTGCCGCCTCAAGCGAACCGTCGACGAGCTCGCCACGGGCCTCACCCAGCGCGGCGTCGAGGCCCACGCGATCCACGGCGACATGCCCCAGGGCAAGCGCAACTCCACCATGAAGAAGCTCCGCGAGGGCCATCTCGCCGTGCTCGTCGCATCCGACCTCGCCAGCCGCGGCATCGACGTCGAGGACATCTCCCACGTCATCAACTTCGACCTGCCCGACGACCCCGAGGTCTACGTCCACCGCATCGGCCGCACCGCCCGCGCCGGCAAGAAGGGCGTCGCGTGGTCCTTCGTCACGCCCGAGCAGGGCGAGCTGCTGACCGAGATCGAGATGCTCATCAACGCGGAAATCCCGCGGATGGACTACCCCGACTTCAAGCCCAACCCCCGCCCCGAGGGCTACCGCGACCCGCTCCCCGGCGGCCGGCGCGAGGGCGGCCTCACCCTCGCCAACGGCCCCGCCGCCCCAGCAGCCGCGCCCGAGCAGAAGACCAACCGCATCAAGGACTCGCTCAACCCCGACCTGCCCGTCGCCGAGCCCGACAAGGTCGACGAGACCAAGTTCCCCGGCGGCATCGTCCCCACGAAACTCCCACCCAAGCGCCTCATCCGTGGCATCAAGAGCAACCGGCGCTAATGCCCCCAAAAGAGCCGATCGCGCAAGCGATCGAACGCTGTCTCTTGGGTTCTCTCAAGGACTGAACCGCCCCCGAAGAGCCGATCGCGCAAGCGATCGAACTCTTCTCCGTGGCATCTCTACGCGCTCGCCAACACCCTCAACCCACCCCCCTCCGCCCCCCACACCGCCCCGCACTCCGGGCACCGCACCCTCCCATCCGCACCCACCATCCCCTGCAACTCATACCGGCAGCACCCGCACTCCCCCCGCGCGAGCCGCCGGCGCGCCACCGCCAGCCGCACATACGGCGGCGAGCCATAGGCCAGGAACGGCAGCAGCAGCCCCACGACCAGCGACAGCCCATTCAGAGCCACACCGTCCCAACGCACTTCGCGCACAAGCGCATTCCCGTTCCGCACCGACGCGGCCTGTTCCGGCATCGTCACCGCAAGCCGCCCCAGAAACAGCTCGCGCACCCGGGCAAGCTCGGCATCGCTCCACTCCTTCCCCGCCTTCAGCCCCAGCGGGTCCATGACGATCCAACGGCGAGACTCGTACCACGTCGGGTACCACCGCCCGAAGACCTCGTCCACCTGCACATACTGCACGTCCAGCAGGTCGTACGCATTCTCCTGCGTCAGTCGCGATAGCCGGTCCCAGCTCATGAACTGCGGGTCCAGCACCTCGTACCCGCCGTCCCCCCTCCGCAGCACGAACACCTGCTCGGTGTACGTCGGATACCGCACCTGCCGCTTCCGGAACGGACCCAGCGAGCCGCGATCCCACGAGTCCGCGTAGTAGCAGCTCATCCCCACCAGCGCCAGCAGCAGCACCACCACCAGCGGGTTCCGCAGGTGCCACGTCCAGCGCTCAAACCGGTTCCGCGGCGGGCAAGGAGCCTTCACGCCACGATCCTAACCACCCCCACCATTCCACAGATCACACCCAACCTACCGATACACTCCCCTCGTGCCCGACCCGCACCCGCACAACCCCCACAACCACCTATCCGCCGACTACATCCGCAACGTCGCCCGCCTCTCGCGCCTCCAGGTCACCGACGCCGAGGTCCCCGAGCTCCAGACCCGCCTCTCCGCCGTCGTCACCTACGTCGACCGCCTCCGACGCCTCGATCTCGAGGGCGTCGAGCCGCTCGCCAACGTGGCGGACACCGTCAACCGCCTCGACGCCGACACCCCCGCCCCCACCCTGCCCAATGACGTGCTGATGCGCATGGCCCCCGACGCCCTGCCGCCGTTCATCAAGGTCCCCAAAGTTCTCGACGAAGGAGGAGGCGCATGACCGCCCCCATGACCGCGACCCGCACCGCCGCCACCATCACCACCGCCCTCGCCCTCACCCTCGCCGCAGGCTGCGAAAAGAAGCAGGCCCAGGCCGCCGCCCAGCAGCAAGCCCAGATCCGCGCCACCGAAGGCACCGCCACCGCCCAGAAGCGCTGGCCCGAGTTCCTCGAAGCCTTCAGCAAGGCCACCGACCACAGCTCCTTCAAGGTGAAGGCCACCATCCAGGGCAACGCCAACCAGACCGGCGAAGCGTGGGTGAACGTGCAGTCGGTCGTGGGCACCTCGGTCGCGGGCCCGCTGCTGGCCGACGCCGCGGGCCACAAGAAGGGCGACCGCGTCACCGTCACCGCCGACAAGGTGAAGGATTGGGCCTACACCGCAAACGGCAAGACCGTCGGCGACTTCACCGCCCCGCCCGTCGACCCCAACGCCCCCGCCGCCGATTCGAAGGCGAAGAAGTGAGCTGCCCGTGACAGGGCGCGTGACCAGGCCAGACGCCATCTCCACCGCCCGCGCCGTGCAGGCGCGGGAGGTCAGCGCTCTCGCCGTCGCCCAGCACTCCCTCGCCGCCCTCGAGCAGCACGCCCACCTCAACGCTTTCATCTCCACCTTCCCCGAGCGCACCCTCGCGGCCGCCGCCGACGTCGACCGTCGCGTCGCCATGGGCGAGCAGCTGCCCCTCGCCGGCGTGCCCATCGCCATCAAGGACAACATCTGCCTCGGCCCGCCCTACGGCGGCACCACCACCTGCGGCAGCCGCATGCTCGCGAAGTACGAATCGCCCTTCACCGCGACAGCGGTCCAGCGGCTCATCGACGCCGGCGCCGTGATCGTCGGCAAGACCAACATGGACGAGTTCGGCATGGGCTCCTCCACCGAACGCTCCCACTTCGGCCCCACCCGCAACCCCCACGCCCCCGACCGCGTCCCCGGCGGAAGCTCCGGCGGTTCCGCCGCGGCCGTCGCCGCCGGCATCGCCCCCGTGGCCCTGGGCTCCGACACCGGCGGCTCCATCCGCCAGCCCGCGTCCCACTGCGGCGTTGTCGGCGTCAAGCCCACCTACGGGCGCGTCTCGCGCTATGGGCTGGTCGCCTACGCCAGCAGCCTGGACCAGATCGGCCCGCTCGCCGCCACCGTCCGCGACGCGGCCCTCGTGCTCGAAGCAATCTGCGGCATCGACCCCCACGACGCCACCGCGCACCAGCCCCCGCCAGGCCTGGTCGCCTGCCTCGATCAACCAATCGAAGGCCTGGTCGTCGGCATCCCCCGCCAGGCCCGTGGCCCCGGCAACAGCCCCGACATCACCCGCGTTCTGGACGAAACCGCCGTCCGCCTCCGCGAGCGCGGCGCCCGCGTTATTGACATCGATCTGCCCCTGCTCGATGACGCGATCGCCGCGTACTACATCATCGCCCCCGCAGAGGCCTCATCGAACCTCGCCCGCTTCGACGGCGTCCGCTTCGGTCACCGCGCCCAGCTGAAAGCAGGCGAAGGCCTCTACGAGCTCTACTGCCGCAGCCGCGCCGAGGGCCTCGGCCCCGAGGTCAAGCGCCGCATCATGCTCGGCACCCACGTGCTCAGCAGCGGCTACTACGAGGCCTACTACAACACCGCCCTCAAGGTCCGCCGGCGCGTGCTCGACGACTTCAACGCCGCCTTCACCGGCCGCGCCGGCCACCCCGCCTGCCACGCCATCCTCATGCCCACCGCCCCCGGCCCCGCGTTCAAACTTGGCGAAAAGACCACCGACCCCCTCGCGATGTACCTCGAGGACGTCTACACGGTGGCCGTCAACCTCGCCGGCCTCCCAGCCGCCACAATCCCCTGCGGGCAGGCTGCCGTTGAAGGTGCCCGGCTCCCAGTCGGCATGCAGCTCATCGCCCCCGCGTTTGACGAATGCACCCTGCTCCGCGTCGCGGCGATGATCGAAACCTCCGCAGCGGGCGTGTGATACCGCCAGTCCATATGAAGCCCGCAAGGCAAGTGACGGGCCCGCGGCTCTATTCATGAGCCCACTCCCCCACACCGACCGACCCCAACCTCGTCTCCGCTAGAATCCGCCATGGCCTACGCCGTGCTCGCCCGCCGTTACCGTTCCCAGGAGTTTGCCGAGGTGGTCGGCCAGCAGGCCATCGCCAACACCCTGGCCAACGCCATTAAGGCCAACCGCGTCGCCCACGCCTACCTCTTCGTCGGCACCCGCGGCGTTGGCAAGACCACCATGGCCCGCCTCTTCGCCAAGGCCCTCAACGGCGGCTCCCCCGAGATCGACGCCCTCATCATGAAGGGCCACGACACCGACGTCATCGAGATCGACGCCGCCAGCAACAACTCCGTCGAGCAGGCCCGCGAGCTGATCGCCAACTCCGTCTACAAGCCCCTCCGCGGCAAGTACAAGGTCTACATCATCGACGAGGTCCACATGCTCTCGACCGCGGCGTTCAACGCCCTGCTCAAGACCATGGAGGAGCCCCCCGAGCACGTCGTGTTCATCCTCTGCACCACCGAGACCCACAAGGTCCCCGCCACCATTCAGTCCCGCTGCCAGCGCTTCGACTTCCGCAATATCCCTTCGTCGCTGGTCGCCGAGCACCTCACCCGCGTCATCAAGGACGAGAAGCTCACCGCGGACCCCGAGCTCGTGCACCTGGTCGCCCACCTGGGCAACGGCTCGATGCGCGACTCTCTCACGCTGCTCGAACGGCTGATCGCCTCGGGCCAGACGCACCTCACAGTCAAGCTGCTGGAGGAGCTGCTGGGCCTGCCCGAGCGGAGCGTGTTGTCGGACCTCATTGACGCCCTCGCCAGCGGCGACCCGGCCGTCGCGCTCGCCAAGGGCGCCGACATGCTCTCGCGCGGGATCGGCATCGACCAGCTGCTCGAGACCCTGCTGCACCGCCTCCGCGACCTGATGATCATCGCCGCGTGCGGCCCGCAGACGCCGCTGGTAGAGCTCTCGGACTCCGCCCGCAAGGACGAGGTCGAGCGGGCCGGCAAGTTCGACGCCGCGGGCCTGGTGCACATGATCGCCCTGTGCGAGAACGTGCAGCGGGCGGCGAAGAACTCCGCCGTGCCGCGGGCCCTGCTCGACGCCTTGCTGGTGCGATTGGCGATGACAGACAAGATCGCGGACATCACCGCCGTGATGGCCGGCGCCCCGCGCAACGGAGCCGCTCCAGCAAAAAAACGCTGACGGCGACAGGTGTCCTGGGTGGCACCGGTCTCCCGACCGGTGTTCCAAAGCCTGCCGCCGTTCCCGCGCCTGCACCCCTCGCCCCACGCCCCGCGGCCGCGCCACCCGCGATGCGCCCCGCCGCACCCACGCGCCACGAGGTCGAGGCCAAGCCGCCCATTTCCGGCGTCACGCGTTTGCCCGGCAACCTGCCTGAGGACCCCGTCGCCCTCTGGAACATGGTGACCGAGGCGTGCCAGAAGCAGCACCGCATGCGGATCCTGGTGGGCAGCCTCAAGCTCGTCACCAAGGACGAGCACAAGGCCGTGCTCGAGGTCTCCGACGAGATGCGGACCGCCGCCCAGTCCGCCGAGCGCGACCTGTGCACGCTGCTGAGCATCGCCTGGGGCCAGAACCTCGCTATCGAGCTCAAGACCGCCAGCGGCGAGAAGGTCGAGCCCCTCCCCAAACCCGCCGCTGCCACCACTTCGCCGGGCGCCGCACCCAACCCACCCGCCACGCCAACTACCCCCATTAGCGACCATCCGCTGATCAAGCAGGCCACCGAGCTCTTCGGCGCCAAGATCATCAGCACCCAGCCGCGGAAGAAGCAGGGGGAGTGAAGCACAGCTCCCGGGCGGTTCAGCTGCTACTGCCGCTCGCCTGCCTCGGGCTCCGAAGGAGCCCCGGAGTGTTGCCACCAGTGGAGCAAGCGGCGCTTCGCCGCGAGCGCAACTGGTGGAAGGCAGGCCCCTCATATACCTTCCTTCCTTCGCATGCCGCTCCAACGGAGCGGCGGAGGGCCCAGGCCCCCGCCGCACGCCCCTGTCCTCCTCCCCCGCCCCCGCTCCAACGGAGCGCCGGAGTGTTGCCACCAGTGGAGCGCAGCCGCGCTTCGCGGCAAGCGCAACTGGTGGAAGGCAGGCCCACCCCTTACCTTCCTTTCTCTGCTTACCCGCTCCAACGGAGCGCCGGAGGGCCCAGGCCCCCGCCGCACGCCTCTGTCCTCCTCCCCCGCCCCCGCTCCGAAGGAGCCCCGGAGTGTTGCCACCAGTGGAGCAAGCGGCGCTTCGCCGCGAGCGCAACTGGTGGAAAACAGCCCCCTCCATTACCCTCCCCCTTCCCATTGCGCTCCAACGGAGCGGCGGAGGGCCCATGGCCGGCACATTCTCCCAGCTCCTGCTCCACGTTGTCTTCTCGACGAAACGCCGCGACCCCTGGATCACAGCCGAGATCGCACCAAGGCTCCATTCCTACATGGGCGGCATTGTGCGGGCCGAAAAAGGAACGGCCCTGAACATCAACGGCGTTGACGACCACGTGCACATGTACATCCGCTGGCGTCCCGACGTGTGCATCTCCGACCTCATGCGGGTGGTGAAGTCCCGCTCCTCAGCCTGGGTCCATGACGAGTTCCCCCGGCTCAGCCGCTTCGCCTGGCAGGAGGGCTACGCCGCGTTCACCGTGAGCAAGTCGCAGGAGCCGGCAGTCATGCGCTACATCGATACGCAAGCCGAGCACCACCAGAAGATGGACTTCCGCACGGAGTACCTGCAATTGCTGCGAGCGCATGACTGTGAGTTTGATGAGCGGTATGTGTTCGACTGAACTCCTCCGCCCCTGAAGGGGCGGAGAGCAAAAGAAGACAGGGGTTTGGGGCGTGCCCACCTTCCACCAGTTGCGCTCGCCGCGAAGCGCGGCGTCGCTCCACTGGTGGCAACACTCCGGGGCTCCTTCGGAGCCGGGGACACAGATGCTGACTTAGAACCAAATTTCTGGCGCAAGCCCGCCCCCAGCCTCAGAGACGGCGCGCCACCTACCTCACCACCTCATACCGCCCACCCTCAACCCCCAGGCGCCCCAGCACATCCGTCCGCGCATACAGCACCCGCCCGGCGCGGAGCGTCGCCGCGAACCCGAACTCCCCCGCCGACGCCTCCACGTGCAGCAGCCCCTCATCCGCCACAACAGCAGACGAACCCTCCGCGATCACAACCTCGCGGGCACCATCGCTCAAAACAACCCGGCTCACCCCCGCTTCCAGCACCCACCGCAGCTCCACCTCACCATCCCCCGCCTCCACCGGCCACACGCGCGACGCCGCGTCGCGCGACACCGCCCACGCGACGGTCACCACGCGCTGCCGCTTGCGCGGCCCCCGCGTGCGCGGGCCCTTGGTGGCGCGGTTGACGGCGCTCATTCACGCCCTCCTCGCGCATCCGGCGTAATCACCTCATGCACCCGGTTCAGCAGCGTCGCCGCCACCTGCAGCCCCCGCCCCGCCGGCGACACGAACCGCTGCCCCAGCCGCTCGAGCGTCTGGAAGAACTCCAGCATCTCATCCAGCCGCGCGTTGTGCTCCGCCAACGCCCTCTTCTGCTCCGCGTTCAGCGCCGCCTCCGAGCCGCCCTCGGTCTTGCGGTTCTTGCCGCGCTCCAGCGGGCCGGTCATGTCGCGGATCTCGTGCATCGACGCCAGCAGCGGGTCCACCTCGCGCGTGATCCGCTCGCGCACGATGGCGCGGAACATGGCCCACACGTCCTGCTCGGCCTTGAAGTACTCCTTGCGGTCGCCCCGCTTGTGCGCCCGCTCCACGATCCCCCAGTCCAGCAGGGCCCTCAGCGACATCGACGCATTGCCGCGTGAGATCTCCAGCCGGTCCATGATGTCATCGGTGCACAGCTCCTGCCCGCTGATGTACAGCAGCGCATGAACCTCGGCCATCGTCCGGGAGATGCCCCAGGCGCCGGCCATCTGACCCCAGACCGCAATAAAGCGGTCCTGGGCCTCCATGAGGGCCTTGGGGGCGGGTGTCTCCATGCCTGATTGTGGGAGGGGGGCGGGCGGAAGTCCACTGAACTTTCAGAAGTATTTGAAAGCACCGGCAGCCCGCCCGGCACGCCGCTACAGGCGCTCGAACCCCGGCAGCGGCCCCACCAGCGGCAGGCAGTACTCCACGAACGCACGGCTCACGTTGTTCCGCCCGGTGAGGAACGCGGGGGGCATGTGGCGGGTCTTGGCCGCGACCGCGCTGAGGTCCACCCGCCGGTAGGTGGACAGGTACGGCTGCCCGTTGTCCCGGCCCAGCCACCGCTCGCTCCCGCTGCCCTGCCGCACAATGGCGACGCTGCCGTCCTGGTGCCCGCCCATCGCGAGCTGCGCCGCGAACTGCCCGCACCGGCGCGCCTCCTGCTGGTCGATCGGGCTGGGATCAGGCCAGCACCGCTGCACGTACCCGAAGGTGTCCGCACGCACCCGCGGCGCCTTGCCCCCCGCGGGCGTGAGCCTCGCCTTCAGGAAGTCGGCGAGCGCATCGCCCAGGGCCCCGCTGCCCGAGAGCTGCACATTGCCGTGCGAATCGGTCTGCGCGTTCTTGATGAGCGAGGCGCCGATGGGCTGGCCCGTGGGGTCCATGATCCCTTCACTCACGGCGATGTGGCAGCGGCCTTTCTTCGCGTAGATCGCCTCCACATCCGCGGCGAACTCATCGAGGCTGAACGGCACCTCGGGGCAATAGATCAGCTGCGGCCCGTCGGTCGACTCCTCGGGCGCCACCGGGTTCAGGTCGCGGTCGTGCCGGCGGGCCAGCGCGCTCGCGGCCGTCAAGAATCCCGCGTGCCGCCCCATCACCACGTTGATCTTGATGCCCGGCAGCGAGATGTTGTCGAGAAAGTCCGCCATGCACGCCATCGCCACAAACCGCGCCGCCGACGGGAACCCCGGCGTGTGGTCGTTCTCCATCAGGTCGTTGTCCACGGTCTTGGGCACGTGGAAGCAGCGGAGGTCATACCCCGTCCTCACCGCCATCTCGCGGACAATGCGGCACGTGTCGCTGCTGTCGTTGCCGCCGATGTAGAAGAAGTAGCGGATGTCGTTCCTCTTGCACGCCTCCAGGACGCGCTCGCAGTATGCCGGGTCCGGCTTGTCGCGCGTGGAGCCCAGCGCCGCCGAGGGCGTCGCCGCCAGCCGATCCAGCCGGTCCTGGTGCATGTCGGTGAGGTCCGCGAACTCGCCCTTGGTGAGCCCGCGCACGCCGTGCCGCATGCCCAGAATGCGTGGCACAAACCCGGCCGCGTGCAGCCCGCCCCGGAGGCCTTCGACAACGCCGACAAGGGACTGGTTGATGACGGCGGTCGGCCCGCCGGACTGGCCAATGACAGCGTTGCCGCGGATGAGGTCGGAGGGGGGCATAGGGGCAAGGGTACACCGGCAGAATGAGTGGGTAGCTCGCGAGGGTCACCACGGAGGACGTTCGCAACGAGCCCCGAACGAAGTGAGCGGGCCGCGCCGCCCTCGTCACAGGTTACTCGGGGAACCCGTCACTGCGTTCCGGGCTCGTATCGAACGGGCACGCTGCTGTCCCGCGCGAATGTCGTTCGCAACGAGCCCCGAACGAAGTGAGCGGGCCGTGCTGCCCTCGTCGCCGATTCTCCGAAGGACCCGACACTGCGTTCCGGGCTCGTATCGAACGGGCAAGGCCTCACACCACCAGCGACTGCCCCCCGTCGATCACCACCTCCGTGCCCGTGATGTGATCCGCCTCGTCGCTGACAAGGAACGCGACCAGCTTCGCCACCTGCTCGGGCCGGCCGGGCTGCTTGCCGGTAAGGGGGATCTCCCCCTTGGGGAACCGCACGGGATGCCCGGCCTCGTCGATGTCGCGCTTCTCGGTGTTCTCGTCAATATTCGTGTCAATCGAGCCCGGGCACACCGCCGCGACCCGCACGTGGTGCTTCGCCAGCTCCAGCGCCAGCAGCTTGGTCATCGCGACCAGCGCCGCCTTGGTCGCCGAGTAGATCACGGTGCCCGGGTCGTTGAACGTGTGCACGCCGTTGATGCTCGAGCAGATGACCACCACCCCCTGCTGCTTCTCGCTCGCCCGCTTCTTGATTTCCGGCACCGCGGCCTTCAAGGTGATAAATGTCCCCTTGAAGTTCGTGTCCACAGTCTCGTCAAAGTCCTCGACGGTCAGCTCCTCGAGCGGGCCGGCCGCGCCATTGATGCCCGCATTGGCGAACACCACGTCAAGCCCCCCGAAGCGGTCCACCAACTCCTTCACCGCCAGCTGCATCCCCTTCTCATCGCGCACGTCCGCAATCAGCGCCATGGCCTCGCCGCCCGCGTCGGTGATCCGCTGCACGACCTGGTTCGCCTCCTCGGGTGTGCGGGTCAGGACGCCCACGCGGTGGCCGCGCTGGGCGAGGAGCTCGGCCGTTGCAGCGCCGATGCCCGAGCCGGCCCCGGTGATGAGGGCAACCTTCTTGATGGGTTGAGAGATCATGGATGCAGGGTGCACCCGGGGCATGAGAGGGCGTTGAAAGGGACGTGCCACGACCGTGCTCTGACGGTCGTGTCTTGTGGACAGTCGTGGGAGCGACGAAGACGTCGCCCCAGCGCCAGTCACATCGCACGCATCAGAAGAACAGGTCCGCCACGCCCAGCGCCCCCAGCACGCAGCTGACGACGCCATTCAGTGTGAAGAACGCCATATTGAGCCCGGCGAGGCCGCGCCGCGCCCCGCGGTACACGATCACGTGCTCGGTCACGAGCAGGGCGAGCACGGCCACCACCCCCGCGCCCAGCAGCGGCCCAAAGCTCGCATGCGACCGCCAGGCCATGATGAGGGCGGCGCCCGCCCCCAGGTGCAGGAAGATGCTGACCGCGCGGGCCCCGGCAGATCCGAGCGCAGCCGGGATGCTCCGCAGCCCCCGCCCCTTGTCGAAGCCCTCATCCTGCAACGCGTAGATCACATCGAACCCCGCCACCCAAGCGACCACAAACCCCGCGATCCACCACAAACTCGGCGTCGTCCGCAGCGCCTCGGGCCACACCGCCAGCGCCGCCGCGAGAGGCGCAATCGCCAGCGACGTCCCCAGGAACACGTGGCAAAGGGCCGTGAACCGCTTGGTATAGGAGTACAGCGCGATCCACCCCAGCACCGGCACGCTGAGGGCGATGGGCCACCAGTTGTCGTACAGCAGCCTGAACCCCCCGCACGCCGCAATGAACACCGCCGCGCATGCCAGGGCCACTCCCCACCCCTGCGCCGCCGAGAGCCGCCCCGCGGCGAACACCCGCCGCTGCGTCCGCGGGTTCTGCGCATCAAACCCGCGGTCCGCGAGCCGGTTGACCAGCATCGCCCACGTGCGGGCCGTCACCATGCACACCAGGATCAGCGCGAACTTCCCCCCGAAGCTCACCCACGACAACCCTGACGCCACCTGCGCAATGAACGCCGCCAGCACCGCAAACGGCAGCGCAAACACCGAGTGCGCCAGCTTGATGTCCGCGGCGATCAGCCGCAGTGAAGTCCTCGGCGACGAACTTTGTGCAGCAGCAGTGCTCACCCATTGAGCATAGGTCTAGAAGACCTATCCGACCCAGAGGACCTATTGGACCACGGCCACAACACCTGCCCACGCGATCGCTCGCGCGATCGGCTCCTCCAAGACGATCATCTCCAAACACCGACGGCCCCGTGTTCCCACGAGGCCGCCCGGAGAGAGAGAAAGAGAGATCGCAAGCGGGCAGCGCCCGCCCTGTTCACATGCCCAGCACGTTGCTCAGGTCCTTGCTCTGCGCGATCAGCGTGGCGCGGATCTCGGCCACCTTCTCCGCCGGCAGCTTGAGGAAGTCGAGCACGTCGGCATCGATGTTCGTGTTCAGCAGGTCCTGGCGGAACCCCAGCCCCGTGTCCGCGGCGAGCCGATCCGCGACGTGGATGATCGCCACGAGCGTGCGGCTCTCGGTGGGCACCTCCATGGGCTTGTGGTGGAAGCCGGTGACGATGCCGAAGCTCTTGGGGAACTTCCACTTCTCGCAAAGGGCTGCGCCGAACTCCTGGTGGTTGGCCTCGAACACCGCGTTCTCCGCCTCAATCATGTCGGTCGCGGGCACGCCCTTGTTGTCGGCGCCCACGCGGCGGAGCACGTCGATCAGCTTGTTGCGGTCTGCCTGCATCTCCACCATCACGCCGATGTCGTGGATCAGCCCCGCGAGGAACGCCTCGTCGGCCAGCCCGATCCGCAGCGAGTTGGCCACCATCTTCGCCGCCGCGGCCGTGAGGTTCGAGTGCGTCCAGATCTCACGCGCTGAGAACGTCGGCGTGAGGTCCCCGCCGCGGAAGAGCTTCGCAAGGCTCGCCGCGATCGCGATGTTCTTCACGGCGTTCAGGCCGAGCATCACGATCGCCCGGTTGATCGAGCCGATCTGCCCCGGCAGGCCGTAGAACGACGAGTTGACGACCTTGAGGATGCGGCTGCACAGCGCCGGGTCGCCGGAGATGACCTTGTGCAGGTCCTGGGCCGTGGACTTGGGGTCTTCCACGAGCTCGACCACCTTGACGGTGATCTCGGGCAGCGTGGCGATGTGGCTGATCTCGCGTATCGCGTTGGCGACGATCTGGTCCCGCTCTTTCGTGACGGTGCTCATGCGTAGCTCCTCCCGGCGCTCAAACCGCCGGTAACAGAGCATCGGCCGGAACCTGGGGTCACTTTCGCGGACTTGCCGGGTTTGCCGTTCTCGATTGAGGTGCAGCTGTGGCGGGCTAGTAAGCGTTGCGTTTCCGCAGCACCCATGGCTGGTGCGGGCTCACCTCCGCCAGCACCTTCGCGATCCGCTCCCCCGCGTGCCCGTCTCCATAGGGATGAACGAGCCCTCCAAGATCGAGTTCTCGGGCCTTGCCCACCGCCGCCCGCACCTCCGCCGCCCGCTCATGCTCCACGTGCACCACGTTCCCGCACCGCTCCCGCCCGCCCTGACGCGGCCCGATGTCCACCACCGGCACCCGCAGCGCCGCCGCCTCGATCAGCCCCGCCGAGCTGTTCCCCACCAGCACGCCCTTGTGCTTCGCGAGGTGCTTGAGCAGCCCAACGAACCGCTCGCGCGGCAGGTGCTGCACGATCGGGACACCCGCGCTCTCGATCGCCCGCAGCACCCCCTCGCGCCCCGGGTCGTGGTTGGGGTGCAGCGCCAGCACCCGCTCGCCTCTAAGGCCCTCCAGCACTTCCGCAGCCGCGGCCTCCTCTACTTCGGAAGGTCTCCCAACCGGGTGCAAGAGCAACAGAACGGGGAGGCGGGCTTTCAGCCCGCGCGATCCCTCCTCTGCCTTCTTTGCGTGCTGAAAGCCCGCCCCCCCATACAGCTCATCAACTCCGCTCTGGCTCAGCTCCTCCACCGCTGCAAGGCCATCAATCGCCGGCGACCCCACCACATGCACCCGCTCGCGCGCCTCCCCCATCCGCACGATCCGCTCCGCGCTCTGCTCGCTCGCCGCGAAGTGCACGTGCGCCAGCTTCGTGATCGCGTGCCGCATCCCTTCATCCGCGACACCCTCGGCCCGATCGCCCCCGTGGATATGAGCCACCGCGTACCCCGCCACGCTCGCCGCCGCCGCGGCCGCGAACGCCTCGATGCGGTCCCCCAGCACCAGCACCCAGTCCGGCCGCAGCTTCTCGTATGCCCGCGTAAACCGCCCCACACCGCGCCCCAGCGCCTCGGCATCCTCGGCCCGCCCCGTCTTCCCCGCGATCTGCATCGGCACGACCTCGGCAATGTTGAACGACGCCTTCACCTCGCGGAAAGTCAGCGCCGGCGAGATCAGGTGCGCCCCCGCAGCGATCACCGCCAGCTCCAGGTCCTGCCTCGCCGCGATCGCCAGCCCCACCGGCCGCAGCAGCCCGAACTCCGCCCGTGTGCCCGTTACGAGGGCGACGCGCGCCCGCCCCTTCAACGGTGGGTCCATGGGCGTGGGGCGCACGCTGGGCTCGTCGGTCCAGCCGTCGCCGATCAACGCTCACCCCCGCCCACAAGAGCCGCGATCCCTTCCAGGTCCTCCGCCACCAGCGGCACGTCCGCCTCGATCGGGCGCAACGCCTTCTTCCCCACGACATCATCCAGCAGGTACGCCGGCAGGCCCGTCCCCGGCCGCTTCACCGTCACATCCTCGCGCCGCAGCACCTCCCCGGCGCCGACCGCCCGCGTGCACACGACGCTCTGGCGCGACACCCGCCGCACATCCTCCTCGATGGGCAGCACGCGCTTGGTCTTCACGTACTCGCCCTGCCGCGCCGTCAGCTTCTCCGCCCCCCCGATGAACCGCGTCAGGTCCTCGGGCGGGTGCTCCTTCTTGAGGTGCTCCTTCGCCGCGAACGCCTGGATCGCGAACTCCACGTACTCGCCCATCTCGCGCGCATCCAGCGAGGCGATGTGGTCCGGCCCCACCGCCAGCTTGCTGTACGTCATGTGCTTCTCGAGCACCTGGGCCCCCAGGGCCACCGCTACCGCGGAGGTCATCACGTCCGGGGTGTGGTCGCTGTAGCCCACCACGCCCGGCCAGATGTCCGCGATGGCCGAAATGCCACCGAGCTCCCCCTGCCCCAGCGGGGTCGGGTAGCTGCTCACGCACTGCAGCACGCCCAGCCGCTCCCCCACGGGCCTCAGCCACGTGAGCGCCCTGGCCACCTCCTGCAGCGTCGAAGCCCCCGTGCTCACGATGAGCGGGCGCGTCTCCTTCGCCCCACGCATGCCCGCGAGGGCCTCCAGCAGCGGCCGGTTCACGATGTCCGGCGACGCCGTCTTGAACGCGTCCCACGCCATCTTCTTCGCGGCCTCGACATGCTCGAGGCTGAACACCGTCACGATCGCGTGCAGCCCCTTCTCGTGCGCCCGCTCGATCACCTGCTCCATCCCTGCAAGCGGCAGCTCCAGCCGCCTGAGCATCGCGACCGGGTCCTTCTCGCCCGCCGTCTTCTGGTACGCCGCGAGCTTGGACGCGCGGCTCATCAGCCGCTCGGCCTCGAACAGCTGCAGCTTCACCGCATCCACGCCCGCTCGCGCCGCCGCGTCCGTCAGCTCCAGCGCGCGCTCCACCGACCCATCATGATTCACACCAAGCTCGGCGATGACGTACGCCGGCTGGTTGGGCCCTATCTCACGCGTGCCAATCCGCATCGAGGCAAGGGTACTCACCCCGCCCGCAGCAGCGTGTCCGCCACGATGAGATCGACGCGTGAATCGATGTCGACCACGCTCCCCTCGGGGTTCATGAGCCCGCGCCGGTCGGCCCCGAAGAACGCGTGCGGCCCCGGCGGCACCCCCGGCACCTCCAGGAACAGCGCCCGCCGGGTGACCGCGAGCACGCCGCCATCCGGGATCGCGGCCGCGGGAAGGTCCTGCCGCCGGAACACGTTGTGATTCAGGACCTCGCCCTCCCACGGCACAACCTCGCCCTTGCCATTCAGGCGGGCCGTCCACCAGGGGTGGTGCTTGCCCACCGGCGCATAGCTCTGCACCGAATCCGCACCGGTTGTCCGCAGCATCTCCACCGCGCGGTCGATCAGCCCCGCCGGGCGGATCGGCACATTGGCGTAGAGGATGACGACGATTCCCACCTCCGTGGCCGCGGCCTGCACCGCATGGCGCGCGGCGTCATCGACGCGTGCGTAGTCGGTCGCGAGGTCCGCCGGCCGCACCACCGCGCCCACCTCCATGCCCTTGGCAATGGCGAGGGCCTGCGGGTCGTCGCTGCTGACCAGGATGCGCGACAGGCTGGTCGCCTGCTTGGCCGCCTCGATCGTCCACTGGATGCACGGCTTGCCCGCGACGGGCGCGACGTTCTTGCCGGGAACGCCCTTGCTGCCCGAGCGGGCGAGGATGACGGCGAGCGCCTTGGTGCTTTCAGTTTTCATCTTGATGCCTCGATGCCCCGTGCCTTGATGCCTTCTTCGTCACCCGACCTCTTCACACCCGACCTCAACCTCCACCAGATCACCACACCCATCGCGCACGCTGCCGTCCGCTGCGATCACCCGCGTGCTCCACTGTTGCCGCTCGCGCACGTTCGGGGGCAGCGGCAGCGGCTCGATGCGCTCCCCGGGGATGGGGGCCGGCAACGGATCGATCACCCCCGAGTCCGCGATCATGAGAGCGCGGGTGTAGAAGTCCTCGATCTGCTCGTACACCGCGTCCCGCCGCGTGATCCGCGGCACGACCCAGAGCGACGGCAGGCCTTCGACCATCCGGCGGTGCTCGATCAGGTGGGCGATGCCGTCGCGGACCCGGTCGAAGCCGTGCCGGCCCGTGAGAGCGGCATAGGTCATTGCGTCCTCGGCGAGCAGATCGATGCTGACGATGTCGACGCGTGCAGCAAGGACCTCGCGGGCCGCGCTGACGCCCTCGATCAGCGGCGTGCGCAGGTGCACGCCCACCGCCCCCGCGCCGCGGGCGACCTCCACCAGCCGCAGGGCGTCATCGAGTGAGTCGCCGTGATCCACAATGGTCACGCACGGCGTGCCGCCGGTGCGGCACAGCTGCTCCAGCAGCTCGTCGTTGCGCCCGCCAGCATGGACGGTGATGTGCTCGGGAGCGCCCCGCCAGCCGTGCAGCGCATCAGCGACGGCCGCGCACCCCGCGCCCTGCACACGCCCGTACACGCGCCGGACCATCTCCAGCCGCTCGGGCGAATCCGGCACGCACCGCAGCAGCAGGTCGCGCACCTTGGGCTCAACGCTCACGCACACGGGCTTGGCGATCGGGTCCATCTGCGGCGCATGCGGCAAGTAGCCGATCAGCCCGCCGATGCTCGCCAGCGGCGTGTTCGCCGCGCTCAGCTCCGCCAGCACCCGCCGCGACACCACGCACGCGCCCAGCCCCGGGGGCGCGTGCGCGAACGTGAGTTCGTGGGCCTCGGGCCGCTCCAGGTGCCGCTCGATCACACCATCAACCAGTGCCGGATCAACCAGCGACCACGCGGCCCCCACAAACGCCGCGCTCGCGAGCCCCCGCCGCTCCATCGCCGGCGCCGCCACCCGGGGCGACACCGCCTCGTCATAACACGAGAGGTTCGCCAGCCCACCCCGCCAGCAGTGCCGGGCCCACAGCCGCCCGACCCCCACGCCGCGCGTGCGATCGCGCAGCATTCCGCCGTCGATCGGCTCGAACTCCACGCGCAGCCCCGCCGGAGCCCGCCCCACCAGCTCGCGGGCGACCTCGACATCCGGGCACAGCAGCAGCACGCCCGCGACCCGCCCGCACCGCGCCAACCGCGCGAGCGTCGCCTGCAGCAGGTTGACGCCGGGCGTCAGCTCCGCCCCAAGGTCCCGCGGCAGGCCGATGTTGCCAACATCGGTATCGACATGAGCGATCACCCAGAGGCGACCCTCACCTGCATTCAAAGTACGAGGCCGGCGCGCAAGCTCCGGACGATTCTCTTCGTTGCAATCAGATGTGCCGCGCGTTTCTTTCGAGGATTCCCGCGCACTCCCCGCCCATACCCCCCGCACCAGCTTCTCCGCCGCCTCCTCCAGCAGCCCGCCCACATACTCCGCCGCGTCCGCGAGCCACCGCACGTTCACAAGATCGCGCTCGATCTCCCGCTTCTGCTTCTCCATGGGCGACAGCGTCGGGTCAATCTGAATCGCCCGGTCCGCACGGTACCGCTTGAACTGCCCCGTCTGGTTCACCCACTGCACGATGCCGAACGCCACCTCCGCCGCGGCCTCCTTCGCCATGCCGCTCACCCGCTCGATCAACCGGTTCACCCGCGCCTGATCCTGCTGGTGCTCGAGCATTTCCTCCAGCACCTCCCCCGCCTCCCGCCCCAGCGCCGCGATCCGCCCCGTGCTCTCCCGCAGCGAAGCAAGCCGCGAGCGCACAGCGTCCAGGCGTTTGGAAAGCGCACCGCCCTCCAGTCCCGCCGGCGTCCCGGGCACGCGCATCGGCTCCCGCGCGTGCGCCTCCAGCGCCTCGTGCAGCGTCATCACCCGCGTGTGCTGCTTCAGCACCCCGCCCTCGGTGGCATCGATCGTCGTCAGCCCCCGTGCCGCGTCGCTCATGAACTCGCGCTCGAACTGCACGAGGTACGTCGACATCTGCTCGTCGGTGTAGATCGGCCGCCCCTGCTGGTCCTGCACCTTCCGCAGCAGCGGCCGCATGCGGGCGATCCGCTGCCACTCCAGCATCTCCAGCGTGTTGAACTCGTTCAGCTCGCCCGACCACACCTGGTGGATCGCCGCGCCCGGGGCGTAGTACTGCCCATCCGTGAACCCCAGGTCCTGCCCGATGAGCACGACAGGATCACACCCCATGTGCCGCGCCAGGTAGTACGCCAGGTGCGCCACCGTCGCCCCCGGCGGGATGTACCGGTCCTGGTGGCACCGGTCTCCCGACCGGTGCTCCTGCCCACCATCGACACCGGTCAGGAGACCGGTGCCACCAAGAATCCCGTCCAGCACCACGTCCCCCGCGCACCGCACCGCCCCCGGGAATGCCTCCAGGATCGCCCGGTTGCACTTGGGCTCCGCCACCAGGGTGACGCCCTCGACATCCGCGCCCATCAGCCCCTCATAGAACCGCCGCGAGATCTCGTGATAATCCAGCGCCGTCACAAAGTGCGGCCTGATCCCCTTGGCCAGCAGCGTCTTCAGCACCGTCTGCACCGCGATGATCACCACCCGATCCCGCACGCCCGGGCGCGCCAGCAGCTCGACATTCCGCCGAAGGCTCGGCCCCGCCGAAACCACCACCGCCGGCTTCCCCTTGCACGCGTCCTTCAGGTCCGCCACCCCCGGCACCGTCGCGTACCACGCAAGGTTCAGCAGCAGGTTCCGCAGCGTCTGGTCCACCTGCACCAGCGTCGTCATCACATTCGTCCGCACGGCCCGCATCACCGTCGTGAACGCCGCGCCAAACCGCTCGCCCGCGTCCCCGATCCGCGCCTTGCTCGCAGGGTGGTCCACCAGCGTCGTCCCCGCGGCCAGCACGGCCTCGATCCCGCTCGTCGCCGCGGCGATCGCCCCCGTGTCGTCCGCATCCGTCACCACCGCCACATTCGACACCGCCAGCCACGAGCAGTCCAGCCGCTCCAGCACCGCCCGCAGCAGCGCCACATCCGGCTCGAACACCACCACCGCCCCGTGACCCTTCAGCCGCTTCGCCAGCGCCGCAACATGATGCCCCAGCCCGAACCCGCGCACCACCACCGCCGCGCTCGCGCCGATATCAATCGACTGCGCGAACTTCTCCGCCTCCGCCAGCGGCGCCCGCAAGCTCGCCAGCTGCCGCCCGTTCAGACTCCCCGTCACCCCTCCATCAGGCGCAACCAGCAGCCCCAGCCCCGCGCAAGGCCCAGCCGCGCGCACCGCCTCCACCGCCCGCGCCGACCGCCCCCGCAGCAGCCGCAGGTTCTTCTCCAGCCGCTCCCGGCTTGGCCCCGGCACCGCACTGTCCATCCTTCCCGCCAATCGCGCCTCCCCCTTGAACCTCATGAACCCCCACGCCCTTCGCGCGGTACAACTCCACGGCCAGCCCATGGCACAACCCGGGCGCACGGCGCCCCGCCTTGTGATCGGCCGTCCGCCAAAGGACACTGGAATGATGCCAAACTCCCGCCCGCTGTCCCGCCTGCTACCCCCCGTGCTCGCCTGCACCCCACTGCTCCTCGCCGCGCCCGCCCTCGCCCAGGCCCGCCTTGACGCCGAGGCCCCCACGCCCCTCAACCCGCCCAACCCGCTGATCCACTACACCCTCGAGAACCCCTGGCCACTCGCCATCCTTCTGATCGTCGTCGCCCTCATCCTCTACTTCTCTCTCAGCGCGCGCGACCCCAAGAAGGCCCGCCGCCTCGCCCCCATCCCCCTGCTGCTCGCCATCGCGTGCATCGGCGCGGGCTACGCCATCACCACCGCCCGCGAGCAGGTCCGCAACCTCACCAAGGCCCTCGTCACCAGCGTCGCCACCGGCGACGGCCCCGCCGTCGACCGCGCCCTCACCCCCTCCGCCCGTCTCTTCTCCCCCGCCACCCCCGCCGGCATGGACAAAGACCAGATCATCAACCGCGTGCAGACCATGCTCGGCCCCAACGGCGTCGTTCGCGTCGACGATCTCGCCGTGCTCGAAGCACAGGTGGACGCCTCCTCCAAGGACCGCGCGCTGGTGCAGGTCAAGGTCCGCGTCACCGCCCAGGGCACACCCGTCATCTCCTGGTGGCGCCTCGACGCCGTCCCCGCCGGCAACACCTGGCAGTTCTCCGGCATCAAGTTCATCTCCGCCAACTGGAACATCCCGGGCGTCTAGAGACAGGTCTCTCGCGGAGACGCGGAGGCGCGGAGATAAGGCAGGATCAGATTCCCCGATCCTGCCTCTCGCTCGTCTTTCTGCCTTCCCTCCGCGTCCCCGCGTCTCCGCGAGAAATCACTCCGGGATCGGCACCAGGAAACTCGGCTGCGCGCTCGCCTTCGCCTGGTTCTTCACCTTCACCAGCAGCTGCGCCCCGTTCACCAGGTTGAACGGGTACTTCCGCCGCGCCTCGCTCAGCGCAAACGACTCCCGCCCCGGCTTGGTCACGTCGTGGTCCTTGGGCCCGAACACCCCCACCGTCACCATGCTCCCCCGTTGGCCGTGGTAGTAGAACGCCTCCTCACCCTCGCGCCGCAGGTTGTTCACGGCCTGTTCCGCGTTCTTCCTGAACTCCGCCAGCTCCTCCGGCTTGGGGTGGTTCACATTCAAACGCGTGTACATCGCGATCTGCAGCGTGTACAGCGCATCCTTCCCCCGCGCCTTCTTCACGCTGCTCAGGTTGTACTCGGGGATCGACCCCTCCAGCGCCTCAAACGGCGGCGGCACCATCACCGCACCCCGGAACGGCCGCTCCCCATCGACCTCGATCCCCTGGATTCGCTCCAGGTCCCGCCCCGCCTGCGGGTCATCCGGCCCCGAGTACCGCCCGTACGCCACCACCACGCTCTTGCCGCGCTGCTCGGTGTACGCCTGCGGCAGCCCCCCCACCGTCCGCACCTTCTGCAGCGCCGTCGCCGCCAGCTCATTCGCCTGCTCGCCGCTGGCCGCGACAATCACGATCGACCACGCCGCCTGCCGCGCCTCACCGCCCGGCGCCCTGGGCGCGCTGTTCATCACCTCCGGCGCTTCCTTCGCAAAGGGCTCGAACGCGAGCTTCGGCTGCTCCGCCGGGCGAGCCTCAGGCTTCGCCTGGTCCTTTGCCGCTCCACCGCCGCACGCCCCCAGCATCACCACCAGCGCGCACAGCGACGCCACGCCCCACGCCCGTGCAAACCTTGAAACTTTGAGGCACGAAAAAAACCCTGCTCGCATGCTCGTAGGCCCCTCTCGTGTTATCACCATAAGTCCGCACGCCCGCGATTGTTGCACCCACTTTAGGCCCGCCGCCGTATTTTGCAGTGTTCGGTGACGCACCGGCCGATAGCTGTGTCGCTCATCCCGGGATCATGTGTGCCCGGTTGAGTTGAAGACGCGAGGATCGCGTTCTGAAGGATGGCCTGGGGGCCCCTGGACGACCGCCCACTGCGCCCTGACCAAGGAGCTTCGCGCTTCATGTCCGAACTCGCACCCATCGGCCCCGGCCGCCTCGCCAGCATCAACCCCGCCACCGCGGCCGCCGCCCGCGCCGCCTACCGCCCCGCCACCAGCGTCGAACGCGGCGATGACGAGGTCCACGTCTCCACCGCCGCCCACCTCATGGCCAAGCTCCGCGAGAACCCCATCCGCGAAGACCTCGTCGCCGAGGTCCGCGAGCAGATCCAGCAGGGCACCTACGAAACCCCCGAGAAACTCGACGCCGCCATTTCCGAACTAGAGGGTGACCTCTAACCGATAGATCTCCATAGGGTGGCACGATCCGTCTTCGGGTCGTGCCCCTCCAACAGCCAACCCAGCGGCAGACAACCCAATCCACACAAACCCCGAGGAGCGGGCCCCCCAAAGGCTCGACTCCTCGGTTCGGTTTTGAGCACGCCTCCGCGCCGCGGCCGCGGCGCACGCCCTTAGCCGGGGCGTGGCGTCCTCGACACCCCCGGATCGCTCGTCGCCCACATCGTCTTCGCCCCAGCGGGGCGAGTGAAGGTTTCCAAGTGTGGCTCTGCACCCCAGGGGGCAGCACCCGAGCATCCCGTTCCTACCCGTTCCCCCTCGCTACCGCTCCGAACGCGCCGGCTCCCTCCCCACGAGCGCCCTGCTGATCACCGCGCCGGTGCCCCTCGCAGGCGACGCCGCGTACATCAGCGGGGTATTCCCCCAATAGTCCAACGCTTCGGGGTTGGCGCCATGCTCCAGCAGCAGCTCGGCGACCTCGGGCCGCTCATAGAGCGCGGCGTAATGAAGCGGCGTCTTGAGTTCTCCGGGTGCTGGCTGGCTGGGGTCCAGCCCCGCGTCCAGGAACACGCTGGTAAGTGGAGCCCCCCCGAAACCGCGTACGAGATCAGCTGCGGGTCGAGCTTCGCCCCGCCCTTCAGGAGTTCACGTGTCGCCTCCACGCCGCCGCGGCTCACCGCGAGCCAAAGCGGCGTTTGAGGCATGTCGAACTTCTCGAACAAGAGCATCGCCGGAACAATCCGCCTGTTCGGAATGGTCGCGACCGCGTTGGGATCATGCCCCGCGGCGAGAGCCGCCCTCACCCCGTCCGCATCGCACCGATGCGCCGCCTTGTGCAGATCCGTGGCATCGCCCCAGCCCGCGTTGTGCGGCCGGCGCAACCAACGAGGTGCACAAGGCAAACCACGAGAATCGCGATGATCCGCATCACCAACTCTAGCTCGGCGTGGGGCGAAGTGATCCTCTCGACGACCTGCCACTGAGCAATGTCACTATTTGCGGCCAGGCTGGCGCGGCAAAGATGCTCAATCGCCGCGAGCGCAACCGCCGCACCGGCGTAACGCCAGTGACACCCCCGCCGTGCTCCTGAGCACCGGAGGTGCGCCCAACCGGTAGCCCAGGGCGCGAGCCCTGTGTTCCGTTCGCGCAACGCATCCGAGCGCCGAAGGGGCGGCACTTCATTCGGCACCATGCTGTGCCGTGCCGCTCAAGTGCATCCCACCTGATACATGCCCTGAATGCGACCGTCGTCGAACTCTACCGAACAAGTATCGGAAGCTTGTTACCGCCCCGCGCCCTGCCGTACTGCGCCTGCGCCTCCTTGTCCTCGGACAGCGGCTTCGAATCCGCGGGCAGGCTGTGCCGAAGCGTCGCGAATGCACCCGCCCACACCCGCTCGAACTTCCGAGTTGAGTCCGCCGTGTCGATGCTCTCGAACGTGTCCTTCGCCATGTCCCCGCGCGTGTACTCCGTCATGACGCCGCCCTTGACAGCACCGATGGTCATACTGCCTGCATCCGGCGCGAGGCCGCGGTTCTGCGGGACGCCGGGATCAAAGAACCCGATGGTCTCCAGTTCGGCAACCAGCGCCCGCACCTTCGCCCCGTCAACACGCGCCGCCCGCTGTTTCCGGTCTGGTTGTTTCTGATCCTCCGGAAAGATAATGAGCCCGTCATCCCACGCGGCCAGCAACAGCCCGCTGTGCCCAGGCCCGTGACCGGCCTTCTGATAGATGTAGAACGCCACCTCGGGCTTCGACGTGCCCGCACGCTGTGTGCTCTCCTGCCTCCCGTGAGGCGCAACTCCCACAACACACGGAACCATCACCAACGCTGTGGCAAGGACGGCGCTGCAGATCCTCATGGCGGCCTCCCTTTCTCAGTCTATCGACGCCCAAACGTCGCGCCTGTAACTACCGCGCGCATTGCCGGCCTTCACGGTGATGCGTCGACCGCGTTCGGGCCCGCGGTCGCTCCCGCCGCGCTCCTCAGCACCCGAGGTGCGCCCAGCCGGTAGCCCAGGGCGCGAGCCCTGGGTTGCGTTCGCGCAACGCATCCGAGCCCCCGAGGGGCGGCACTCCGTGGCGCTCGATTGTCGCAGTTCTTTACGAACGCGCGCCTTCCGCACCATCGCTCGTTTTCCGGTGTTGTGCTCACCGTCGCAGCAGCACCGGACTCAACCGCCGAAACACGCCGACCATCAGCCACATCGAAACAGCATAGCCAACCGCCGCAATCAACCACCACGGCCGCCGCGGGTACCACCATTGCCACCGCTCATCGGGCTCGCCCAGCGTGCTCCCCGTCGCGCACACCGCCAGCATCTGATCCATGTATGCAGCGGAGCTCACGATTGCATCACGTATCCCAGGATTGGCGAACCCGCTCCCCCACTCCTCCAGATCGGCCACGGTGACAGTGTTCGCCAGCTCCATGCGACGCCCCCGAGCATCCGTGAGCACCGCCCGCCTCAGCAAGTCCAACAACCGCACCGTCGCGACCTCGCCCTCATCGGTCCGCACCGTCATCGTCACCGACGGCCGCGGCACACACACCGGCCAGGTGCCATAGTCCTGAGAGCTCTCTCCATCCCTTGTCCCCCGCGCCCTGAACTCCGCAGTCCACCCCTCGTGCACGAGCGTGTACCGAATCGAATCCACATAGGTCCGCGGCGAGTACTCCATCACCACGAGGACAAACACCCCCGTGTACAACGCCATCAGCAGCACGCGACAGAACCACTTCAATACAGCCGGAGGGTCATACAAGTACTCGTGGCTTCCCCCGCGAAGCGCTCCCTCGCCAGCCAACTCCTGACCGCACTCTGGGCAGCGCTCGACACTCAAGCCTTCGAGCGAATACCGGCACTCAGCGCAGCAGTCCACGCCGACGAACCTGCGCGCGATTCCAAACGACGTGATCAAGACGAGCACGAATGCAAACAGCAGCAGCCCCGCGATGACTGCAACGTGCATATCGGAGCGTACCGCACCAAGGCGCGGCCAGTTTCAGCCCTCCTGCTGCAGTTCCCCGCCCCGCCGGCCATGACCCTCCCATGTCCTCCTATGCCTCCCATGACCTCCTATGACCTCCTATCCCACTCTCCGCCAACTACTTACACCGATGCCATCCAAATTCCAAACAACTCCCCTTGACACCCCAACCAAATCCCGTATTCTCCCCCCATCATGGTCGCCCCGAGCCCACACCCAGACCTCCCGCAGCGGCACCTGCTGACCGCGCTCCTGGAGCTCGACGCCGACCTCCCCGCCGTAGCCGCCCGCACGCGCACGCCCCTCGATGAGCTGACCGCCTGGGCACACTCGGGCTCCGTGCAGCCCTGGCTCCAGGCCCACCGCCAGTTCGCCACCATCGCCCGCGAGCTCCAGGACCTCCGCCGCTCCTCCCGCGCCCTCGACCACCTCGAAGAGCTCGCCAAAACCACCGACAACCCCATCGAAAAACGCCGCATCCTCACCGCCATCCTCCGCGGCTCCACCACCATCCTCCATGCACGCCGCGCTCCGAAGCCTGTCCCGGAGGGAGGGGCGAGTCCCTTCGACGCGTTCAGTGGGCAACTGGGCGAGCACACGCCTGGCGTCTCGAGTGGGCCCGCCCGTCCGCACCAGGCGCCGGCAGTCCACAACGTCAAGTCTGCGAACCCGCTCGACATCCTCAAAGAACTGGAAGCCGCCGAGGACTTCCTCCGCGCTCAAAGCACAGCGCCGCCGAACCAATCAACCCAGCCCAACCCCCACACACCGACCCCACCGACACCGCCGCGCACGCCGTCAATGACAACACCACCGCCTCTTCACCCGCCCACCTCCGCGCCGACCCTGCTCACGCCCCTCTACCACCAGGACGCGCCGGTCGCAAAGCCGCGCCACCCGCGCCGTTCCGCCGCGCACCTGCTCGCTGCCGCCGGCCTCCCCGCCCCCTGACTGCGCCAGCGCATCACAACAGACGCAACTCCAGCGCACACGGCGTCAAGGTTGTCACTTGCCGCATGTGCGTTGCCAGACTAGATGCCTAGGTGGCTTAACCGAGGCGTCCAGGCGCTCAAGGATTGCCTTGCCCGCACTCCCCCGCCACCTCCACCACCGCCCCCGCCACCCCCTTCACCACCAGCGTGAACCGGCGCGGGTCAATCGTCTCCACCGTGTCCGTCGGCTTGTGGTAGTTGGGGTTCCGGAAGTTGGCCGTGTCGGTCAGCATCACCGCCGGCACGCCCGCGCCGTAGAACGGTGCATGGTCCGACCGCAGCAGGTCCGGCAGCGCCATCGGGAACGCGTACGCGTTCACCTTCAGCTCCTTCGCCGCGCCGGTCATCCCCTTCTCCAGCGCCTTCACGAACGCGGCGTCGCGCTGGAACCCAACGAGCGCAATCCCGTCCCCCACCGTCGGCGGCTCGAACACGCCCTTGATCGGCGGGATCGGACTCTTCTGGCTCCCCGGCTCATCGGAGAAGTAGCCGATCGACTCCAGGCTGATCATGCCGATGATCTTCTCCTTCGGCTTCGCGTCCGCGGCCGCACCCTTCCCCTCCTGCGCCGCCGGGCCTTCCTCCGCTTTCCGCTCTCCGCTTTCCGCCTTCCCGCTCTCCGCTCCCTGCTCTCCGCTCTCCTTCTTCCCGATCACCCCCCTCTCGCGCAGCTCCTTCACATACTGCGACGCCCCCACCAGCCCCACCTCCTCGAGGTTGAAGAACACCAGCCGCACCGTCCGCTTCATCGGCTCGTCCTTCAGCACCCGCGCGAGCTCCAGCAGCCCCGCCGTGCCAGAGCCGTTGTCGTCCGCGCCCGGCGTCCCCGGCACCGCATCAAAGTGCGCCGCCACGATCAGCACCTCGCCCGGCAGCTCCTTCCCCACGATCTCCACGCTGATGTTGCGGTACGTGTGCTCCTCGGGCTTCGCCGGCTCCTCGCCCGCCTCCCGGTTGAACCGGCGCGCCGGCAGCGCCCACTTGAACTCGTGCACCTTGGGCGTGTACCCCAGCTCCTTGAGCGCCGCGATCAGCTGTTCCTCGGTCTTCTTCAAACCCTCGCGCGACGCCGCATCACCCAGCGCCGCCCGCGCCGTCGGCAGCGACCGCAGCGTCGCCATCAACCGCTCCTGCTCCACCTTCTCCTCAGGCCCGGCCACCGCCGCGCCCGCCAGCACACACACCAGAGCCGCAGTCCACACCTTCTGCATCACACACCTCTTTCACTCGCCCCACTCTGTGCGACTTTCTCCGTGCTCTCCGTGCCTCCGTGTTTGGTCTTACTTCCCCCGCAGCCGCTCCGCCGCGATCATCGCCGCCCCGAAGACCCCGGCCGTGTCCGCGAGCTGGCTCTCCACCACATCCACCTTCTTACACGCGGCCGGGAACGCGTGTTCACGCACCGACGCCTCCACCCGCTTCACATACTCCTTGCCCAGCGCTTCCGTCAGCCCGCCCCCCAGCACCACCCGGGGCAGGCTCAGCACCGTCACCATGTTCGCGATGGCCATTCCCAGCTCGTGCGCCGAGTGATCCACCACCTGGCACACCAGCTTGTCCGGCTTGCCGCTCCCGTGATAGAACTGCGCCAGCGTCTTGCTCTTGATCTTGTTGTACTCCTGCCCCACCTCCGACGTCAGCCGCGTCTTGTGGTTGCTCTTGATCAGGCGCACCAGCCGGTCGACCACGGCCGTGCGCGAGCACGCGTTCTCCAACGTGCGATCCCCCAGCGCCCGCCCAGGGTGCAGCACCGTGTGCCCGATCTCCCCCGCGCTGAAATGGCAGCCGTAGTACAGGGACCCGTTCAGGATCAGCCCCCCGCCAATCCCCGTGCCCACCCACACACCCAGCAGGTCCTTCGCGTTCTTTCCTGCCCCGATCCGGTTCTCCCCCACGACCGCGACGTTGACGTCGTTATCAAGGAACGTCTTCACCTTCAGCTTGCGCGTGAGGATGGCCGCGAGCGGCACGTCATTCCACCGCAGGTTCACGGCCTCAACCACCACACCCTTCACCGGGTCCACCGCCCCCGGCGCGCCGATGCCGATCGCGCCGACGCCGGCAACCGTCGTCCCTGCGTTCTGGCACGCCTCCTCGATCCCCTCGACGATCCGCGCCACGACCGCGTCCTGCCCCTCATCCGCCTTCGTCTTCCGCTTGGCCTGCCCCAGCATCTTCCATTCGGGCGACACCAGCCCGATCTGCATGTTCGTGCCGCCGAGATCGATCCCGATAAGAGGCTTGGGCATGAGGGACTCCTGAGAGCCCCAAACGTTAGTCGTGGTCAATCGTCAGCACCGCTGGCGCGAGTCCATCTGATCTATACGTCCTATCAGTCCTATAGGTCCTATGAGTCCTATCGACGCCTAGTCCGCTCCCCCACCCCCGCGCTTTTTGCCCTCCCACGGCTTCTTCTCCGTCTTCTCGAACGCCACGCCGCCCACCAGCCGCACCATCCCCGGCCCCAGCTCCGTTTCCACGGCCTTGATCAGGTCCGGTTCCAGTCGAATCCGCAGCTGCGCATCGGCCGCGAGAATCGCGACCTGGTCTTGCGTGCCGATCACCAGCTCGATGGGCAGCATCGGAACCGCGACGGTCGGCTGCTTGGGCGGGGCGGTGATCAGCCCCGCCACCTGCTTCAGCACCGTTGGCGCCGACCCGTTCAGGCGCAGCTCGTCCACCATCAGCCGCACCTTGCCGCCGTCGAGTGGTACGCCGTCGATGGGCGCGAGCCGGTCGATCACCAGCTGCGGGTCGCCGCGTTTGAGGTCCACGCGCCCCAGCACAAACACGACCTTTTCTGCCTCGGCGAGGTGGCCGTACTTCGCGTAGCCGTCGGCGAAGAGCGGGCAGTCGCACGCGCCGAAGGAGTCTTCGACGGTGAGGATCGCCATTTTCTGCCCGGCATTGCGCCCGTTCTTGAGCACGATGGTGCGGGCCGACTGCACCATGGCCGCGATCACCGCGCGCTGGTCCTGCTGCATTTCCTTGATGCTCGCCGTGTTCGCGGTGGTGAAGATGCCGGCCCAGCTCTTCCACCGCTCCAGCGGGTGGCTGGACACATAGAACCCGAGCGCGTCCTTCTCGTTCGCGAGCGTTTCGGTCTCGCTCCAGGGCTCGGCCTTCGCGAGCGTGATCACGGGCGCCTTGGCCGCGGCCGCAGGGCCCGGCCCGCCAAAGAGCGCCGCCTGACCCGCCGCCTTGTCCGCCGCAGCCCGCGCCCCCGCGCTGAGGGCTTGCTCGATGGACGCGACCATCGCGCTGCGCGTCGCCCGCCCGTGCACGCCGTCGAACGCGCCGCACTTGATCAGCGCCTCCAGCGTGCTCTTGTTCACGCTGCCCGGGGGCATCCGCTCGCAGAAGTCAAACAGGCTCGTGAACGGCCCGCTCTTCTGCCGCTCGGTGATGATCGCTTCGATGGCCTTATCGCCCGCGCCCTTCAGGGCCTTGAGGCCGAAGCGCACGTGGCCCTGTCGCGCGATCCGGGGCTCGCTGTCGTCGTACACCACCGCGAAGTCCGACAGCGACAGGTTGATGTCCGGCGGGCGGACCTCGACCCCAACCTTGACCTGCACGCCCGTGTCCGCGTCGATGAACCGCGTGCGGCGGCAATCTTCGAGGTAGGGGATCCAGTCGCTGACCTTGTTCGCGCCCGACTCGTACGTCAGGAACGCGGCCATGTACTGATTGGGAAAATACGTCTTCAGGTACGCCGTCTGGTACGCCACGATCGCGTAGCCGGTCGAGTGGCTCTTGTTGAAGCCGTAGCCGGCGAACTTGAGGATCAGCTCGAACAGCTCCTCGGCGCCCTGCTTGGTCAGCCCCTGTTTCTGCGCGCCGTCGACGAACTTGGGGCGCTCCTTCTCAATTTTGTCGTGCTTCTTCTTGCTGATGTTCTTGATGAGCGAGTAGGCGTCGCGAAGCTTGATGCCGCCCAGGCCGTGCACGATCTGCATGACCTGCTCCTGGTACACCATCACGCCGTAGGTCTCGCTGGTGTAGCGGTCGACGATGTCGTGGACCTTGGGGACTTCCTGAAGGCCGTGCTTGCGCTGGTTGTAGTCGGGGATGAGGTCCATCGGCCCCGGCCGGAACAGCGCGTTCGCGGCGATGAGGTCCTCCAGCCGGTCGGGCTTCATCTCCACCAGCAGCCGCCGCATCCCGCCGGATTCGAACTGGAACACGCCGGTGGTCTCGCCGCGACGGAAGAGCTCGAACACCTTCTGGTCGCGGAAGTCCAGGCGGTCGAGGTCGAGCGGGTGGGCGCGCGAGGCAGGCTCTTTGCCGCTCTGGATGGAGGCGTAGTCCGCGCCGCGCCCAACCGCCTTCCAGATCTCCTCCTCGCTGAGCGTCTCGCGGATGAGCTTGAGCGCCCGCGCCACGATCGAGATCGTGCGCAGGCCCAGGAAGTCCATCTTGAGCAGGCCCATCTTCTCGCAGGTGGGCCCGTCCCACTGCGTGACCACTTCGTTCTCGGCCGAGCCGCTGGCGCGGTAGAGCGGAACGATCTCGTGCAGGGGGCGCGTGGCGACGATGACGCCGGCTGCGTGCACGCTCGCGTGGCGGGCCTGGCCCTCGATGCCCATCGCGTTGTCGATGAGCTGCTTGACCGTGCCATCGCTGTCGTACAGCTTCTTGAGGTCGGGCTCGGCGGTGAGCGCGTCCTCCAGCGTCATGCCCAGTGTTTCCGGGATCAGCTTCGCCAGCCGGTCGACGTCTGCGAGCGGCATCTCCAGCACGCGCCCGACGTCACGCACGGCCGCGCGGGCCTTCAGCGTTCCGAAGGTGATGATCTGCGCCACGTGCCCGTACTTGTTGCGGACGTAGTTGATGACGTTCCCGCGCCCGTCCTGGCACAGGTCGATATCGATATCGGGGTACTCGGAGCGGTCGGGGTCGGTGAACCGCTCGAACAGCAGCCCGTACCGCACCGGGCACGCGTTGGATAACCCCAGCACGTACCCCACCATCGTGCCGACGCCCGAACCACGGGCCAGCGCCGGCACCCCGTTCTGCCGGCCCCAGTTCACGAAGTCCCACACGATCAGGAAGTACGCGGAGATGTTCTTACCGCTGAGGATGCCGAGCTCGCGCTCCAGTCTCGCGAGCCTCGCCTCTGCTTCATCATTTGAGGTTTGAGCTTTGAGCTTTGAGCTTTCCCGCGGCCCATACCGCCACACCATCCCCGCCTCGGCCAGCAGCCGCAGCGCCTTGTCGCACTCGGTCTTCGCCTCGGCGACCAGCCCCTTCCGCTCCTCCTCGCTGCACCCGGCCGGCACCTGGAACGGCACCACCTCGAAGCACTGGCAGTAGGCCTTGTACCACGCGGTCAGGTCGCCCCCGAAGCGCGGATCGTCGTGCCTGGGCAGCTCACCGAGCGGCCAGCTCTCCACTCCACCTCCGCCCCCGCCCCCGCCCCCGCTCTCCGCTTTCCGCTTTCCGCCTTCCGCTTTCACCCTCACCCGCACCGACGGCGCATGGTTCGCCCCGATCGGCAGCGTCACATTGCACCGCTCCGCGATCTTCACTGTGTTTGCGATCGCCTCGCGCCCCGCCTCGCCGTACTCCTCCATCACCTCGCGCATCTCGCGCGGGCTCTTGACGTAGAGCTCGGTCGGGTACTTCATCCGCTGCGTGTCGTGCTTGCTCTTGCCGGTGCTGATGCAGATCAGCGTGTCGTGGCTGTCGTGGTCCTCGGCCCGCAGGAAGTGCGAGTCGTTGTCGCACACCAGCGGCAGAGAGAGCTCCTTGGCCAGCTTGATGAGCAGCGGGTTGATCGCGTTCTGCTCCGGCACGTGGTGCTGGAGCTCGATGTAGAAGTTCCCCTTGGGCAGGTGCTCGGCGTGCCACCGGGCCGACTCCACGGCCGCGTCCCAGTGCTTCTTGTCGCTGCTGCGCACGTAGCTCAGCAGGTGCTCGCCGATCTCGCTGCCAAGGTGCCCGTTGATCGCGATCAGCCCCGCGCTGTGCTTGGCGAGAATCTCGCGGTCGATCCGCGGCTTGTAGTAGAACCCCGTGAGGTACGCCTCGCTGCACAGGTACAGCAGGTTCCGCCACCCCTCGTCGTTCTCCGCCAGCAGCACAAGGTGGAACCCGCCCTCGCCCCCGCCGCTGTACGTCCGGTCCGTCCGCGGCTTGCCCGGGGGCGTCACGTACGCCTCCACCCCCAGGATCGGCTTGACCCCCTTGTCCTTGCACGCGGTGTAGAAGGCCACCGCGCCGAAGATGTTGCCGTGGTCCGTGACCCCCACGGCCTTCATCCCCAGCTCCGCCACCCGCGCCACCAGCTTGTCGATCCGGTTCCCGCCGTCCAGCAGCGAGTACTCGGTGTGCAGGTGCAGATGCACAAACTCGCCCATATCGGGCTTCGTACCAGGTGCAGGGGTGGTGGTCGGTCCATCGGCCATACCTACAGGATACCGATTCGCCCCGGCTCACCGGCCCGATTCCACTGAACCGACATCGTCACCACACTGAAACCACAAACCGCCGGCTCCCTAGAATCTTCCCGTGTTCACCATCACCACCATCCGCCAGAAAGCGACCTCGATGGGGCGTGTCATCGAGGTGGTGCAGCGGCAGCCCAGCTGGGTGTCCCGCGTGGCCGCGTCCGCGGGGCTCATTGTCTGCGTGCTGATCGCTCTTGCGATCCTCATCCCGGTCGCCATCGTGATCGCGGTGGTCTTCCTCGCCGGCATGGCCGTCAACGCCGTGCGCCGTCTCTTCACCCGCACCTCCGCCCCCAACGGCCTCCTCGACGGCCGCCGCAACGTCCGCGTCGTCCAGCACGAGCCGTGACCCTCCGCAGGGGGCTGACTCATCCGCTGCCGCACCTGCCACTACGACCTCTCTGGCCTGCCTCCCCACGCCGGCGTGATCGCCTGCCCCGAGTGCGGCCAGTCCTCGCTCATCGAGACCACCCCGCCGCGCACTTACCTCGACGCCCATTGCCGCGCCTGCGGCTACGCCCTCCAGGGCCTGGACAAGCCGGACGGTTCCGCGCAGTGCCCCGAGTGCGGCAAGGTCCGCGAGACCAACGAGCCCGACGGCCCCGGCGTGATGCCCGACTTCGGCATGGCCCTGGTCGTCATCATCGTCCCGATGATCACCTTCTGGGGCGTGTGGCACTTCACGAGCAAAGGACTCCCGAACGCTCGGCCTTACCTCGTCCCTTTCCTCTGCGCGGCCATCCTGTGGGGCCTCTTCGCACCGCTCCTCGTTGCCAAGTACCGCGCCCGTATCTACGCCGCCCGCCCGCGGATCGTCTTCGATGAGGTGGCCGTGGGCTATGTCAGCACGCTGCTGGCCGCGTTCCTGTTCGGAGTGTTTCTTCTGATGCTCCGCTAAGCGCCAGCGCTGGTAGCCTCACCCCATCCGATGCCCCGGTGCCCCAACTGTCGCTACGAACTCTCAGGCCTGCCCGCCGCAGGGCGGGTGGTGACATGCCCCGAGTGCGGCGAGTTCTGCTCGAGCAGGGGGCGTGTGCCGAACGGCAGGCGCTGGCTGCGGCACCTCACCATCATCACAGCGCCATCGCTCGTCGCCGCTGTGTTCATCGCGATCTTGTCGTTTCTCGTGGAGCAGGAGATCGGGGAGTTCGGCCACCCGACCAATCGAAGTGAGGCGTGGGACCTGCCCGTCATCATCTCGGTGTGTTTCGCGTGGGTCTGGTTCATCGCCGTCACGCCGGTGCTCGTCACCCACGTGCTGCGTCAGAAGAAGTACGAGGGAACTCCCTCGGTCATCGCGGCCGCGGCATCGCCGCCGCTCTGCATCGCAGTCATGTACCTGGGCGCCATCATCGGCGAATCGCTCGCACGGCTCTGACTCAGCTCACCAGCGACCCCCACGCCTCCACCAGCCTCTTCGAAACCTCCCCTACCACCCCGTCGCCGATCTGCTCGCGCTCGACCCGCACAACCGGCAGCACGCCCCAGCTGCTGTTGGTCAGGAACACCTCGTCCGCGCCCAGCACATCATCAATGGACAGCATCCGCCGCTCGACGTCCATGCCCTCCGTGCCGCACCAGTCCATCACCCACCGCCGCACGATCCCGGGGAGCACCGGGCTGGGCATCGCCGCTCCGCTGGGTACCCCGCCGCTGCGCGGCGGCTCTTCGCCCTCATCATCCAGCCCACCCCCCGCAACCTCCTCCTCTTCACCGCGGGCAATCGGCGTGTAGATCAGCCCATCCTTCACCACGAAGGCGTTGCTCACGCACCCACCCGCGAGGTGGTTGGTCACCTGGAAGATCAGCGCCTCGCCAACGCGCTTGGCCGCGGCGTTCTGCAACTCCCGCAGGCGCGGCCAATAGTTCAGCGTCTTGTGCCCTTGGAACGGGTCCAGCGGGTTCACCCGCAGGTCCGCTACGACTACCGAGCTCCCGCGCTCGAACATCTCCGCCGGGTACTGCGTCGCCGGCTGCGCCACGATCATCAGTGTCGGCGACACGCCCTCGCCGGCCGGCCCCGAGGACGACACGCCCGGCCGCCCCAGCATGTTCAGGTCGCCGCCCGTGATCGTCAGCCGCACCCGCAGCCGCTGCTGGTCGGGCATCTCCTCGCCCGCCTTCTCCACCGTCCGCCGCACCGCCTCCTCGAGGGCGCCCACGCGCAGCGATTCCGACAATCCAAGCTGTCGGGCTGAGCCCGCGAGCCGTCCCACATGCTCCTCGAGGTGGATAGTCCGAAAACCACCACCCGCCGTCCTCACCGCCAGCAACGTCTCAAACAGCCCTACGCCGTGCTGAAAGCCCGCGTCGAACGCGGAAATCACCGCCTCGTCACGCGAAAGAAAGCGACCATTCAAGAAGACCGTGGCCATGCCCCAACCATAGCGGCCACGCTCTCAGGCCCGCGCGTGGACTCACCGGAGTGCACGCCCATGGCCGCGCCCCACCTCAGCACCGACGGCCTCTCCTGGACCGCCCTCGCCATCGCCGTCCTGCTCCTGGCGGTGATCGTCCTCGTCGCTGCCGTCGTCTACGTTATCCGCCACAAGCCGCGCGACGGGCCGACCTGGGCGCCCTCGATCCTCGGCATCGCCCTGGTGGGGTTCGGGCCGGCCGTGCTCGATGCGACCAGTGGCGAGGCACCTGGCAACGTCGCGTACGTGCTGGCATTCGCGGGCCTGCTCGCGCTGACGTTCACGATCACCCTGGACTACCAGCACCGCAGCAAGAGCCAGCTCGCCCGGTTCCGCAACGCGGTGCAGGAGGTTCACACCAACGTCGTGGTGTACCGCATGCCGCGCCAGCAGGCGCTCAGGAAGTCGCTGCTGAACCTCAGCGAGGATGAGCTCGCGGACGCACTGCTGTTCCTATCGAGCCTTGGGATGCGCTAGCGCCCCCGCTCTCAGCACAGTGCCCGACTCCGATGCACAACAGGTGACCGTGTTTTACGCCCAACTGTCTTTCCTCCGCGCAACTCCGCCCTTCCGCGCAACTCCGCCCTTCCGCGCAACTCCGCGTACCTGCCTTTACGCCTTCCTGAACACAAACACCCCGCCATTGAAGTCGCACACGATCGCGTCCCCCGCCCCGAACTCCCCGCTCAGGATCCGCGCGGCCAAGGTGTTCTCCACGCGCTGCTGGATCGTCCTCTTGAGCGGGCGAGCACCGAACGCAGGGTCCCAGCCCTCCGTCGCCAACTCCGCCTTTGCGATGTCAGTGAGCTCCAGCGACATGCCCCGCTCGGCGAGCCGCTTGCGCAGGCGCGCCAGCTGGATCTCCACAATCGACGACAGCGCCTCCTTCTTGAGCTGGTGGAAGATCACGACCTCGTCGATGCGGTTGAGCAGCTCCGGCCGCATCAGCCCGCCCTGCATCGTCATGGCCGCGCGGCTCATGACCTCTGTCACCTTCGTCGGCAGCCCCGCCGCTCTGCCGAACTCCTCTGCCATCAGCCCGCCGGGGCCGCGCTTAAGCAGTTCGCGGATCGCGGCCTCGATCTCCCAGTCCTCTGCGCCCTGGCTCGTCAGCTCCTGGATCTGCGCGGATCCGTAGTTGCTGGTCATCACAATGATCGTGTTCTTGAAGTCCACGGTGCGGCCCTGGCCGTCGGTGAGGCGGCCGTCGTCGAGCACCTGGAGCAGGATGTTGAACACGTCGGGGTGGGCCTTCTCGATCTCGTCCAGCAGCACCACGCAGTAGGGCCGCCGCCGCACCGTCTCGGTCAGCTGCCCGCCCTCGTCGTAGCCGACGTAGCCGGGGGGTGCGCCAATGAGGCGCGCAACTGCGTGCTTCTCGCCGTACTCGCTCATGTCGATACGCACCATCGCCTCCTCGGTATCGAAGAGGAACTCCGCGAGTGCGCGGCATGTCTCGGTCTTGCCCACGCCCGTGGGGCCCAGGAACAGGAAGCTGCCGATCGGCTTGTTAGGGTCGCTCAGCCCGGCGCGCGAGCGCCGCACCGCGTCCGCTACTGCTTTGAGGGCGTGCTCCTGGCCGACCACGCGGCGCGAGAGCTGCTCCTCCATGCGAGTGAGTTTCTCGCGCTCACCCTCAACGAGGCGCGACACGGGGATGCCGGTCCACCGCCCCACCACCTCCGCGATGGCCTCGGCGTCTACCTCCTCCTTCACCAGGGCCTCGCCCCGGTTCTTCTGCTCCTCGAGGGCTTTCTCGCTCTGTTCGAGCTTGAGCTGCAGGTCGCGGAGCTCGCCGTAGCGGATGCGGGCGGCGCGTTCGAGGTCGCCGCGCCGCTGGGCCTGCTCGAGCTCGACCTGCTTGCGCTCCATCTCTTCCTTGATGTCCTTGACAGCATCGAGGCCCTTCTTCTCCTGCTCCCAGCGGGCTGTGAGGGCGCGGTTCTGTTCGCCGAGTTCGCTCAGCTCTCTCTCCACGCGCTCCAGCTCGCGCAGTGTCCCTGCCTTGGTGGCACCGGTCTCCCGACCGGTGCTTCCTTCGGCTTCGATCCGCAGCGCCTCGCGCTCGATCTCCAGCTGCATGATGCGGCGCCGCAGCTCGTCCAGCTCGCTGGGCATGCTGTCGTTCTCGATCCGCAGCCTGGCCGCAGCCTCGTCGATCAGGTCGATCGCCTTGTCGGGCAGGAAGCGGTCGGCGATGTAGCGGTGGCTCAGCTGCGCCGCGGAGAGGATCGCGCTGTCCAGGATCCGCACGCCGTGGTGCGCCTCGTAGCGCGGCTTCAAGCCGCGGAGGATCGCCACCGTTTGCTCTACTGTCGGCTGATCCACGAAGATCGGCTGGAACCGCCGCTCGAACGCGGGGTCCTTCTCGATGTGCTTGCGGTACTCATCCAGCGTGGTCGCGCCGATGCAGCGCAGCTCGCCACGTGCAAGCACCGGCTTGAGCAGGTTGCCCGCGGAGACCGCGCCCTCGGCCGCGCCGGCGCCGATGATCGTGTGCAGCTCGTCAATGAACAGGATGATCTCGCCCTTGCTGCCCATCACCTCCCGCAGCACGGCCTTGAGCCGCTCCTCGAACTCGCCTCGGTACTTCGCGCCCGCAAGCAAAGCGCCCACATCGAGGGCCATGATCCGCTTGTTCTTCATCCCGTCGGGGCAGTCGCCGTTCACGATCCGCTGGGCGAGCCCCTCCGCGATCGCCGTCTTGCCCACACCCGCCTCTCCGATCAGCACCGGGTTGTTCTTGGTGCGCCGGCTGAGCACCTGCATGCACCTCCGGATCTCCTCGTCCCGCCCGATCACCGGGTCGAGCTTGCCCTGCTGGGCCCGCTCGGTGAGGTCGATCGCGTACTTCTTGAGGCTCTCGAAGTTCTGCTCGGCGTTCTGGTCGGTGATTTTGTCCACCCCCGAGGCCTTGCGGATCGCGGTCACCGCCTCCTGCACGCGCTTGTGGTTGACTCCCACCGCCGCGAGCACGTCCCGCGCCGGCCCGGCGAAGTCGGTGACCGCCAGCAGCAGGTGCTCGCTGCTCACGTAGGCGTCGCCCATGCGCTTGGCCTCCGCATCCGCCTTCGTCAGCACCTCCATGATCGCCCGCCCTGCGGAGCCCGCGCCGCTGCTGGTGCTCGGGAGGCGGCTCAGCTCGGCCTCGGCCAGCTGCGACACCCGCGCCGGGTCCGCCCCGACCTTCCCGATGACCGACCAGGCGGGACCGTTGCGGTCCGTCAGCATGGCCGCGAGCACGTGCAGCCCGGTCACCTCGGGGTTGCTGCGGGTGCTCGCGAGGCTTTGTGCATCGGCCAGGGCCTGCTGCGCGGCGGTCGTCATCCGGTCAGGTCGCATCGGTTCCTCCTTGAGACCACCCACGCCCTGTACGGCGGCGGTCAGGTGGTGAACATGCAACCGGCGCGCCACTTTCCGGCCCATCCGGAAAGCCCAGGGATCACGATCGCTGGGCTTTGTCACCAACTCACGCCCCGGGGACTGCCACTGTGACACCCTGTTGAGTGTGCCACGCCAAAGACTTATGCGCCGCGCGGGTGCCATGGACTCAACGCGGCTCTGAGCGGTGAGTTGATAGTGCGGCTACCCGGCAACCACCTATCCAGCCGGTCCGTATCCCTCTCTGCCCGCGTCACCTGGAGTACCACCGCCCCCTCCCGCCGGCAAACGCCCGGCAAACCGTTTGACGAGGGGCCACACTTGGGTTACAAACTCACCCCGCCCCTCACCCGGGGCCCCACTGGAGTCGCCGCATGCTCAGCAAGGTCCGTGTCGTTGGTCTTCTCGCCCTCGTCGCCGGCGCCTCGACCCTCGGCGGCTGCGCCAGCAGTGTCGACGGCGACCTCTCCCCCGGCCTCGCCACCCTCAGCGGCCGCGCTGTCGACTACGGCAACAGCCGCGCCCACGCGTGGGACACCAACTACCGCACCCTGAAGGAAGACTGGGCCCGCGGCTTCGCCTTCACCGACCGCCCCAGCCGCCTCTCCCCGGCGCCCATCCCCCACTGATCGCCACCAACAAGCCCGACGCGCACGCGAGGGTCTTCTGCTTCGACACTCAAACGAATAAGGGCCCTCGCGGGCCCTTGTTTCTTTTCCCAGGTTGTAGCGCCGCGCTCACGCCGCCGTGTACTGCCCGCGCTCGACCTTCTTGAACATCTTCCCGTTCTTGATCAGGCACTGGTTCACGATGGTCCGGAAGTTCGCGGCCGTGGTCTGGTACCCGGCCTTCTGCACCGCCTCGGCCACCTCCGTCACGCCCATCGTCTTGCCCTTGAGCACCTTGGCAAGCGCGTCAGCGAGGTTCATCTCGTTCCGAGCCCGCTTGCGCCCCGGCACCGCACCAACGCGCCCCACGCGCACAGCGCCCGTCGCCGCCCCGATCTCCCGCAGCTGCGCATCGATCACGCTCAGCTTGGAAACAAGCTTCGCCCGCTTGCGCTGCAGCACCTGCGCGGCCTTCGCACGGCGTGCCAGCTCCGCCTGCAGCTCAATCATCGAAAGATGCGACAGTCCAGACTTCCGGCCCATGTGTCATTCCTCTTTTGCCGGCCCGGAGTTTGGCGTGGGGCCTTGCACGCATGATCTCTCAGATATGAGCCTGCGGGCTCAATGATCGCACAAACCTGAGTCGCCGATTCTACATGCACGCCGGCGCGAAACCTATGTCACGCGTCGACAAATATGTTCGTGCAATGTTCGTTCGAACTAGTGCGCCCGCACGTTCAGGCGTTGCAGCAACCCATCGAAGTGATCAAGCCCGTAGAACTCGATGCACAGCCGGCCGCGCTTGCCGCTGCCGGTCGTGAGGATCTGCACCTTCGTTCCCAGCTGCTGCCCGATCTGCCGCTCCAGGTCCCGCAGGTGCGCGTACCGCGTGCTCAGGTCTTCCATGGGGTCGGCCTTGCCCCCCTTGGCCTTGCGCTCCCCCACTTTCGCGGCGATGCTCTCGAGCTTGCGCACCGAGTAGTTGAACGTGTGCGCCTCGCGTGCCAGCCCCACCCGCTGCGGCCCCGCCGGCGCCGCGAGCAGCGCCTTGCCGTGCCCCGCGCTCAGCTCGCCTTTGACGATCATCTGCGCGATCTCCGGCTCCAGCTCGCACAGCCGGATCAGGTTCGCAACCGTCGACCGCTCCAGCCCCACGCGCTCGGCGAGCTGCTGCTGCGGCAGGTTGAACTTTTCGCCCAGCGCCTTGAGCGCCCACGCCCGCTCCATCGGGTTGAGGTCCTCGCGCTGCACATTCTCGACGAGCCCCCACTCGGCGCTCTGCTCGTCGCTCATCGGCCGCACCAGAGCCGGGATCTTCTCCAGGCCCGCCGCCGTCGCTGCCCGCCACCGCCGCTCGCCCGCGACCAGCTCGTACCGCCCGCCCGCGATCGGCCGCACGATAACCGGCTGCATCACACCCGCGCGCTTGATCGACTCCGCCAAGCGGGCGATCGCCGCGTCGTCGATGACCTTCCGCGGCTGATACCTGCTCGGCTCAATCACCGCCACCGCGATCGACTGAAAGTCCGATAACCCAGAGCCCTCGCCATTAGCCGGCGTCGCAACAGCCCTATGTTCCTGCGCTGCAACAACTTGCGTCTCAACCGCCACCGGCACCGCCGGCGTATCCAGCGCCAGCAAACTGCTCAGCCCCCGTCCCAACCGCCGCGCCGGCGACTTCACTTCCACGGCCGCGCCCTTCTTCGCATCCATGCGATTCTCCTCTCAGTTGTCGATCTCGCGCGCCCATGGTAACAAGCACCGCGCCGCCGCGCGCCGGAGTTCCACATGACAGCCAATCACGATTCGCTCGAGGTCGAGGTCATCGCCCGCGGCCTGTGCGTCCGCAACAACCGCGTCCTCCTCTGCAAGAACCTCAAGCACGACTACTTCTACCTTCCGGGCGGGCACGTCGAGTTCGGCGAGACCGCAGGCACGGCGCTGGCCCGGGAGCTCCAGGAAGAGGCCGCGATCGACTGCAAGGTCGGCCGCCTGCTCCTCGCCCACGAGCACATTTTTCGGCAAGGCAGGCGCGTGCGGCATGAGCTGAATCTGGTGTTCCACGTGGAACTGCCCGATGTGGAGGTGGTGAGCCAGGAGGAGAAGATCTCCTTCGAATGGGCGGACCTCGGCACGATCGGCGAGCGGGACGTGCGCCCGGAGGCCGTGCGGCTGTGGCTCGCGAGGCCCCTCGACGGCTCGTTCAAGTGGATAAGCGAGTCGCTGACTTGAAGGCAAGTGGGGTGTTCATCCTGCCGATAAGCCAGTGCGATGCCCCCACCATCCGCAAACCAGAACCTGGCGATGAACGCCGAGCTGCTGCACCAGATCGAGTCGCTGCAGCGGGAGGTCGCCTCACTGCGCACCGACCTGGCGCGGGCTGAGCAGCTGGCAACGCTCGGGACGCTCTCGGCGATGGTGGCGCACGAGGTAAACAATTTGATGACCCCTGTGATCAGCTACGCCCAGATGGCGAAGGCCCGCCCGCAGGATGCGGAGCTGGTGGCCAAGTCGCTCGAGCGATCAATCAGCGGGGCCCAGCAGGCGTCGCGGACCGCGAACGCCATCCTGCGGCTGGCGCGCGGGCAGGACGGACCTTGCGAGTGCGATGTGGGCGGCGTTCTAGACGACGTCATCGCGTGTGTTCCACGTGGAACACGCCGGGATGTCGTGATCCGCACGCATGCGGAATCCTCGCTCGTGGCTGCCGCGAGCCCTGTCTCGCTCCAGCAGATTGTCCTCAACCTCGTCCTCAACGCCCTCAAGGCGGTGGGAGGGCGAGGCACCATCGACATCCGCGCGTCCACGCGTGGCCCTGACGTCCTCATCGAGGTTGAGGACAACGGGCCAGGTGTTCCGAAAGACCTCTCTCCCCTGCTCTTCAAACCCTTCGCGGCACAGTCGGGCTATGGAACCGGCCTGGGGCTTTCGATCTGCGATCGTCTTGCGAAGCAGGCGGGCGGCGAGGTTTGGCTGGATCGGGTCGGCGGCCCGGGCGCGAAGTTCTGTGTGCGTGTTCCCCGTGGAACAACTACGTCCGCGGCCGCGGCTTAGGCGGGGACGATGACGACATCTTCCGGGGCGATGCGCACGTGTGAGACGTTGGCCCGCACTGCGCCGGGGTTCAACACCGCCATCTTGACCGTCACGCCGCCGGGTAGCTCGAGGTCGTGCTGGACCATCTCGCCCAGGTAGATCGAGTCGAGGACGCGGGCAGGCACGGTGTTCGGGCCAGCAGCGGCGGCGGAGTTGAAGGCTTCGGGTCGGATCGAGACCAGGACCTCGGCACCGGGGGCCGCGCCCTTGGGAATGGGTGAGCGGGCGAGGAGCGGGCAGACGGGAGAGTCGAGGTGGATGCCCTGATCGGTGACGCGGGCGATCTTCGCGGCGATGAGGTTGGTTTCCCCGAGGAACTCGGCGACGAATCGCGAGCTGGGCTGGCGGTAGAGGTCTTCGGGGGTGCCGATCTGCTGGACGACGCCGTGCTTCATGATGGCCACGCGGTCGGCCATGCTCAGGGCTTCTTTCTGGTCGTGAGTGACGTAGACGGTGGTGGTGCCGGCCTCTTTGCAAATCCTTCTGATTTCAGACCTTAGCTCTATGCGGAGCTTTGCGTCCAGATTCGAGAGGGGCTCGTCGAGGAGGAGGACGGAAGGTCTGATAACCAATGCCCTGGCCAGGGCAACGCGCTGCTGCTGGCCGCCGGAGAGCTGGTTGGGCTTGCGCTGGGCGTAGTCCTGCATGCGAACTGCGGCGAGGGCGTCCATCACGCGGTCGGTGCGTTCCTTGCCGGTCACTTTGCGGACATCGAGGCCGAAGGCGACGTTCTCGGCGACGGTCATATGGGGCCAGAGGGCGTAGCTCTGGAAGACCATGCCGGTGTTGCGCTTGTTGGGCGGGAGGAAGGTGACGTCGCGGGTCTGCGCGCCTTCGACAAACAGCAGCTTGCCGGAGGTGGGTTCGATGAACCCGGCGATCATGCGGAGGAGGGTGGTTTTGCCGCAGCCGGAGGGGCCCAGGAGGAAGAAAAGCTCGCCGGCGTCGATCTTGAGGGAGACGCGGTCCACGGCCGTGGTGACGCCGCCACCGATCCCGGGGAAGGACTTGGTGATCTGCTCGATGGCGATGGCGGTGCCCGCGGCGGCGGTGGGGGAGGGGCGGTGTGCAGTGGCTGAGGACATGGCGGCAAATGTAGCAGGCGGGGTGGTTGGCTGAGTTAGGATGCGCGCGTGCGGAAGCCCAGCCCAACCCAGCAGCTCGCGACCCTGCGGAAGTACCGCAACGCGCCCAAGCGCGATCTGTCCATTGGGGCCGAGGTGGAGCAGTACCGGCGGAAGTTTGCGCGGCAGGCGGGGGCGTTTGGCGGGCTCGATGATGCTTGGGCGGAGCTGGCGCCCGCGGGGCTCGCCGCGCTGGCGAAGCTGGTGAAGCTCACGCCCGGCGGCGTGCTGCACATCGAGTGCGCGGATGCGAGCGCATGCTTCGAGGTGGATCAGTGGAAGCGCGGCGGAGGCTTGGCGCTGCTGCGGTCCAGGTGCACGGTCACGCTGAAGGATGTGCGGGTGAGCGTGGCGAAGCGGCGGAAGTGAAGGCGGGTCTCTCGCGGAGACGCGGGGACGCGGAGAAAGAGGGGACAACGCTGACGGGCTTCGTGAGTTCGATCGTCTGCCGATTGCGATGCAACAATCAGGTGTGAGTGGAAACAGTCATCCGGTGGTGCTCTTCGATGGCGTGTGCAATCTGTGCACGTCGTCGGTGCAGTTCATCGTCCGGCGTGATCCGGAGGGGCGGTTCCGGTTTGCGCCGTTGCAGTCGGAGGCGGCGCGGGGGCTGCTCGGCGAGACGAGCGAGCGGCCGGACAGCATCGCGCTGGTGGAGGGTGGGCGCGTGTACTGGAAGAGCACGGCGGCGCTGCGGATTGCGCGGCGGCTGGGTGGACTGTGGCGGGTGCTGTATGTGCTGATCGTGGTGCCGCGGCCGGTGCGGGACTGGGTGTACAACATCATCGCGCGGAACCGGTACAGGTGGTTCGGGAAGCAGGACGCGTGCATGATGCCGACGCCGGAGCTGAGGGCGCGGTTCCTGTGAGAAGCGATAGGACTCATATGAGTCATAGGACTCATAGGAGGAGGCGCGGGGGTACTCGATCAAGGTCACCGGTTGAACGGCATTTCCTGGATCCAGTTGAAGCCGCGGCTCTTGATGAGGAATGAGTCGTCGGGGACTTTGGTGAGGGTGGCCTTGAGCATGCCGCCGGTGTACGGGCCGTCGATAGTGAGGGTGCCGTCGTCGTTGGTGATGAGCTCGAGCTGGTACATCTGGCCCTTGGGCGTGAGGGTGAGGGTCTTGTCGGCGTCGCTCAGCTTGAAGCCGACGGAGTCGCGCTGGTCGGTGTAGTTCTCGACGAGCATGGTGCCCCAGCGGGTGAAGGAGACGCGGCGCCAGCGGCGCTCGTCGGGCAGCTCGCGGGCGGGGGTGCCGTTGAGCGTGATCGAGGTGACCTTGTAAAGGCCGGCGAGCGGCGGCTTCGGGGGCGGGTTGAGGTACCGCTTCCAGGAGTAATAGGAGCCGTAGCAGCCCATGCCGAGGATGAGGATGACGGCCAGGGCGTGCACGCCCCGGAATGACCACTTCTGCCACATGTTGCACGAGGGCCACCACAGCGAGCATGGCGTGGTGGGGCGGTTGAGCAGGGTGACGCAGACGAGGCGGGACGCGAAGGGCATCGCGATGAGGGCCGCGGCGATCATGAGGTGGAAGGAGTAGAGCTTGACGGGGACGTCGTAGCACATGTTCAGCATGAACACGTTGAGCATGACGCCGAAGCACACCAACGCGCCGATGAGCGCGGTGCGGCGGAAGAGGAGCAGGCCGCCGCCGATGATCTCGGCGAGGCCGGCGAACATGGTGTAGGCAGGGGATGCGCCCATGAAGGTCCAGAGCAGGCCCATCATTGAGGAGTTGCCGTAGGTGGAGATGAGCTTCTCGGGGCTGGGCGGCTGGAACTGCGAGGGCGGGAACTTGGCGAAGCCGTAGCCGAGAAGGATCGCGCCGAGGGCGAAGCGCAGGTAGATGTGCCAATAGCTGAAGACGCGCGGGTAGGCCTTGCGGCGGAAATCGATGAGCGACCACACGAGCGCACCGAACGCGGCGATGCACAGGAACGAGAAGGCCTCGACCCACTTGAGCATGGTGTCGCCGGAGCCGGTGGGCTGGATGATGATGGAGCCGGCGCCGCTGTCGGGGAGGTGCAGGACGTTGGCGCCCACCCACTTGCACATGGCTTGCGTGGCCTGGTCCCACAGGCCGTAGACGGGCTTGCCGTTCTCCCAGGTGCCGGCGACGATGGCCGCGGCGTCGGCGAGCCACTTGAGGCCGGGTACCCACTGGAGGCGCGCGAGGTGGTCGAGGGGGAAGGGGAGGAAGTAGAGGGTGAAGTAGATGAAGGAGAAGCGGAAGAGAATGCGGTTGATCAGGGGCCAGCGGGCCTGCGGCCCGGGCGGGAGCGCGGCCTCGTCCAGCCTCTCGCGCTGGTAGCCGGGAAACATGGAGGGCTGGTCAGGGCTTGAGGGGGCGGGGGCCTCGGTGAGCGTGGTGGACATGCGCGTACCCCTTGAGTGATGGCCGAGCGGCCGGTTTCAAGAGGGATGCTGGACGCTGCGTTCTCCGGCAGTACAGCGGTCCCTTCACCTGCCTGCCCCGATTAGGGCTGCGGGAGCGCCTTCATCTTTGCCCAGACAGATTCGGCATCAAGGGTGAGGCAGCTCGGCTCCTTGTCGCCTGCGCTGACGACCATCTTGGGATACCCGGCCTTGTCCAGGCTCGCAGCGCCGTAGCGACGGAGAGCTTCGAAGACGAGGTCGGCCGGGCCAATCAGCAGGTCTCCCATCGCGAGGTAGTACGTGCCGGGAGGAAGCTTTGGCGGAGCCTTCTGACCATCCATGTCCATGAACACTCCTCCCTCAGGGCCAATCGGGAACGTGTACAACTGGTCGCAGTCGGCGGAGAGGAGGGTGACCGATTTGCGGACGCCGCCGTAGATCATCGGGGCCTTCCGGAAGTTCTGTACGTTGACTTCCACTGGGACGAGAACCGTCGGACCGGCCGGCCACTGCACATCGGGGAGAGTGATCACGGTGTCGTATGACGCATCTGCTGGGACCGTCACGTCCTGGTATATGACACGCCCCTGAGCGGCCACACGCGGAGACTTTTCGAGGGCGATGAAGTACGTACCGCGCTCGCCGCGTTTGAACCCACCCACACTGAAGCGGTTGTTCTTGGAGAGGAACAGGCATCGGCCGCGGGACCTCGAGGCGTACACAGGGCCGACGGGTTCGCCATCTTTGAGAACAATCCCGGTCGCGCTCACTGCTCGCGGAAGCGTGATGACCCCTGAGATTGATTTCTCAGTGTCCGCGATGGGGAACTCGTACCACTTGTTGAACGAGCGTTTGAGTGTCAGGGCTCTGAAGGCCGCGGCCTCGGCATTCTCGCAAAAGGGGTCGAACAGGAAGTTGGGATCGAAGGGGGCCACAACCAGCGTGGCGGGCCCACGTGGCACGACGGCGATGTCGCTGAACCCACTCCCATCGGGCCCCGTGCTACAGATGTCGTTATCTCCTGCACTTCCATTGCAGGTCGCGACAAAGGGGACATCGGGAATCCCGGCTCCTGTTTCGTCTCTGACGGCTATCTTGAACTCCACGGCACGCTCATCCGTGGGCTGACCGTGTGCGGCGAGGAATCCGACGATGGCTGCGGCGGCAACGTGGAGGTGCATTGATCGTGATCCAGGAGGACGAACTGCGCACAGCCAGCACGTTCACACTCGGTGTCCGAGCTGTTTACGAACCTCTTTAATTGCGAGCAGGTAACGGAGTGACTCGGTGTCTTCTTCGCGTTTACGAGTTTCACAGAGATCTCGGGGTCGACCAGGGAACAGCCAGAGTGCTCGTGACTTGCGGCGCGCTCGATCCGCCTTCGCGAGCCGCTGGTCAAGACTGAGACTCAGGTTCTCGCGGACTTCGGCGAGAACCTCGTCGTCGGTCTTCTCGCAGGGCCAGAGGATTCGGCCTAGGTCAGAGGGTCGGGCGACCATGGCCAATCGTATGTGAGCGGATAGGACTCATAGGACCTCTAGGACTCATACGAGCGATGGCGGGCGAGCCCACCCCAACCCCTCCCTATGGGAGGGGCATTGGAATGTCACCGGTCGTGGTCGCCCTGGCGGTGGATTTTGTGGCCGGCGTCCTTGAGGGTCTTCTCGCGGTGGGCGAGCTCGAGGTCGTGGTCGACCATCATTTTGGCGAGCTGTTCGACGGTGGTGGTGGGTTCCCAGCCGAGCTTGGTTTTCGCCTTGGAGTAGTCGCCCAGCAGCTCGTCGACCTCGCTAGGGCGGAGGTAGCGGGGGTCGAAGGCGATGAAGTCGGTGTAGTCGAGGCCGACGTGCTCGAAGGCCATGCGGGCGAACTCGCCGACGGAGATCATCTTGTTGGTGGCGATGACGTAGTCGTCGGGCTTGTCGTGCTGAAGCATGAGCCACATGGCCTTGACGTAGTCGCCGGCGAAGCCCCAGTCGCGCTTGCTGTGCAGGTTGCCGAGGTAGAGCTTGTCCTGCAGGCCGAGCTTGATGCGGCCGACGGCGCGGGTGATCTTGCGGGTGACGAAGGTCTCGCCGCGGCGGGGGGACTCGTGGTTGAAGAGGATGCCGCAGCTGGCGTGCAGGCCGTAGGCCTCGCGGTAGTTGACGGTCATGTAGTGGGCCATGACCTTGGCGCAGGCGTAGGGCGAGCGCGGGTAGAAGGGCGTGGTTTCGCGCTGGGGCACCTCGAGCACCTTGCCGTACATCTCGGAGCTGGAGGCCTGGTAGAAGCGGCACTGCTGGCCGGACTCCTGCTGGAACTCGCGCACGGCGTCGAGGATGCGCAAGGCGCCCATGGCGACGGTGTCGGCCGTGAAGATCGGCATGTCGAAGGAGACGCGGACGTGGGACTGAGCGCCGAGGTTGTAGACCTCGTGGGGGCGGACGCGGCGCATGAGCTCGGAGAGGGAGTTGCTGTCGCAGAGGTCGCCGTAGTGGAGTTTCAGGCGAGCGCCGCCGGCGTGGGGGTCCTGGTAGATGGGGTCGATGCGGGCGGTGTTGAAGGAGGAGCTGCGGCGGATGATGCCGTGGACTTCGTAGCCCTTGCTGAGGAGAAGCTCGGCGAGGTAGGAGCCGTCCTGTCCGGTGATGCCAGTGATGAGGGCGCGGCGGGGTGCGATCAAGGTGGGCTCCTAAGACTCCCGAAGGGGGGATGTCGGCGATTTTAGAGGTGGGGTTGAAGGCGGAAGGGGGAGAAGAAATGTCGGATGTGCGATGTCGGACTTCGGATGTGAGGCGGGGCGAGTTCGACGGGTTGCGTTGAATCGCACCGACGATTGCGGGCGTGAGGCGATCAAACCCACCCCAACCCCTCCCTCAGGGAGGGGCTTTCAGAGCGGCCAGAAGCGGTGGTTGGGGGGCTCGGGTGGGCGGGGGAGGTTGGCGGGGGCGGGGGGTTCGTGGGGGAGGTTGGCGGCGGGTGGGGGGTCGTTGATGTGGTCGGAGTGGCGGAGGGAGTTGAGGGTCACGGCGAGGAGGGCGAGGGAGAGGGCGAGGGGGGTGAGGGGGCGGAGGTAGTGGAGGAGCCGGTTGAAAGGCACACCGGTCGGGAGACCGGTGCCACCAGAAGAAAGCAGGGCGAACAGCATGAGGGCGAAGGGGTCGACGTAGCGCTGGAAGAGGTCGTGGTTGGCGGTGCTGGCGGCGGTGTAGCCGAGGATGGCCGCGATGAGGATGAGGCGGCGGCGGGGGTCGTTGGCGGCGGCGAGGGCGAGGATCGCGAGGGCGCCCAGCATCGAAAGGGCCAGCATGAACGGGGAGGTGTGGCCGGCGATGAGCGGGAGCTTGGCGGCGATGTTCCACAGGCCGCTGCGGCGGCCGGCCTCATAGTCGTGGTTGGTGGGGACGATGCACGCGGCCACGAAGATGAGCGCCAGGATGACGAGGAGGGTCGTGCGTTGCGTGCGCCACAGGCGCAGGGCGTGGGGCCACCAGAGGGGCGCGAAGAAGGGTGAGAAGGCGCCGAAGGTGGCGAGGATCATGACGAACGCCGCGGGGTTGGCGCCCTTGTACCAGCCCTGGAAGACGGGCGGCACGAGGCCCTGCCAGTAGCGGGCGAAGAGGGCGAGGATGGCGAGAGCGGGGACCGTGAACGCGACGGCGAGGAGCGTGCGGGTGAGCTGTCGCGGCACGTCGGTGAAGACGAGCTTCAAGGGGATGAGCGGATCGGTGGTAGGGTCGGCGGTCGCCTCTTGGCTTGAAGGGGTAAGCCACGCGGCCACCCACAGCAGGCCCGCGGTCCACGCGTGGATCTGGCGGACGAGCACCAGTGCGAGGAGGATGAGGCCGCCGAGCGTGAGCCACGCGAGTGTGAGGCGCGGGCGGAGAGCGATGAGGAGGATGGCGAGCACGCCCAGCCAGCCGAGGTCGTCGGGGAGGAGCCAGGCGCTGCTCTGCACGACGTAGACCGAGCAGGCGAAGGGGAGGGTGATGGCGATGGCGAGCAGTGGGGGGGCGCGACGTCCCGCGGCGTGGCCCAGGAGAAATGAGAGCGTTGTTGCGATCAGGAGCGAGACGAGCTGGAGGGCGGTGATGGAGGGGCTGATGAACCTGGCGACGGCGGCCTCAAGGATGTGGTAGCCGGGCGTGGTGGCGGACTTGTAGTGCCAGAGGTCGAAGTCGGGCCACTGCCGGGCGAACTGGCGGATGGTGGGCTCGTGGTAGAGCTTCTGGTCGTAGGCGACGCGGGAGGGGATGCGGCTAGAGAGGATGAGGGCGAGGCCGAGGGCGAGGGTGAAGGCCGCGAGGGTGAGGGCGGGGAGGAGGGGGCGGGGGTTAAGGGTTGGAGGTGGCACGTCGAGGATGAGTATCGGCATTTGGGTGGCCAGCCGCTCCGCGGCGGCTTTTTCAAGGCTTACGAACTGGCGGGGGTGTCCGGTCGATAATGGGTGTCCGAAGGAAGACCGCCGCGGAGCGGCGGGCCACCCATGCAGGACAGGAGGATCATGGCAGGACCAATCTCCAGGTTGATGCAGGCGATGCACGGGCCGGTGTACCGGGCGCGGCTGCGGGCGCTGGTCGCGGCCATCCTGCCACACCTCAAGGAGGGCGACCAGGTCCTCGATGTGGGGTGTGGGAACGGCACGCTGGGGCGAGCGTTGATGGACGACCCGCGCGCGCCCAGGGGGCTGGTGGTGGAGGGGTTGGAGCGTGTGGCGCGGGGGGGCGAGCCGATCACGGTGCACGCGTACCCGGGCGGGCGCATGCCCTTTGGTGATGGGACTTACGACGCGGTGATCGTGGCGGACGTGCTGCACCACGAGCAGGACCCGGAGGGGCTGCTGCGGGAGTGTGCGCGGGTTTCCAGGCGGCTGGTGATCATCAAGGACCATCAGCTGAAGGGCGTGCTGGCCAAGGCGCGGGTGAGCTTTATCGACTGGGCGGCGAATGCGCCGTACGGCGTGCCGTGCTTGTACCGGTACAACACGCCGGGGGAGTGGTCACAGGTGCCGGGGCGGCTGGGGCTTGAAGTGGCGGAGAGCCTTGGGTCGATGAAGGTCTACCCGCCGGTGGTGAACCTGCTGTTCGGCGGGGGGTTGCACTACTTCGCGGTGCTGCGGAAGCCAGAATCGCAAGGGCCGGGAGCTTGAGGCCGCTGGATGGTGAGCGCGACAGGTCGGGCCACCGGCAGGACACGATCATGAAGCATGATCGTGGCACGGTGTGGTCTCTTGTGCGCCTGGCCCGGTTGCACCAGTGGCTCAAGGGCGTGTTCGTTCTCATTGGGCCGTTGTACGGGCTGAAGGACCTCACTGCTCAGCAGCACGAGTTATGGTGGGAGCCGCTCACGGCGGGGCTGCTGGCGTTCCTGGCGTTCGGGTTTGCCAGCAGCGGGTGCTACGTCATCAACGACCTGCACGATGCCGAGCTGGACCGGATGCACCCGCGGAAACGGCACCGGCCGATCGCGAGCGGGGCGGTGGGGAAGGGGGCCGCGGGGGTGTTCGCGGCGGTGCTGTTCGTGCTGGCGGCAGGTTGCATTCTCGCGCTGGACGCAGCGGTACGGCTGGGCGTGGCGGCGGTGGTGCTGGGGTACGTGGTGAACGTGTTTGCGTACTCGGCGTGGCTGAAGCACGTGGTGATCGCGGATGTGCTGTCCCTGGCACTGGGGTTCGTGCTGCGGATGTTCGGCGGGTGTGCCGCGGTTGGGATCGCGCCGACCACCTGGCTGCTGAACGTGACGTTCTTCCTGGCGATGTTCCTGGCCTTTGGGAAGCGGCTGGGTGAGCGGCGGACGCTGGGGCTGGATGCGGCCAGTGCGCGGGGGGTTCAGGCGGCGTACACGGATGAGCTGCTGCGGATGGTGGTGGTGGTGACGGGTGTTGCAACCCTTATCACCTACGCGGGTTATGTGCAGGCGCGGGAGCCGGAGACGAGCTTCCAGGTCTGGCCGTTCCTCGCCAGGTTCAACTTCCTGTGGTTCACCATGGTGCCGGCGATTTATGCCCTGATGCGGGCGATCGTGCTGCTGGAGCGGGGGCAGTACGACGACCCGACGGAGCTGGCGGTGAAGGACCGCCCGATGCAGGGGGCGGTGCTGGCGTTCATGTTCTTGACGGCGGGCGTGCTGAGTTGGAAGCTGTGGGCTCCCCAATAGGGGTGAAGTACCGATCCGTGACAGAGAACTGTCGGTTGTGCGTCTCTCGTAGAGTCTCTGCCCCACGGTTTTCCCATCGTGGGCCTTTGTAAGTGCTTGCAGGTGTTCGAGAACGGAGGTTTCTGATGCTGATGCGGTTGGCCAGGATTGCGACGGCGGCGGCTCTGGTGGCGGCGTGCGGTCTCGCGACGCCGGTTGTGGCCCAGGACGGCGCCCCTTCTGGTGGTGGCGAGGCCCCGCAGTTCAAGCCCTTTGCCGAGGTGAGCAAGGGGTACGAGAAGGTGATCTCCACGGCGGACGGGCAGAGCTTCTACACGCTCTTCACCCGCAAGCGCGACGGGGGCATGCTGGCGGAGCTGCCCCGCGGGTGGGAGAGCCAGAAGCAGTTCATTGCCATGACGGTGGCCAGCGGCGAGAGCTATGCGGGCCTGCAGACCGGCGACCTGTACGTGTACTGGAAGCGGTTCGACAACCGCCTGATGCTCATGGAGCCCAACGTGGGCACCCGGAGCAACGGGGACCCTGAGAGCAAGAGCAGCGTCAAGAACCTGTTCACCGACCGGGTGATCCTGGATGTGCCGATCGTGTGCATGGGGCCCAACGGGCAGCCGGTGATCGACTTCAAGGCGCTGCTGGCCGGTCGCATCCGCGAGGTGTTCACCGCGGGCGGGGGCGTGGGGCGCGTTGGGCGCGGGGCGCTGAGCGCCAACGCGAGCCTGGCGACCATCAAGGATGCGAAGGCGTTCCCGAAGAACGTCGAGATCACGTACGAGATGCCCACGACCAACGGGCGGATCCAGGCGTTCCACTACTCGATCAGCTCGATCCCTGACAGCACGGGGTATCAGCCGCGGGTGGCGGATGACCGGGTGGGGTACTTCACCACGGTGTACCGCGACCTGGGCAAGTTCACCGACCGCGAGAAGTGGGTGCGGTACATCAACCGCTGGCACGTTGAGAAGCGCGATCCCAAGCTGAAGATGAGCCCGCCCAAGGAGCCCATCGTGTTCTACATCGACACCGCGGTACCGGTGCGCTACCGCACGGCGGTGCGCGAGGGCGTGCTGCGGTGGAACAAGGCCTTCGAGAAGGTGGGCATCAAGGACGCGATCGAGGTCTACCAGCAGGACGAGGCCACCAACCAGCACATGGACAAGGACCCGGAGGATGTGCGGTACAACTTCATCCGCTGGCTCTCCAATGACGAGGGCACGGCCATTGGCCCCAGCCGCACGCACCCGCTGACCGGGCAGATCCTGGACGCCGACGTGGTGCTGACCGACGGCTGGATCCGCCACTTCTGGGTGCAGTACAACGAGATCATGCCCGAGATCGCGATGGAGAACCTCTCCGGCGAGACGATCGCGTGGCTGGACAAGAACCCGCAGTGGGACCCGCGCGTCCGCCTGGCTGATCCGGGCGAGCGCGACGCCATCATCGCCCAGCGCGCCCGTCGCGGCGTGCTGGCGTACGGTGGGCACCCCATCGCCATGCACACCTCGGGCGCCCAGGAGCACGACTCCACGCGCCTGGCCGGCGCGCGGGAGTTCGACGGGTTGATCGGTCGCTCCAGCCAGTTCAACGGGCTGTGCCTGGCGGCCAAGGGCAAGGCGTTCGACATGGCCACCATGCAGATGACCATGGAGATCATGGACATGGACGAGGTGGCCAAGGCCTACGGCATCGAGACCGGGGCCGAGGGCGAGCCGGCTGAAGGAGAGAAGGGCGAGGGCAAGAAGAAGGAGAAGGGCGACTCGCTCGACGGGATCCCCGACTGGTTCGTGGGGCCGCTGCTGGCGGACCTGGTGAGCCATGAGGTGGGCCACACGCTGGGCCTGCGGCACAACTTCAAGGCCTCGGGCCAGTGGACGCTGGAAGAGGTCAACAGCGAGAAGGTGAAGGGCAAGAGCCCGATCACCGCGTCGATCATGGACTACACGCCCGTGAACTTCGCCATCAAGGACGGCAAGGCCACGGGCGACTTCGCGATGATTGACGTGGGCAAGTACGACTACTGGGCGATCGAGTACGGCTACACGCTGGATGATCCCAAGAAGGTGCTGGAGAAGGTGGGCGAGCCGGGCCACGAGTACGGCACCGACGAGGACGTCGGCGGGCCCGACCCCTTGGCGCAGCGTTATGACTTCTCCAAGAACCCGATCGATTACGCCAAGAGCCAGATGGAGCTGGCCAAGTACCACCGCGAGCGGCTGCTGGAGAAGTTCGCGAAGAACGGCGAGAGCTGGGCCAAGGTGCGGCGGGGCTACACCATCAGCCTGGGCATGCAGACGCGCGGGCTGAGCATGCTGTCGCCGTGGGTGGGCGGGGCGCACGTCAACCGCGACCACAAGGGCGACCCCAACGGTCGCGAGCCGATCGTGGTGGTTCCCGCGGCCCAGCAGCGCGAGGCGCTCAAGTGGGTCATCGAAAACTCGTTCTTCGATGAGAGCTTCGGGCTCACCCCCGAGCTGCTCCAGAAGATGACGGTGCAGAAGTGGCTGGACCAGGGCGGTGGTCGCGACGCGGCCGAGGACGCGACCTGGCCGGTGCACGACCGCATCGCGGGCATCCAGAGCTCGGTGCTAACGATGCTGATGAACCCCACGACGGTGCGGCGGGTGTTCGACAACGAGTTCCGCGTCAAGGCCGAGGAGGACGTGCTCACGCTGCCCGAGATGCTCGACACCATTCACGCGAGCGTGTGGAGTGAGCTCGAGAAGGGTGGCAGCGGCAAGTTCACGGCGCGCAAGCCGATGATCAGCAGCCTGCGCCGCAACCTGCAGCGCGAGTACCTCGACCGCATGATCGAGCTGACCTTCCCGGGCAGCGGCAGCGGCGAGGCGTACAAGCCGGTCTCCAACCTGGCGATGTACAAGCTGCGGGGCCTCAAGGACCGCATCGCCCGCGTGCTGGATGACAAGGGCGCGGCCGGGAACCTCGACGCGTACACGCTCGCTCACCTGACCGAGGCGCGCACGCGGATCGAGAAGGCCCTGGATGCCGGCTACACCCTCAACGGCGGCGGCGGCATGGGGGGCATGGGCGGGTTCATCATCCTGGGCAACACGCCCGAGACGGTGCAGCCCACGCAGCAGGCCCCGGCGCTGCAGTCGATCCCGACGCAGTACCTGCCGGAGGAGGCGCCGGCCTCGCAGCCGGTTCCCGCGCCGAAGCAGTGATGCGTGTTCCGTGAGTTGATCAGGAGGGCCCCGCGGGTGCGGGGCCCTCTTTGTTTTTGCGGGTCGATTGAGCACGCCGCAGGCGCGACGGTGAGTAGGCGTGGGCAGAGCCAGGCCGCCCAGCGCCGCCCACGGACCTGCTGCGGCGTGCAAGGACCGCTCGCCGGCAAGCCGTGGCCTCGTCAGAGGAATTGACGCTCATCACCCCACCCCCGGTGATGAGCCTCTATTCACTCTTGACCCGGGCGAGGTCCTGATATGGTGGTGGGGGTTGGTAGGGTGAAACGCGGGGGCGGGGGTGGGCGTAGAAGGTCGGCCCGGTCGGGCTGGGCGTTCGCCTTCGGGTCAGCAAGCTGGGGTGGTCGATATGAGGGGCATGAGGGTGACGACATCCAGGGCACGCGGCTTTACGCTCATCGAGCTGCTGGTGGTGATCTCGATTATCGCGCTGCTGATGGCCATCCTGCTGCCCACGCTCAGCGGGGCTCGGGAGGCGGCCCGGCGGACCAAGTGCCTGGCCAACCTCAAGGGCATCGGCCAGGGCGTGCAGCTGTACCTGAACACCGAGGGCAAGGGGTACATCCTGCCCAAGGTGCGGCCGCTGAACAGCGGGACCAACCAGAACGATCCGTCGCTGTTCGACGTGATGGTGCGGTACGTGGACGCGGCCGTGCCGCAGGAGACGGCGCCGGACTCGGGCGAGTGGGTGGTGAGCGACCCGTGGAAGTGCCCGTCGGACCAGAAGACGTGGCGGGCGACGGGGACCAGTTGGGAGTACCCGCCGGGTGATGCGATGCTGGCGGCGGAGATGGCCGTGCTCAGCAACGTGCAGCATGCGGTGAGCAAGGCGTACGAGGTGTTCCCGGTCAAGCTGCCGATCTTGGTGGATGCCAACGACTGGCACAACCCGCGGTATGACGTGGAGACACGCTCCGGCGATGGCAGCAGCGAGTCTCTCGAGCGTCGGTGGGACCGCAACGGCCTGATCTATGGTGACCTGCACGCAGAGAAGGTTCCGTTCCAGCAAAACACGAGCACTCTCCAAGACTTCTTCGAACTGGTCCGCCAGTTCAGCGGCGGCTTTGGTTCACCCTGAGGAGCACCCGTGTCTGCACTGTCGAACATCTTCTCGCGGCTGAGTGATGCCCTGGGCGGGTCGTCGGGGTATCGCATGCCGCTGCGCGAGCGGCTGCGGATGGTGGAGGAGCGCGCGAAGGACGGCGTGCAGCAGTGGTGGGGGCGGCAGACGGCCGACGAGCCGACGCGCCTCCGCACGATGCGGCGGCTGTGGATCGGCGGGACGGTGGCGGTGCTGATGCTGGCCGGCGGGGCGTGGTGGCTGTGGGGGCCGCGGATGCAGCCCAACTACGAGACCGCGGCCCTGGACGAGGTGTTCGACTACACGCTGCTGAGTGATGAGTTCAACGCGCTGCCGATCGAGGAGCGGATGAAGCTGCTGGGGCAGCTGGTGCAGCGGATGAAGGGGATGAGCGCCGAGGACTCGATGCTGCTCGCGGCCTTCGCGTCGGGGATCGGCGGGAAGATGCGCAAGCAGCTGGAGGAGAACGCCAGCAAGATCGCCATCGACCTGTGGGACAAGCACGCGAAGGAGTACGACACGGTCCCGCCGGAGGAGCGCGAGAAGTTCCTGGAGGACGCGTTCGTGGACTTCTCGCAGACGCTGGAGCAGCTGGTGGGCGAGCAGCGCGACATGAGCCCCGAGGAGCGGGTGGCGGACGCCAAGAAGCAGGCCGCGCGTGACATGGAGTGGGCGAAGAAGAACCCGGAGCGGATGCCCAGCGGCCGCATGATGGGCACGGCGTTCGGGCTGATGAACAACAACGTGGGCGGGCACGCGTCGCCGGAGCAGAAGGTGCGCGGCAAGCAGATGATGCGGGACATGGTGCGGCACTTCCGCGGGCAGGACGTGGCGACGGGGAAGCCGAAGGCGCCGGGGCCGCCGTGATGGTGGTGCGCGCGGAGGACGTTCGGAACGAGCCCCGAACGAAGTGAGCGGGCGGTGCTGCCCGCGTCGCCGGTTCTCGCGAGGACCCGTCACTGCGTTCCGGGCTCGTACGAACGGGCAGGGTGCGCACGGGCGGGCAGGAGGTTCATCAGCGCAAAAGTCGTTCGGAACGAGCCCCGAACGGAGTGAGCGGGCGGTGCTGCCCGCGTCGGCGGGTTACACGGAGGACCCGTCACTGCGTTCCGGGCTCGTATGAACGGGCAGGGTGCGCACGGGCGGGCAGGGGGTTGATCAGCTCAAAAGTCGTTCGGAACGAGCCCCGAACGGAGTGAGCGGGTGGTGCAGCCCTTGTCGCCGGTTTCTCGGAGGACCCGTCACTCCGTTTCCGGGCTCGTATGAACGGGCAGGGTGGGCACGGACGGGCAGGGTACATGTTGACGCGAGAGACGTTCGGAACGAGCCCCGAACGAAGTGAGCGGGCGGTGCAGCCCGCGTCGCCGGTTTCTCCGGAGGACCCGTCACTTCGTTCCGGGCTCGTATGAACGGGCAGGGTGGGCACGGGCGGGCAGGGTGCGCAAGGGCGGGCAGGGTGTCTGTACAGTTTCTGCCATGTCCCTCCCGCTCGCGTACTTCCTCACATGGGCGTGCTATGGCCAGCGGCTGCACGGTGATGAGCGCGGCACGGTTGACCGCGAGCACAATCGGCGCGGCTCTCCGATGCTCGCACCGGACCCGAGGCGGGTGGCCCGCGAGCGCGCGGTGATGAACGGACCGCCGGTGACACTCTCGGCAGCGATGCGGGCCGTCGTCGAGGATGCGATCCCACAGCTGTGCGAAGAGCGGGGCTGGCGGCTGATCACGCAGAGCGTGCGCACCACGCACGTCCATGTGGTCGTGAACTGCCGTGGCTCGCACTCGCCGGAACGAGCAATGGCGCAGTTCAATGCGAGGCTGACGCGCGAGCTGCGGCGCGCCGATCTCGCGGGCGAGGATCAGCACCTGTGGGCGGAGCACGGCAGTACGCGCTGGATCAACGATTACGCGGGGCTGTACGGGGCCATCGCGTACGTCAACGACTGGCAGACAGGTCCGAACCGCGAGATGCTCGAGGAGCACCGGCGGGCGACGCGGGCGCACATTGAGTCGCTGAAGGCGTGGCTGCGCGAACAGGGACTGCCGGAGGACGGCAGCACTGTGGTGGTGGGTGAGAGCATGGAAGAGCGGCATGCGCGCGTGAACCCGGAAGTCGTTCGGAACGAGCCCCGAACGGAGTGAGCGGGCGGTGCTGCCCTGGTCGCCGGTTTCTCGGAGGACCCGTCACTTCGTTCCGGGCTCGTATGAACGGGCAGGGTGGGCACGGGCGAGTGAGGTGCTTTTCGATGCGAGCGACGTTCGGAACGAGCCCCGAACGAAGTGAGTGGGCGGTGCAGCCCGCGTCGCCGGTTCAGGCAAGGACCCGTCACTGCGTTCCGGGCTCGTTACGAACGGGCACCGTGCGCACAGAAGACGTTCGGAACGAGCCCCGAACGGAGTGAGCGGGGGGTGCAGCCCGCGTCGCTGGTTTCTCGGAGGACCCGTCACTTCGTTCCGGGCTCGTCGCGAACGTGCACCTCGTTCACCCTCAATCCTTCTCCGTCCTACACGTCAGCACCAGCCTGCCCGCGTCTACCCGCACGCCGGTGATGCGCACGAGGCGGCCGTTGTCGAGTTCGATGACGGGGCGGTCGAGGGCGGGGCGTTGGCCCTCGAGGGCGGCGAGGATGTCGTCGGTGGAGTCGCCGCGGACCATGGAGCCGAACTGGTCGAGGAGGAACTCGCGGGGGAGGGGCAGGCCGCCCAGGGCCATGCCGGAGATGTTGAGCCACACGCCGCCGTCCCTGATCTCGGGCAGGCCGGTGACGGTGACGACGCGATCGAAGCCGCCCTGCACGAGGTGGATGCCCACGCGTACCTGGCCGGGCTCGAGGGCGACCTGCACGCCGTCGATGGCCTGCGGCCAGTGGCCGTCGCGGTTGGCGACCCAGCCCTTGAGGCGCGTGGCGAGCCAGGCGTTGGCCTCTTCCTCGCTCACTTCCAGCTGCCACTCGCGGCTGCGGTAGGGGCCGGGGGCCTCGGCGGGGCGTGCCCGCGAGAGCTCGGAGACGACGGTGTTCTCCACCTGCTCGGCCTGCACCTGCGTGGGCTCGTCGAGCGGGACCTCGTGCCACCACTCCGGCCGCTGCTGCGAGAGCCACCAGGCGTAGCCGCCCGCGATCGCCAGGAGCAGCACCAAGCCCAGCAGGAGCAGGAGCAGCACGCGCCGGGCTCTGGGGCGTGCTTTCCGGGCTTGCGGGTGAGGGCGGGGCATCGGGGGCCATGCTAGCCGTGTACCCTCTGGCCATGGCCAAGAAGCCCGCCGCGAGCACCGACCTCAAGCCGATGGAGGAGTGCCGCGTCTTCATCATCCAAGGCAAGGAGGCGTTCCTGCGGGTGGAGCGCACGGCGGAGGTGCGCGAGCGGCTGGAGAAGCACTTCGGGGGCGTGGACGTGTTCACCTTCGACGGCAACAGCGCCACCGCGGCCGACGTGCTGGACGAGTGCCGCAGCTTCGGGCTGATGTCGGGGCACAAGCTGGTGATCGTGGAGGACGCGGAGGAGCTGGTGAAGGAGGACACGCGCCCGCTGTTCGAGCGGTACGCCGAGTCGCCCTGTGAGGGCTCGACGCTGGTGCTGCGGAGCGGGGCGTGGCGGGCGGGCAAGCTGGACAAGATCGTCAATGAGGTGGGGATGACGATCCTTTGCAACCCGGTGAGCGACAACGAGGCGCAGAAGTGGGTGAGCAAGCGGGCGGGGAGCGAGCACCGGGTGAAGATCGATCCGGTGGCGGTGTCGATGCTGGTGATGCGGGTGGGCGCGGAGCTGGGGAAACTCGACACGGAGCTGGCAAAGCTCGCGGCCGCGGCCCCCGAGGGGCTGATCACGCCCGAGATCGTGCAGCAGTTCGTGCAGCCCACGCGCGAGGAGGCGGTGTGGGGCATCCAGCAGACGCTGCTGACAGAGGATGCGAATACGGCGATGCAGCACCTGAGGTACGTGCTGGATGTGTCGCGGCACCCGCCGCAGCTGGTGCTGTACGCGTTCGTGGACCTGGCGCGCAAGGTGCACGCCGCGTCGCGGGCGCTGCACCAAGGCGTGTCGCCGCAGGTGATCGCCCGCACGCTGAAGCTGTGGGGCGCCTCCGAGCACGCGATCCTCAAGGCGGGCAACAACGCGAACCCAGCGCGGGCGCTGCGGCTGCTGCGGGACTGCGTCGCCGCCGACAGCCGAAGCAAGTCGGGCTTCGGCGAGGTGGAGCGGACGCTGGAGCGGCTGGTGGTGCGGTTCTCGCAGCTGCTGGGCTCGCACAACACCGCCCAGAACACTGCTGGATCGAGGCGCTGAATGACCGAGCTGCTGTGGCGGGCGTACGCGAAGGTGAACCTGTGCTTGTCGGTGGGTGCGCCCGAGCCCGAGGGCTCGCCCAGGGCGGGGTGGCACGCGATCGCGACGTGGATGCAGTGCATCGACCTGCACGACGAGGTGCGGATCAGCACGCGGGCGGAGGGCACGCCGTCGAGCGTGACAGTGCGGTGGGCGGAGGATGCCCTCCGCTCGACGCCGATCGACTGGCCCATCGAGAAAGACCTGGCGTACCGGGCGCTCAAGGCGCTGGAAGTGCACGTTGGGCGGCCGCTGCCGGTGGCGGTCGATGTCGTGAAGCGCGTGCCTGTGGGCGGGGGGCTGGGCGGGGGCTCGGCCGATGCCGCGGCGGTGCTGCTGGCGGTGCCGCGGGTGCTTGGGTTTTCGGTTGATCCGGCCGACACGCTGCGGCTGGCGATGTCGCTGGGGTCTGACTGCGGGTTCTTCGCGGACGCGGACGCGGCCGAACAGACGCCCGCCCGCGCGGCCCTCATCACCGGCTTCGGCGATCAGGTGCATCGCGTCGAGGGCGTCGCGTCCGAGCTGCTGCTGATCGTCCCCGCGTACGGCTGCCCGACGCAGCCGGTGTACAGGATGTTCGACGAGGTGCTGAAGGAGCAGCTGCGCGACGAGATGATCGATCGTGCCCGCAAGGGGCTGATCGGCGGCAAGGAGCGGCAGACGTCGCCGCGGGAGTCGCTGGTGGAAGCCCGCTGGCAGAAGGCGGCGGAGGTTGGGCGCGTGGACGGTGACAAGCTGTTCAACGATCTGGCGATCCCCGCGTTCCGCATCGAGCCGCGCCTGGGGCAGCTGGTGACCGCGCTGGCGCGGGCCACGCGCGAGACGCCGGTGGTGACCGGCAGCGGCAGCTGCGTGTTCTTCCCCACGACGGCGGGGAAGATCGACAAGCTGCACGAGCGGGCGGCGAAGCTGCTGGAGACGGCGGCGGGCGAGGACTTCGCGGCGGGGGCGAGGGTGGTGCGGACGCGGCTCGTGTAAGGCGGCGCGCAGGTGCGCGCAAGAGACGTTCGGAACGAGCCCGGAACGCAGTGACGGGTTCTCAGGATGATCGGCGACGAAGGCGGCACGGCCCGCTCACTTCGTTCGGGGCTCGTTACGAACGACGCGCCTGCAGGGAGCGCCAGCGCCGTTCGGTACGAGCCCGGAACGCAGTGACGGGTCCTCAGGATGATCGGCGACGAAGGCGGCACTGCCCGCTCACTTCGTTCGGGGCTCGTTACGAACGGGCAAGGTGCTTCCTATCCGCAACCCACCCTGCCGCCGGTGCGAACAATGAGTTCCCCGGGGCTGCGAGGGGTCGGGCCCGCGGAGGGAGGTTCAACATGCCCGCCCGTGTACTGATCGCGGTCCTGCTCGCGCTGCTGCCCGCCCGCGCGTTCGCGCAGGTGATGCGCCACACCATCGACTTCTGGAACGACCCGTTCGTCGCCAGCTCCAGCAGCGAAGACCCGGGCTGGGTGAAGTTCGCGATCGTGCTGTCGGACCCCGCGACGGTGGTGTTCCAGAACAGCAACCAGTACCGCTTCCACTACGACTTCGCCCGCCAGCACCTGCCGCCGTTCATCGGCGTGAGCCGCGCCCAGTTCGACGCGTCCACGCTGCACACGACCGGCCAGCAGGCGGTGCTGGGGGCGGTGCTGTTCCCAGGCTTCGGCTCCACGACGGGCGCCAACGAGTTCGGCGTGCAGCTCGTCGGGCAGGACGTCTACCCGCGCGAGTTCGTGCGCGATGTGTTCAACACCGTCAAGACTAAGGTCCTCAACAACCCGGCCGCGGTGCCGCTGTACATGCCCACCTTCGAGCAGAGCGCCCTCGCTGAGAGCGAGCGGGCGTGGTTCGCGGGCGAGGGTATCACCGTGGCCAGCCCCGCACGCTGGGCCCGCGGGAACGCGGTGTACGCCCCGGGGTGGGCGCTGGGGCGGCTGAAGTTCGTCACCGCCTCGCAGATCGACGCCGCGTACGGCGCCGGCACGCTGCTGCCCACCGACATCCTGCTGACCGACGGCGTGCCCGCGGAGGTGCCGTTCGTCGCGGGCATCGTGTCGCTGGGGCCCGCGACGCCCAGCTCGCACGTGGCGATCCTGAGCCAGTCCTACGGCGTGCCCTTCACGCACCTGGCGGTGGCGGAGGACGCCGCGCGGGCGCAGGCGCTGGAGGGCCGGCGGGTGCTGCTGCGGGCGTACGACTTTTTCGGCGGGAACGAGGTGCTGCTGCTGGACACGACCGACACGCTGACGCAGGCGCAGGCCGCGGAGCTGCTGGCGCTCAAGGCCCCGCCGGTGCTGCAGATCCAGCCGATGGCGGTGCGGGGGGCGTACAGCGTGAACACGAACCCGCTCACGCCCGCGGATATCCGCTTCGTTGGCGGCAAGGCGTCGCACTACGGCATCCTGCGGCGGGCCATCCCCGCCAGCATCCGCCCGGGCGCGGCTTTCACCTTCGACCTGTGGAACGCGTACCTCTCGCAGCCCTTGGGGAACGGGCGCACGCTGCGCGAGGAGATCGCGGCACGCCTGGGGCACCACACCTGGCCGCCGGCGAGCATGGCGGCGCTGCGGGCGGACCTGGAGGGCGTGCGGGCGCTGTTCACCAGCACGGCGGCAACGACCTTCTCGCCCACGCTGCAATCGGCGGTGCTGGCGACGCTGCAGGACCCGCAGTACGGCTTTGATCCCAACGTCAAGCTCCGCTTCCGGTCCTCGACCAACGTGGAGGATTCCGACGACTTCACCGGTGCGGGGCTGTACGAGTCCTTCAGCGGCTGCCTGGCGGATGAGCTCGACGGCGACACCGTGGGCCCGAGCATCTGCGAGCCGGGCGAGGCCAACGAGCGCGGCGTGTTCCGTGCCATCCGGCGCGTGTACGCGAGCTTCTACAACGAGAACGCGTTCATGCAGCGGCTGCGGTTCGGCGTGAACGAGTCGCAGGTGGGCATGGGCCTGCTCGTGCATCACTCTTTCCCGGATGAGACCGAGCTGGCCAACGGCGTCGCCGTGGTCCGGCGGAACACCTTCGGGAACTTTGAGATTCGGATCACCTCGCAGGTGGGCGCGACCTCCATCACCAATCCCAGCGACGGCTCAACGCCCGAGCAGGTCGAGGTGCTCATCTTCAACTTCACGTCCTTCACGCGGCTGGTCCGCAGCAGCGACCGTGTGCCGCTGGGCGGCACGGTGATGAACTGGGACACCGACTACGGGGCCCTGGTCTCGCGGCTGGTGAGCGCGTCGGACCGCTACGCCTCCGAGATGAACTCCCCGCAGCACCTGCTGGACTTCGAGTTCAAGAAGACGACATTTGGCGGGGCGATTGAGATCAAGCAGATGCGCCCGCTGCCCCTGCCCGACATCACGCCGTCGGTGGTGCCGTACCTGGTGCCGCAGCCGACGGAGTACTGCGTGTTCCAGGGCGAGTACGGCGATGTGTTCGCCAACCACCGCCTCAAGCAGCGGCTGACCCTTGACACGGGGTTCGTGCGGCTGAACCGGCCGCTCGCGGGGTCGTTCTTCACCGGCGCACGCCAGGTGCAGCGGGATGGGTGTGCGACGGTCGAGGCACAGGGGCCGCTGGCGGGCTTCCCGCAGTACCAGTGGAGCGGCGGCACATCGACCATCACCGAGCGGTGGCGCTCGCCCGACCTGACGAATGCGCGGGCCAACGCGCTGGGCGTGGACTCAATCCCCATCATGGTCTCGCAGGTCCAGTCCCCAGTGCTCACCATCCGCGACCTGGGCCACCCCATCAACGGCATGCGCGGCCTCGGCCTGCAGGTCACGCACGACGCCCCGGTGCGGTCGATCGACTGGCTCAACAACCCCGTGTGGGTGAACACCGAGAGCGTGATGCTGTGCCCATGCGAGGAGCTGGTCCCGGCGGGGCTCGTCACGCGCGAGATCGACCTGCCCAACGGGGTGCAGGTGACCACGTCGTTCTACTGGCCTGACCCGGCGTCCGGGGCGGTCGCGGGCTACACCGCGCACCTGACCCGCTGGGAGCAGACGGTGATCACCGGCCTCACGGCCCAGCCGATCGTCCTGACGGGCGAGCAGGCCCAGACCTACCGCCCCGGGCACCACAACTTCTCGGAGAGTTTTATTTTCGAGCCCCGCCTGGACCCTGCGGTGCCGGCGACGCAGCTGGCCGAGCTGCGGGGGCTGGGCATCGCGGCGATCTACCTCGAGGGTCCGCCGTGGGAGGTCGAGTACCTGGCGACCCTCGGCCCGAGCTGCCCTACCCCCTGCTACCAGGACTTCAACGGCGACGGCGACCACGGCACCGATCAGGACATCGAGGCCTTCTTCGCCTGCATCGGCGGCCACTGCTGCGCGGCGTGCGGTCCGGCGGACTTCAACGGGGACGGGGACACCGGGACGGACCAGGACATCGAGGCGTTTTTCAGGGTTCTGGGCGGGGGGGCGTGCTAGGGGTACCCCTACCCCTAGTGGTTTGAAGCTCAGTTCATCCAACAGAATGCGCTTTGAAGCGATTCGATCGAACCCCTGCTCACTTTTCAACGATAAGGCACTATCGCTTCAATTGCGGGGCCGGATTTCAGCTATCGTTTCAATCCAAGATGGACCCCAAAGAGTTCATGCCGACAGCGCCTGGTCGCCTGGTCGTTGCCACAGGCTTCGAACAGAGGCTTCGACGAGGGATGTGGGAATCGGTACCGGTGCGGTCTCACGCATTTGTGCCGAATCCACTACCGCCCTCCTTTTCGGATGCACAGCGTGGTCAAGTCTTGAGCGAGGTGGTCGCCGCGCAGACGGCCCTCATCAGACTGGAAGGACTCCTCCGGGGCATGCCCGACCCTCATGCGCTTCTCGGACCGATGCTGAAGCGCGAGGCTAAGTACTCATCGAAGATCGAGAACACGACCGCTTCGATCCGCGAGATCGCTCTGGTCGAGGCAAATATGCCCGCCCCGCGGCCGGAAGTGGCTGAGGTTCGGAACAACTTGCTGGCCCTTCAGCATGGAATCAACTCACCTCTCCCGCTCTGTCTGCGCCTCATGAGGGAAATGCACGCGGTGCTACTGCTTGGCGTGGACGACACCAAGCAGCCGGGGCACTTCCGTGCGAGTCAAGTTCACATCCGTGGTGTCGAGCCGGGGCTGGAGACTGCACGTTTCGTTCCTGCGCCGCCAGGTGACGAGATGCAGTCCTGCTTGAACTCTTTCGAGAAGTTCTTGAATCGGAAGGCTGATCCGGGTTCTCCTATCGAGTTCCCAGTGGAACTCGCTCTCGTTCATTACCAGTTCGAGTGCATCCACCCTTTCATGGATGGGAATGGGCGCCTTGGTCGGCTCTTGATTCCCTTAGCGGGGATCAAACGAGGACTTGTTGAGTTCGCATTGCCTCACGTGAGTCGATTCCTTGAGAGCAACCGGGAGGAGTACTGCGAGCTCCTCCTGAGAGTCAGTACGAAAGGGGATTGGGTTTCATGGATTCGCTTCTTCTGCAGGGCAATCGTTGAAGACTGCACGAAGAACATGGTTCGGGTGCGGCGTTTGGCGGATCTGCGGGAGGAGTACCTCCAGCGTGTCACCGGCAAGAAAACAAGCGTCCTAGCGCAGCAACTCGTGGACTTGCTCTTCGTGCGGCACGCGGTGACGACGGCGATCGTCTCTCAGGAGCTCGGAATAACAACTCCACCGGCACAGAAGCACATCGACCGACTCGAGAAGGCCAAGATTCTCCGCGAAATAACGGGTGGAAACTACGGTCGAGTCTGGGTTGCCGAGGACCTCGTCAGGCTGATCGAGGCTGAGGATTGATCTGCTGCTCCCACCGCGTGTTGAGCGTGTGCGGCACGCCCAGGTGGTCCAGCACCTTGCCCACCACGAAGTCAACCAGGTCCTCGATGCGCTTGGGCATCATGTAGAAACCGGGGTTCGGTGAGCAGATGGTCGCGCCCGCCAGGGCCAGCGTCTCCATGTTGCGGATGTCGATCAGGCTCAGCGGCATCTCGCGGTGGCAGATGATCAATGGCCGCCGCTCCTTGAGGCACACGGCCGCGGCCCGGCAGAGCAGGTTGCTGCCGCTGCCGGTGGCGATCGCGCCCAGCGACGCGGAGGAGCATGGCAGCACGGCCATGCCGGAGTGGTGGAAGCTGCCGCTGGCGATCAGGGCGCCGACGTCCTTGTTGGGATGGAGAATCAGCCGCAGGTGCGGGTCGATCCCGGCGTTGGCCAGGTTGGGCACGAGCTGCTCGAAGGTCAGCTCGCGGACGCCGCACTCATCGAAGAGGAGGCGGCGGCCGTACTCGGTGCACACGAAGTGCACCTCGTGCCCGGCGCCCAGGAGCAGCTCCAGCAGCCGCAGGGTGTAGGGTGCCCCTGAAGCGCCGGAAACCCCGACGACGTAACGCCTTGCGGGCGGCCCGCCCACGGTTGCAGCAGTCGCGTTCATCCTGCCGATGGTAAGTGGTTCCGGACGCGGGGGCTTGCCAAAGCCCCGCCGGTCCACTTTCGGTACGATGGACGCACGCGGCGTGGAACGCCGCGGGGAGAGCACCCGACGCGCAGCATCTGCGCACCGGGCCGAACGGAGTCGGAGGAACGCATGAACATCACGAAGATCACGAACGTCGCGGGCACGGCCGCAGTCGTCGGCCTTGCCATCACCCTGGCCCTCAACGCAGGCTGCCAGAAGTACCAGAACTACCCCGTCGTCCCTACGAGCAAGGGCCTGGCGGAGGACCCCAGCAACCCGGCGACGGAGGCTGCGATCGTGGCCGCGGTGCAGTACGTGGGCAACCGCTACCCGCCCAACGGTGAGCCCGTGGCGCTCAAGCCGGGCAAGGAGCCGGGAAAGCTGATGGTGGACTACCCGTTCGCCCTCAACCTGCCGGCGGGGATGCGCAAGAGCTTCTATGAGCGGATCCCCGGCAAGATCGGGCCGAGCGTGGTGCCGCTGACGCCCGAGGTGGTGGAGGAGGGCACGCTGCCGATCTTCCACGTGACGCGGGTGCAACTGCGGTTCAACAGCGGCATCGTTGATGTGCTGCGGCCGGTGCCGGAGCTGGGCGCCGGGCCTGACGGCAAGCCCATCTACCAGAAGTTCACCGTGCGGCTGCAGGGCGGCTTCGAGCCCTGGCGGGCCCTGCACGCGCGGGCGTGGGACCCGGGCTTTGACGAGGCGCCGCCGGTCTACTTCGTGCCCGACATGGAGCGGGTGGAGCAGTTCAAGTACTCCACGGTGTGGACCCCCGCGCAGCGGGAGGAGTACGACCGCGGGCTGCTGGCCAGGGCCGAGCCGGTTGTGACGCCGCAGGAGCCGCTGACTGTGCGTGTGCGCCCGAAGATGGAAGTGACGGACGGGGTGGCGAGCGAGAAGCACACGGATTGACGTCGCGGCGATTCGATGTTCGACCTTCGCGCGGGGATCACGACAGCCGTTGGGAACGAGCCCCGACGCGTCTTCGCGCGGCGTCCGCCCACGCAGTGAGCGGGCAGTGCTGCCCTGCGCGCAGGGTCCGCGCGAGAACCCGTCACTTCGTTCCGGGCTCGTATGAACGTGCAGGGTTGACACTGCGCGAATAGAGGCTCAACCCCCACCCCCCTAATGAGCCTCTATTCGTGCGGGCTGTTACCATCGCCCCCGATGCCTACCACCACCGCCACCCGCGGCCTTCTGGGCCTGCAAGGGATGCCCGCGCCGGAGCTCCGCGGGCTGCTCGTTGCGACGCGTGAGATGGCCTCGCGCAAGCCCGAGTCCACGCTCGCGGGCCGGATCATCGCCAACCTGTTCTTCGAGGATTCGACGCGGACGCGGACGAGCTTCAGCGTGGCGGCGAAGCGGCTGGGGGCGGAGGTCGTTGACCTGCTGGGGGGCAACTCGAGCGTCAGCAAGGGCGAGACGCTGATCGACACCGCGCGGAACGTGGAGGCGATGGGCGTCGCGGCCCTGGTGGTGCGGGCCCGCCAGAGCGGGGCGGCCAGCATGATCGCGCGGAGCGTCGCGTGCCCGGTGCTCAACGCCGGCGACGGGCGGCACGAGCACCCGACGCAGGGGCTGCTGGACATCTACACGCTGGCGGAGGCGCACGGCCGGCTGGCCGACTTTGACCTGCGCGGGCTGAAGGTCGCGATCGTCGGTGATGTGGGCGCATCGCGCGTGGCGCGGTCGGATATCGCGGGCATGGTGACGCTGGGGGCCGAGGTGGTGTGCGTCGGCCCGCCGGCGATGGCGCCGCGCTCGCTGACGGGGCTGGGGGCGCAGGTGAGCGCCGAGCTCGACCCGCTGCTGGCGAGCGTCGACGCGGTGATCATGCTGCGGATCCAGTTCGAGCGCTACGGCGACGGGAAGCCTCCGGCGGGGGTGGAGGCGCCGAAGTCGTCGCCCATTGCCAGCGTGCGCGAGTTCCGCGAGCTGTTCGCGCTGACGGGCGAGCGGGCGGCGAGGATGAAGAAGGGCTCGGTGGTGATGCACCCGGGGCCGATCAACCGGGGCATCGAGCTGGACGCCGAGGTCGCCGATGGGCCGCGCTCGGTGATCCTGCGGCAGGTGACCAACGGGGTGCTGGTGCGCATGGCGGTGCTGGAGCGGATGATCCTCTGAGTGCCACGGCCGTGCTCTGGCGGTCGTGCCCCCACATACCCTTGCCGACCATGCACCCGCCCGACCACCGCCTTCCCACCGATACCGACGACGGCATGCTGCTGATCATCAGCGGCCCCAGCGGCGTGGGCAAGACCACGATTACCCGCGGCGTCGAGCGCTCGATCGCCGACTCGGTGTTCTCGGTGTCGGCGACGACGCGGGCCAAGACGCCGGCGGACGTGGAGGGAGTCGATTACCACTTCGTGAGCGACGAGGAGTTCGAGCGGATGAAGGCGGCGGGCGAGTTCCTCGAGACCGCGGGCGTGTACGGCAAGAAGTACGGCACGCCCAAGGCGTGGGTGCTGGAGCAGCTCAAGCGCGGGCGGCTGGTGATCCTCGAGATCGACGTGCAGGGGGCGATCCAGGTGAAGTCGCAGGTGAAGGACGCGTTCGGCGTGTTCGTGCTGCCGCCCAGCGAGGCGGAGCTGCTGGCGCGCCTGCGCTCACGCAAGCGCGAGGACGAGAGCGCCATCCAACGCCGGTTCGAGGCGGCCCGCCAGGAGATCGCCGTGGCCCGCGACTGCGGCGTGTACAACGTGTTCCTGGTGAACGGCACGATCGAGGAGTCGATCGCCCAGGCCGCCGCGGCGGTGCAGGCGGAGCGCGAGTGGAGAAGGAAGCAGCGGGGGCGCTAGGGCTCGGAATAGGACCTATAGGACTCATAGGACCTATAGGTCGGAGAGGAAGGCCCCTACCGGTCCAGCTCCGCCGCGACGATGTTCAGCGAGCCCACCACCGCCACCGTGTCGCTGAGCAGGTGCCCCTCGAGCATCTTGCTGACGACCTGGAAGTTGATGAAGCTTGGCGGCCTTGTCCTCACCCGCCAGCTGCGGGGGGTGCCGTCGGCGACGATGTAGTAGCCCAGCTCGCCGTTGGCCGTCTCGTTGCACCCGTAGACCTCGCCGATGGGGGCCTTCCAGCCGCGGTTGGTCATGATGAGCTCGAAGTGCTGGATGAGGCCTTCGATGGAGCCGTAGACGTCCTTCTTGTTGGGCTTGACCACCTTGCTGTCCGCGAAGGTGTCCATGGGGCCGCCGGGGATCTTGTCGATCAGCTGCTCGATGATCTTCAGGCTCTGCTTCATCTCCTCGATGCGGACGAAGTACCGCGCGTAGGTGTCGCCCTCGGTGGCGATGGGCACCTGGAACTTCACGGCCTCGGCGCCCGCTCCGTCCCAGTTGTCGGCGTAGCAGAGGTAGGGCTCGTCCTTGCGGATGTCGCGCTTCACGCCGCTGGCGCGGGCGTTGGGGCCGGTGAGGCTCCAGGCGATGGCCTCGTCGTGGGTCATCACGCCGATGCCCTGCGTGCGGTCCATGAAGATGCGGTTGCGGTTGAGGAGCCCCTCCAGGTCCTTGAGAGCGTTGGGCACCTCCTCGCGAATCAGCTTCTTGACGAGGGTCTTGAACATCTCCTCGTCGGGCAGGTCCATCATGGCCCCGCCCACGCGGGTCCAGTCGGCGTGGAAGCGCTGGCCGCTGATGAAGTCGCAGATGTCGTAGATCTTCTCGCGGACGTTGAAGGCGTAGATGAAGCCCGTGAACGCGTTGAGGTCCAGGCCCGCGGCCCCCACGCACAGCAGGTGGTTCTGGATGCGGGCGATCTCCGCCATGATCGTGCGGACGACCTTGCAGCGGGGCGTCAGGTCGATCCCGAAGAGCTTCTCGACGCAGTGGTGCCAGCAGATGTCGTTGGCGATTGGGCTGAGGTAGTCCATCCGCGAGACGATGGTGACGTACTGGTTGTAGTCGAGCACCTCGCCGAGCTTCTCGAAGCCCGAGTGCAGGTAGCCGATGTGGGGCGTGCAGCGGGCGACGCGCTCGCCGTCGAGCTCGAGCACCAGGCGGAGGGTGGTGTGGGTGGCGGGGTGCTGGGGGCCGAAGTTGAGCACCCAGCGGTCGCCGGTGTCCACGTGCTCCTTCAGGTAGGAAGGGGCGTCGGAGTCGACATTGATCACATCGTCGGGCTTGAGCGTGAAGGGCAAGGGGGCCTCCGGTTAGCGGGGTGGAAGTTTAGCCGCTGGGGGCGGGTCCTCGGGCGGGCGGTGACGGCGCGGGGGGCACGCGTGTAACGGCTTGCGGCGTCTGGGGCTCCGGCCGGTAAGGCGGCATGGCTGCACAAGGGCGGTGCCCCGCGAATCCGACGGTGCCGGCTTGACGAAGCCCACAGTGCCGACTATTGTGACAACAACTATCAGACCAACAGATATGCCCCCCCGCAACCCACAACTCGACGCCCCCGTCCGCGGCCTGGCGGCGGAGATCAACAAGAAGCGGCCCTTTGACCTGCCCGAGCAGGAGGCCTGGCTCAACCTGCTCCGCACCCTGTCGGTGCTGGCCGAGCCCGTCGAGCGGATGTTCAAGGAGCACGGCCTCTCCGAGGCCACGTACAACGCCCTCCGCATCCTCCGCGGCAGCGGGCAGGCCGGTCGGGCGTGCAGCGAGATCGGGCGCGACATGGTGACCCGTGTGCCGGATGTGACGCGGATTGTTGATCGGCTCGAGAAGGAAGGGTGGGCGACCCGCTGCCGCGTGCCCGAGGACCGGCGCGTGGTGCTCATCAAGATCACCGAGAAAGGGCTGGCCCTGCTGGCCCGGCTGGATGAGCCGATCCGGCAGCTGCACAAGCGGCAGTTCGCGGGGCTCACCAAGGCCGAGGTGCAGGAACTCAGCCGCCTGCTGGAGAAGGTCCGCGGCAGCGCGGGCGAGAACGCGTCACAGTGAACGAGCGACATGACGGCAGGCCTCGTCGGTCTGCCGGGCAGATGAGAGACCGACCCACCGCCCGAAACCTGTTGCAACAAGCACCCACAAGGAGATTGACGATGGAAGCCCACACCCCCGCCGCCCTGCGTTTCCTCCACCAGCCCGACCTCGGCCTGCTGCTGCTCCGAGTGGCCCTGGGCATTTCCGGCGTGTTCCACGGCGGGCAGAAGCTCTTCAGCGCCTTCGGCGGCAAGGGCATGGAGGGCTTCACCAAGTTCCTGGGCAGCATGAACGTCCCAATGCCGGGCGTGTCGGCGTACATGGCGGCGCTGGCGGAGTTCGGCGGCGGCATCCTGATCGCCATCGGCCTGTTCACGCGCCTGGCCAGCATCCCCTTCGCGTTCACCATGCTGGTGGCGTGGGGCATGGCCCACCAGTTCTCGTTCATCAAGACCGAGACGGTGAACGGGAGCGAGCTGCCGTTTCACCTCATGGTGATGGCCTTGGCCCTCGTGTTCACCGGCCCCGGCAAGTACTCGGTGCAGGCCCTGTTCTTCGGCAAGCGTGACGCGGCGCCGCACCGCGTCTGACCTTCTCTCCTCGCGCGCCCCGTCCGGGAGACCGGCGGGCGCGTGTTCCACGAAAGGAGCCTCGCATGATCTCTGTCCGAAAGTCATCCGATCGCGGCCACTTCAACCACGGCTGGCTTGACACCTACCACACCTTCAGCTTCGGCCACTACTACGACCCCAACCACATGAGCTTCCGCAGCCTCCGCGTGATCAACGAGGACGTCGTTGCCCCCGGCATGGGCTTCCCGCAGCACCCGCACGACAACATGGAGATCATCACGTACATCCTGAGCGGGGCCCTGGCCCACAAGGACACCACCGGCGGCGCGTCCACCATCAAGCCCGGCGATGTGCAGCACATGACGGCCGGCAGCGGCATCGAGCACAGCGAGTACAACCCCAGCAAGACCGAGCCGGTCCACCTGCTTCAGATATGGCTCAAGCCCGAGGCTCGGAACCTGGAGCCGCGGTACGACGAGGCGCACTTCACCGAGGCGTCGCGGCGCGATCAGCTGCGGCTGGTGGCCGCGCGGGAGCCCAAGGACGGGGCAATCAAGATCCACCAGGATGTGAACCTGTACGCGTCGCTGCTGGGTGGCGGGAAGCAGGTCACGCACTCCCTCTCCCCCGGCCGGCACGCCTGGCTCCAGATCGCCCGTGGGCAGGTGACGGTGAACGGCCAGACCCTGAGCGCGGGCGATGGGGCCGCGGTGTCGGAGGAGCCCAGGCTCACGATCCAGGCGGACCGTGACGCGGAGTTCCTGCTGTTTGATCTCGCGTGATCATCAGGAGTGCGGGAGCGCCTCGGGCATTACGCGGAAGTACCCCTTGATGCACGAGGCCTCGCGCACGCACACCTGGATGTGGCTCTTCTCGTGGAAGCCGGCGCCGGGGTAGATGGGGGCGCCCTCGACGAAGACGCCGCGGACGGTGTCGAAAGGCTCAACACCAGGCGTTGAGTGGACCTCCTCAACCACAGCACAATCCAGATACCTGCGGAGGAGGTCGGACCCGCCAACGTTCTGCGGGAGCGGGACGTTGGCCTGCTCCGACAACTTGGAGAGTCGGGTGTACCCCATCCTGACGAGCTCGATCATGGTGTGATCGAGGAGGTTGAGGCAGCGGCCCAGGTCGATCACCGCGCCGACGACCGCAGGATCCTTGATCCGCGGGCCGACCTTGCGGGGGTGGGCCGAGAGGTGTGCGGCGTACTCCATCGCCCGCGCCGGGTTGTTCTCCCAGAAGTAAACGCCGTGACCCAGCCAGTCGAAGTCGTTGACGCTCGGCTTGAGTGATGCGGCGCCGGCGAACACCTGCTCGGCCACGGTGCGATCGCACCCGTGGAAGCCAAGGATGAACGAAGGGAGCACGTCGTACACGCGTTACTTGTCCGAGTATTCCTTCGTCAGCCGGCCCTTCTCATCAACGATGCCCAGCTTGATGAGGTGAGCACGCGCGGCACCCGGCGTCCTGAGCGTCTCCTCGAGGAACTTCTTGGACGCTTCCAAGTGCTTGCGCACCAGTTCAGGCGTGTTCGTCGGCGGCTGCATGGTCCGGCTGGTCATCGGCACCTCTTCCCAATCATACACTGAACTGAGAGGTCCACCCTCCTATCGGCGGTGGTGCAGGGGGTCTTCTCCCCTAAGTCCCAGAACCACCCCGGTCACGCCCGCACACACCCCCTCCGTCTACCGTAACAGGGTTCTCACCCGGGTTTGCACAGCCCGGGCGTTCCATTGGCCGCCGCGGGCCGATAGAGACTGCACACTGCACCACGGCCCCACGGAGACGCGATGGAGTCCATGCTCGCTTTCATTCACGTGCTGCTCGCCATCGGACTGCTGGCGATGGTGATCGTGCAGGCCAAGCGCGGCACGGTGCCGATGATGTCGGCCCGCAACTTCTTCTTCTTCGGCGTCTTCATCTTCCAGATCGTCAGCGCCGCCCTGTCGTTCTCTTTGGAGGACTACTGGGAGACGCCCGTCGGCGACCCGGACTCCACCGGGCTCAAGTACACCGTCGTCCTCATCCTGTTCATCCTGCTCTTCAACGAGGTGTACAAGCGCGGCTGGTTCGCGTTCCGGCTGCCGCAGCGCTTGCAGACCAAGCTGCCCATCCCCACCGACGGGGCGATGATCGGGATGGCGTTCGTGCTGGTGGTATTCGGCGCGATCTCGCGGTTCCTGCTTGTGTACATCCCCGTGTTCGGCGCCATGGCCGGCATCATCGCGACAGCGTTCGCGGCCGCGGGCAGCGGGCTGGTGTGCTGGGTGTGGGCCCGCAAGCTGATGAACCCGCTCTACGCCATGGCGGCGATCATCGTCATCGGCGCCGCGTTCGTCGTCGCGACCAACAAGGCCTTCGGCCGGCGCGACCTGCTCAGCGTGGTCATCGGCTGCATGTGGGGGGCGTTCCACGGCTACTTCCGCTACGTGCCGCTGCGGCGCTCGATCATCCCCCTGGGCCTGGTAGCCGGGTGCGGGCTGGTGGTGGTGGCGGCGTTCACCGCCTCCCGCTCCAGCGAGAACAAGCAGCTCAGCCAGTCGGAGCTCAACTCGCGCATGCTCAACGCCGACCTCAAGGCCGGCGTCATCGACCTGCTGTCGGGGCAGTACGCGGCCGCCATCAGCATGTGGCTGATCGAGTCGCGCCCCAACTCCTTCCCCTACGACACGCTGCACTCGTTCCGGTACTTCGCGACCAACCCCATCCCGCGCGTGTGGTACGAGGACAAGCCGGTGGCCCTGGGCCTGTCGATGGTGCCCGAGGTGGGTCTCAACGAGGGCAAGGCCGACGGCTTCACCGTGGGCCCGGGCCTGATCGGGCACATCTGGAACGACAACCCGTGGCTGGCGCTGCCCTTCTACGCCATCGTGCTGGGCGTGATCATGCACATCCTGGACAAAGCCGTGGAGCTCCAGCCTGGGCACCCGATCGCCATCATCCCGGTGGGCGGTGCGCTGGGCGATCTCATCGCGATCCCCCGCGGCGAGCTGGGGCTGTACATGTTCCGCACGGTGTGCGGCGTGTTCATGGCGTGGCTGATGCTCCGGCTGTTGGCGCGTCTCGTGGCGGGTCGAAGCACGGGCATGCCGCTGGAGCAGCGCGAGCCGGAATACGCCGAGTACGGCGAGGTCGCCTGAGCGATTCCCTCTTTGTCGCGGCCACCTGCCTCACCAGAATTTCAGAGGACACGCTCCGGGCGTGCGGCCTGCGCTAACCAGCGGCGTTGGTGACGCGCCGCGCGAGTAGAACGCGTGCACAGGCCCCAGAATCACGTCACATTGGGAAGGATGGGTTCATCCGTTCAGCGGAAGAACAGGTGCGACGATAGTCGATGGCCGGGGCACATTGCGCCCCGAGCAGGAAGGTGCCATGAAGCTCTTGCAAGCGATCAGTGCAGCGGCCGCGGCGATCGCGGCCGCCATCTCCCAGGCCCACCAGCTCCCCGCGCTGGAGACTGGGCCGGCCCAGGTGAACTGCCGGCTGGTGGAAGGACAGCTGGAGATGCGCGATGCCGCGACGGGCGCCTACCTGATCGCCCGCCAGGGCTTCAAGATGGTGCGCGACTCGGGCCCGGGCGTCACCCATGAGCTGACGCTGCAGACCCAGCCGACCGGCGCCGACGTGCTGATCAAGCTGACGAACACCTCACAGCAGCCGCAGCGCGCGGGCACGATCTCGACGGGCATCTACAACCTCGGGCACGAGATCGAGTACCTCGACGGGCGTAAGGCCGCGAAGATGGTCAAGATCAACCGCGACGCCCCCGCGATGGCGTCGTTCGGCGCGCAGTACCCCGACGCGACCTACTCGCCGGTGATGGTGATCAAGAACCAGAACGTGGCGTTCGGCGTGTCGATCCAGTACCCGCTGATGCAGTACAAGCACGACGTGACCGTGGGCATCGCCAGCCCCGGCAGCTCCTTCGCCGAGGGCCCCGCCGGCAAGGGCTGGCTGGTGTGGATGAACCTGTGCAACCTGGGCGGCGAGACGGTCTACACCCGCCAGAACCACCCCTGCATCATCCCCCCCGGCGAGACGCTGACCTACGTGGTCTCCGTGCGCATGACCCGCGACGTGCAGAACTGGGTCACCACGCTCATGCCCTACCGCAACTACTTCCGCAGCCTCTACGGCGGCGTCAAGTACATGCGCCGCACCTCGCCCGTGCTGGGCATGAGCGCCTCCGAGGGCAGCAACCACTCCGATACCAACATCTACGCCTACCGCAACGACATCCGCCCCGACCTCCGCGGCTGGGGCCCGGCCGTCGAGTCCTTCGGCCGCTTTGACTACAAGAGCCGCATGATCTGGGGCCTCTCGGGCTGGTACCGCAACAACAAGCACCTCAACTACCCCTACCTCGTGGCCAGCCCGCTGCGCAACCATCCGAAGCTCTCCACCATCTTCGACCCCAGCATCGGCCTGGCGCGTCTGGCTACGGATGGGCGCGAGGTTGGCGTGTGGTGGGGGCGTGCCCTCGAGATCTGCCGCCAGTGGGACACCAACGAGGCCATCCTCTTTGACCCTGATAACCCCGAGCTCGCGGCCATCCAGCTCCGTGAAATGCAGGCCATCTATGACACCGGCGCCCGCGTCGTGGGCCTGGACACCTTCGGCCACCGCCGCTGCCCGGTGTGGAAGTCCATCCCCTGGCTCCAGGACATGCAGGCCCGCTTCCCCGGCGTGTCCTTCGTGACCGAGCCGTGGATGAGCGACGTGATGAACCTGGTCGCCGCCAGCTACCTGGAGGGCGTGGCCGCGGACTATGGCCGCCCCGCGAGCGTGGCCGACATGTACGCGATCAAGGGCCCGCACGTGCTGGCGGACTTCATCGTGCCCGGGCACGAGCACTGGGCCTCGCTGCACTACCACCTCCAGCGGCAGTACTTCGGGCTCGAGGCGTCGCCCGCGCTGATCGAGGCGGACGTGCGCCGCTTCGCGTCCTGGGGCTACGTGCCGATCCTCTTCGTGGACATGGACGCGCCGCGGAACGTGAACATCGCCCGCAGCTGGGAGACCTCGCTGCCCGCGGCCATCGTCGCCAGCGACCCCTACATCCAGAACCTCAAGAACGGCCGGCTGCCGAACTACGTGGCTCCCGCGCCTCAGCCCCAGCCTCAGCCGCAGCCCCCGCCCACGGGCGGCGGGTCCTCGGGCTCGGGGGGCTCGGGCGGGAGCTCTGGCGGGAACGGCGCCATCACCACCCAGCCGCGCATCAATCAGCAGCTGAAGCCGACCACCAACCGCAAGGTGACCGGGTTCCTGGGCATCCGCCCCTCCACCAAGCCGGTCAGCGGCGGGCAGCCCGCGCCCGGTGGGTCGGGCGGCGCTGGTGGATCATCGGGCGGGCAGCAGCCCGCGGCGGGCAATGGCAAGCAGCCGCGCCTGGCGGTGACGATCACCCAGCGGTTCAACCGCAAGGTGAAGGGTCAGCCGCAGATGCAGGCCGACAAGACGCAGGGCCTCATCGACGCGATGAACAAGCAGGCCCGTGAGGAGCAGGACCAGGACTAGGCCCGCACGCTCTTCATCCACGCCCACTGGCGACCAACCCCCTCCTCGAAGGGGGTTTTTGGTTGATAGTCGAGCTCGGCGGTGGCGCGGGTGAGGTCGGCCCAAGTGCGCTGCACGTCGCCGGGGCGCATGGGGCCGCGCTCGATCTTCGCGGGTTGGCCGACGACCTTCGCAATGGTGTTCACCATCTCATCGAGGCCGATCGGGTGGTTGCCGCCGAGGTTCCACACGCGGTAGCCATACTGCGGGATGCGGTCATACGACGCGAGCACGCCGCTGACGATGTCATCGATGAAGGTGTAGTCGCGGCTGGTGCCGTCCCCGAAGAGCTGCACCGTGTCACCCGCGCAGATCTTGCGCATGAACAGGTTGATCGCGAGGTCCGGGCGCTGGCGTGGTCCGAAGACGGTGAAGAACCGCAGCATGGCGACCGGCTGCTTCGTGAGGTGCCAATGCGTGTAGCCGATCAGCTCGCAGGCTTTCTTGGTCGCCGCGTAAGGGCTGATGGGCTGGTTGACGTCCTGGGTCTCGCTGAAGGGGGCGGTGGGGGAGTTGCCGTAGACCGAGCTCGAGGACGCGACCACCACCCGCGAGCACTCGGCCTTGCGGGCCTCCTCGAGGATGACGCTCGTCGCGAGGACGTTGGCCTTGGAGTAGCCGACGGGGTCCTGGATGCTGGGGCGCACGCCGGCCTTCGCGGCCAGGTGAATGACGCCCTCGGGGCGGGTGCGCTGCATGAGCGAGCCCAAGCCGGTGGCGTCCGTGATGTCCAGCTCGTGGAACTCGAAGGCGGAATCCGCCCGTCTCGGAGAGAGGGGATACCCGAGCTCCGAGAGGTTGCGTTCCTTGGCGGCGCGGTCGTAGAAGGGGTCGAAGTTATCCACACCGATGACGCGCTGGCCGCGGGCCAGGAGGGCCGCGGCGACGTGAGAGCCGATGAACCCGGCGGCGCCGGTCACGAGCACAGGCTGGGTGGTCATGGGTGCTTGGAGCCTCGAGGGGACGCGCCCGCGGTGCAAATCCCGCTAGACGTTCCGCAAAAACAAGCAGGGCGCCATCAAAGACAGCGCCCCGCTGGAGGAGAGAGAGATCAGTGGAGTATAGAGTCGTATCGGTCGGTGCGTTGCGGAAGCCCCAAAGTTCCCGTCTCGATTAACAGGGTTTCCCCCGCCGCCCACTCTCTTCGCATTCCGCGTGCCAGCTGGATGTGATCACCCGGTGGTCATCCGACGGCTGTCCCGCGCGTGAGTTCCACAAGCTGATCACGGGCAGTTCCAAAAAGCAGGCAGGGCCGACCCCGCTTGATCGGCCCTGCCATTCACCCGGGCGTGCGCTGCGAAACACCCCTACACGCACCGGGTCGTTCGTTGGAGCGGAAGCTCAGTCGGGGGCCTTCTCCTTCTGCTTCTTCTTCCACTCCTTCTTGTCCAGGTAGCGCTTGATGGCCTCGCGCTTGGGGTCCTGCCCGTTGCCGGCCCGCTTGCCGGGGCCCTTCTCGCCCCCGCCGCTGCTGGGCTGGGGCACGACCTCGGAGGGGTTCTCCTCCGGCTTGGCCTCGGGCTTCTTTTCGGGTTGAGCCTCGGGCTTCTTGCCGGCGCCCGGCTTCACCCCGTCCTTCTTGCGCTGGTCCATCTCGCGCTGGGCGCTCATCTCGTCCCGGAGCTTCTGGAGCTGGTCCTTGAAGGCCTGCTTCTGGGGATCGGTCAGCAGGGCGTGGATCTTGGCGTGTGTGTCTGCGGGCGTGGGGGCGCCGGCCAACAGCTCCTTGATCCGCTCCCGCGCCTCCTCGGCCTTGCGGGGGTCGGTCTGCTCCTCCATCGAGCCGCTCTTCTGCCCGTCCTTCTTGGTCACGCTGTTCTTGCGCTGATCCAGCTGGGGGCGGCGGTTCTCGCCCTGGCGGGCCAGGAACTCCATCGCCCGACGCCGGTCCTCGGGCGTCAGCATGCCGAGCAGTTCCCGCACCTCTTCACGGTGGTCCTCGCGATACTTGCCCATGCTCGAGGTGAAGGCCTCGTTGATGCGGCGGATCTGCGACTGCTGCTCGGGCGTCAGGCGGAGGTCCATGTCGTCGCTGTTGCGGAGGGACTCGACCGCCCGCATGAACAGCCGGTGGGGGATCTCGCCGCCCATCATCTCCTTGCCGCGGGCGCGGCCCGGGGCGAACTGCCGCTGCTCTCCGGCGACCCCCTCTTCTTTAACGGTGGGCCCCTTGAGAACGGGCTCGTCGCTCGCAGGCTGTTCCTTCGACTGGGCGAACGCACTCCAGCCGACGCTCACCGCCAGACCTGCCGCGAGGATCACGCTGAGTTTCATGCCAAGGTCTCCTGTTGCGGCCCAACGGCCGGCTGTAAGCCCTATTGCCAACACCTACCATCGGCCATGTCGATCACCAAGGAACTGGTCCGCGAGGCCCTGGGCACTGTTCGAACAGGGACCTCCGACCTTGCCGCGTGCCTTCTGCACGTCGCGGCCTGCGATACCTACGCCAGCGTGCGCCTGGGGCTGAACGCCAGCCCTGCCGACTGCCAGACCCTGGCCGCACAAGCCCATAACGCCTTGCAGACTAAAGCGCAATCGCAGGGCGTCAAGCTTGATTCCTTCATCGCCGAGTTCGTCGGCCCCGGCGGCAAGGTGGCTCACACGGCCCGGTTCGGCTCCATGAACCCGCCGCCGGCTGGTTCACAGGCAGGTTCGAAGCCGCCGCCCGCCACCGGCGGGCACACCCCCATCCCGGGCCTGCGCCCGGGCCAGCAGGGGGGTTCGCCCTCGGGTCTACCGGGAGTGCGGCACATTGTTGCGGTGGGTGCCGGAAAGGGCGGCGTGGGTAAGTCCACGGTGGCCCTCAACTTGGCCGTGGGGCTGGCGCGGAAGGGGCACGCCGTGGGCCTGCTGGACGCCGACATCTACGGCCCCTCGATGCCCACCATGCTGGGCCTTGAGTCCCACCAGACGCACGTGCTGGAGGGGATGCTCCAGCCTTTCCTGGTCCACGGCATCAAGGTGATGACGATGGGCAAGCTCGTGGAGCCTGACAAGCCGCTCATCTGGCGCGGGCCGATGGCGCATGGGGCCTTCAAGCAGCTCACCGAGCAGACGAACTGGGGCGAGCTGGACTACCTGATCATCGACCTGCCGCCGGGGACGGGCGACATCGCCCTGACCATGGCGCAGATGCTGCGCCTCACGGGGGCGGTGGTGGTGTGCACGCCGCAGAAGGTGGCCCAGGACGACGCGACGCGGGCCGCGCGGATGTTCCAGCAGCTCCAGATCGACGTGCTGGGGGTGGTGGAGAACATGAGCTTCTTCGTGGGCGACGACGGCAAGGTGTACGACATCTTCGGACGCGGCGGGGCCGAGCAGATGGCCGCGCGGCTGGGCGTGCCGTTCCTGGGGGCGGTGCCGATCACGATGTCGCTGCGGGCAAACTCGGACAAGGGCGACCCCACGGCCAACTTCACCGGCAGCGACCGCGCGGGGCAGCAGCTGGGGGCGACGCTGACCGCGCTGGTGGCGAGCGTGGAGCAGCAGGTGGCGGTCGCGGCGATGAAGTCGCAGGCCGCGCGGCCCAGTTTCTCGATCTCGTAAAGGCGGGTACCAAACACGGAGGCACGGAGGGCACGGAGCGGGGAATAGGAAATGGAAGCAGGATCGGATTGAAGGCGGGAGCATGAGACCCCTGCGTGATCGCCCCCGAGTTCTTTTCTGGTTCTGACTTTTCCTGTCTTCGCTCAGTGATCTCCGTGCCTCCGTGTTTGGTATTCCCCGCGGGCCATACTCTTGGGCCATGGCCGACGCCAAGCCCGAGCAGCAGCCGACGCAGATCAAAGAGACGATCACCTCGATCATCATCGCCTTCGCGATGGCGTTCGTGTTCCGCGGGTTCGTGATCGAGGCGTTCGTGATCCCCACCGGCTCCATGGCGCCCACGCTGCTGGGGGCGCACATGCGGTACAAGAGCCCGTACTCGGGCTATGAGTGGACGACCGGTCCCAAGGAGTACCTGGACCAGACCGGGACCGTTCCGGCCCCGATCCAGACCGGGGTGAACGTCAACGACCCGATGACGGGGCAGCCGCTGCCGGCGCGGAACACGCCGCGGTTGTGGGGCGACCGCATCTTCGTGATGAAGTACCTCTACTCCATCTACGACCCCAAGCGGTGGGACGTGGTGGTGTTCAAGAACCCGACGGACCCGGGCATCAACTACATCAAGCGGCTGATTGGCCTGCCCAACGAGATGGTGGCCATGATCGACGGCGATGTGTTTGTGCAGCCCGTCGCGCCCGGCGAGCAGGTGAACCCCGAGGAGCGGCTGTGGGGCGGCAACAAGTGGCGCGTCGCCCGCAAGCCCGAGGCAGCCCAGCGGGCCATGTGGCAGCCGATCTTCAGCAGCGAGTACACCCCTATTTCGGCCGCGGCGTACGTGGCCCCGTGGGTCGCGCCCCGCGACCAGTCCAACAGCTGGAAGCTGGCGGACCGCAAAGACTACGAGTACACGGGCCAGGCACCGACATCGCTGACGTGGCACCCCGGGCGGCAGATCACCGACTTTGTCGCGTACAACGAGACCTCGCCGGGGCGGTTCCAGGTGTTCCCCACGAGCGACATCCGGCTCTCGCTGGGCATCCGCCCGGAGAAGGAGGGCCAGCGCGTCGCGGCCGTGGTGAACGCCCGCGGGCACGAGTTCCGGGCGGAGGTCGCGGGCGCGGATGTCACGCTGCAGATGCGGCAGGCCGACGGCATCAACCCCGACGGCCCCTGGCAGCCGCTGGCGACGGCGAAGCTCGACCAGCCGCTGACGCCGGGCGTGGTGACCAACCTGGACTTCTGGCACGTGGACCAGTCGATGTCGCTGTTCGTGAATGACTCGCGCGTGGCGTACGCCGAGTACCACTGGTCGCCCGCGGAGCGGGTGCAGCGGTCGCTGGGGGTGGACCTCAAGCGCGTGCAGGGCGACCCCTTCTACCTCATGCAGCCCAACAACTACAAGCAGGCGGGGGCGCACTTTGAGTTCGCCGGTGGGCCCTTCACGCTCTACCGCGTAGCGATCGAGCGGGATATCTACTACCAGCCCGCCCTGTACAACTCGCTGAGCGGGCGCGAGGGGCAGCCCGGCAAGACGCTGTCGCCCGCGACCACGGCCGTGCTCAGTCCCAACCAGTTCTTCACCTGCGGCGACAACAGCCCGATGAGCCTGGATGGGCGGCTGTGGGGCCCGCACAACCCGTGGGTGGACGAGATCGACGACACCCACGGCGTGGTTCACCGCGACCTGCTCATCGGCAAGGCCTTCCTGGTCTACTTCCCCGCGCCGCGGCGCGGCCCCGTGCCTGTGCCGATCCCGGACTTCGGGTCGATGCGGTTCATCTGGTGAGGTGGGGGCCGAAGGGGGCATGAGCGACGCGTGCTGGGTGATGGTGGGGATCGCGCTGCTCGTGCCACTGTTCAAGGGCATGCAGATCTGGTGGCACCACCGCCAGCCGGCAACGAAGGGGCGGAACGCGACGTATCGGGATGAGCCGTGGGACGATCCGGCGGATTGATCGGACGAGTGGCGTTGGGTACGAGCCCGGAACGCAGTGACGGGTCCTCTTCGGGGCCGGCGACGAGGGCAGCACCGCCCGCTCACTTCGTTCGGGGCTCGTTACGAACGACGCGCTGGGGGCGAGCGCCTGAACCGTTCGGTACGAGCCCGGAACGCAGTGACGGGTCCTCGGGGTGATCGGTGACGAGGGCAGCACCGCCCGCTCACTTCGTTCGGGGCTCGTTGCGAACGTTTCTTGCGCTCCCCGGGCTCTCCGCAGCCCCGCCGCATGGCACAACTTTTGCACCCGGTGGGGGTCCGCCCCTTGCCAAGCCCGGCGTCAGGCCAGATACTCCCGGACCTGCCCCGGTTCGGGCACCTCGAGGAGAGGGCTTGGCCGGGGGCCCTGCTGCCGTGGCGCCCGCGTGGGTGTCCGGGTGCAGGGACAGGTGGTGGGTGTGTCGCAGTCCAACAGTCCGCACGGCCTCTCGCAGGCTCCTTATCCCCCTCCTCCTCTCTCCCTCCCGGGCGCGTGGCAACGGGGGAGAAGGTCCGCCGAAACGGCGAGAGGCCGGGTCAAGCAAAGGGAGCCACGCGAATGTCTTTCGAAGCCGTCGTCAACGCCCAGGCCATCGAGCTCGACCGTCTCTCCCTCGAAATGTGCGCCGCCGCGGGCTCGGGCCACCCCAGCTCCGCCATGTCCCTCGGCCACATCGTCACGGTGCTCATGTTCTCCGCCATGCGCTGGAGCCCCGAGTACCCCGATTACCCGACGTCGGATCGGCTGGTGCTGAGCGAGGGTCACGCAGTGCCGATCGTGTACGCCGCCGCCGCCAAGCTGGGCGTCATGGTGGGCAAGGGCGAGACCCGCAAGAAGCTCACCGTCGATGAGCTCAAGGGCCTGCGCATGGGCACCAGCATCCTCGAGGGCCACCCCAACCCGATGGAAGGCTTCCCCTTCTTCGACGCCGCCACCGGCTCGCTGGGCATGGGACTCTCCGTCGCCGCGGGCCTCGCGGAGGCCGCGCGCCTGGACAACATGGACAAGCGCATCTACTGCATCATGGGCGACGGTGAGAGCCGCGAGGGCCAGATCGCCGAGGCGATGGACTACATCATCGACCGCAAGCTCCGCAACGTGCTGCCCATCTTCAACTGCAACGACTACGGCCAGGCCGACCGCGTCAGCAACCAGCAGTCCGCCGAGGTCCTCGCCGAGAAGCTCAAGGCCTACGGCTTCGACGCCCGCATCATCGACGGCCACAGCCCTTCGCAGATCAAGAACGCCTTCGACGCCTTTGCGTCCCTTCAGGACAACCGCAACGGCACGCCCATGGCCGTCGTGGCTAAGACCGTCAAGGGCTGGGGCTGCCCCTCGCTCCAGGGCGCGGGCTGGCACGGCAAGCCGCCCACCGGCGACGCCCTCAAGAAGGCCTACGCCGAGCTCGACCAGAAGCGCGTCGAGGCGACCACCGCGCTCGCGACCACCGACCAGTTCACCATCCAGAACCCCGCCGACGCCCCCGAGCAGGACTACACCAGCCCCGAGTACCCGACGCTCACCGAGGCCATGAAGAAGTTCGACATGGAGTCGATGATCCACTCGGGCAACATGGCCACCCGCCGCGCCTACGGCATCGCCCTGCGTGCCATGGGCCAGGTCAACCCCAAGATCGTCGTGCTCGACGCCGACGTCTCCAACTCCACCTTCGCCGAGTACTTCAAGAAGGACACCAAGACCGCGCCGCGCTTCCTCGAATGCAAGATCGCCGAGCAGAACATGTACTCGGTCGCGGCCGGCGTCGCCGCGGGCGGCAAGGTCCCCTTCGCCAGCACCTTCGCCAAGTTCGTCACCCGCGCGTACGACCAGATCGAGATGGCGATCTACTCGGGCGCCAACCTCAAGATCGTCGGCAGCCACGCGGGCGTCACGCTCGCCGCCGACGGGCCCAGCCAGATGTCGCTGCCCGACGTCTCCTGGTTCCGCGCCTTCACCACCATGAAGGACCACCGCGGCAACCCCGGCTGCTACATCCTCCAGCCCAGCGACGCCTACGCCGCGTACGCCCTCACGCAGGTCATGGCCGAGTACGAGGGCGTCTGCTACATGCGGACGCTGCGGGCCGACACCGAGTTCATCTACAGCGACGACGTGGTGTTCAACCTCGGCGGCTTCGAGGTGCTCAACGAAGGCCGCGACATCTGTATCTGTGCCTCCGGCTACATGGTGCACGAGGCCAACAAGGCCGTCGAGCTCCTCGACAAGGCCGGCGTCTCCGCGACGCTCGTCGACCTCTACTCCATCCCCTTCGACACCGACGCGCTCCTCGACATCATCGGCGCCAACAACGGCCTGTGCATGACCATCGAGGACAACTTCGGCGGCGGCATCGGCTCCGCCGTGGCCGACGCACTGCTCGAAAGCGGCGACGCCTTCAAGCTCCAGCAGATGCACGTGAAGCGGATTCCGAAGAGCGCCCGGACGCCGGAGGAGGTGCTGGCGATGTGCGGCCTCACCGCGACTGATATCCAGAAGAACGTGATGAAGATGCTGGGGGTCTGAGAGCTCTCTTCCATACGTCGTTCCGGGGGCCGGCCCAGCGCCGGCCCTCGCTGTTTTTGAGCGCGTCCAAACACCGGCGTGAGAATCACTTGAGCGTAACCCCCCCGCGAGCGTGATTTAGGCAGCATCGCCGCGGCGGTCATGTATAGTGCCGGTGTGAGTCACCGTGTGGGAGACATCCGTTGAGACCCATCAAGACACTCCAGTCGCTGCTTGCCCGCGCGGGGGTCCTGGTCTTTCGCAAGCGGCTCCTGCCCTTCGGCATCGTCCCGGCGTACGACGTTGAGCGGCTCTTCGGGGCGCCGGCGACCATCCTGGACGTTGGCGCGAACATGGGGCAGACCGCGCTTGAGTACGCCCGCGCGTTCCCGGGAGCGAACATCTACGCCTTCGAGCCCGTGCCCGCGACCTATGAGCAGCTGCGCACCAATGTCGCGCACCTGCCCCGGGTGCGGGCCATCCCCTTCGGCCTGGGCGCGCGCGAGGAGACCGTCGCCATCGAGCTGGGGCAGGCGGATGAGCGCAACTCGGTGCTCAACCGCGCCGGCGCGGGGGCGACCAACACGGCGATGGTGCGGATCACTACCGGCGACCGCTGGATGGCCGGGGAGGGGCTAACCTCGATCGACCTGCTGAAGATCGACACCGAGGGCTTTGACGTGCAGGTGCTCCGCGGCTTCGAGGGCACCCTCGCGGCCGGGCGCGTGCGGGCCGTGATGGTGGAGTGCGAGTTCGACCGCGTGACCCCCGAGCCGCACTCCAACTTCCGCGATATCGACCAGTTGTTGGCGCCGCTGGGGTTCCGGGTGGTGACGTTCTATACGCACTGCGCGACGCCGAAGGGGATGGCGTGGGGGAATGTGCTGTTTGTCCACGCGGCTGCGCGGTCGCCCGCGACGGGTTCGGTTCAGGCCGAGACTGCGGGGGCGTGCTGAGATGACGCGCAGCTTGCCGTCGTGATGAGATTCGATCGCTTACGCGATCGGCTCTTTACTTTTCTTCCGCGATCAGCCGCTCCATCAGCGCCTTCTCGGCGGCGCGGTACTTCTCGACCGCGCGGGTGAGGGTTTCGCTGGCTTCGGCGGCGCCATCGCCGGTCTGCACGGCCTTGAGGGCCTCGCTGGCGGCGCGGAGGTCGCTCGCGGCCTCGGCGTAGGCGCGGGTGGCGTCGTAGAGCACCTGCGTGCTCAGCTCCTTGGTGGTGGGAGTGTGGAGCAGGCGCCAGGGCTGGCTGCGGATCTCGATGGCGGTCAGCTTGAGCTGGTCGCTCATCAGCCGCAGGTTGGCCATTGTGCGGTGCAGGCTGGGCGTCTCTTGCTTGACCACGGTGGTGACGGTGGCGAGCGCGCCGGAGAAGGTGTCGAGGGCGTCGCGTCCCTTGGCGAGGGCGTCGTTGAGGTGCGTGAGGGTCTCGCGGTCGAGCTTGGCGGTGGCGCTCTCGAGGTTGGCGAGGATCTGCGTGAGGCGGTCGCGGTTGTCGGCAACGAGGCGGCGGACCTCGGTGGCGGTGGCCGCGGCGTCATCGAGGGAGGTCTCCGCATTGCTGAGCATGGGGTCGAGGCGCTGGGAGGCCTTCTCGATGTTCGCTGCCGTGCGGTCGACGAGGACCGACCACTCGCTGAGCTTGCTGCGGAGCTGGTTGATGAGTGCCTGGGCGTCGGAGAGGCTGGTCTCGACCATCGGGCCGGAGCGCTCGATGAGGCCGGCGACGCGCGCGAGCGAGGCTTCGAGGGAGGCGAGGGAGGAGCGCATCTGCGACACCTGCTCGCTGCCGAAGCCGGCCTGAGCCAGGAAGGCGGGCGGCGCGAGCTTGCCAGGGACGGTGTCGCCGGTCTCGACCTTCGCAGTGGCGCCGATGTGCTGGGGCACGCGCCCGGTGCCGACGCTGGAGATGTTGATGCTGCTGAGCGTGCCGAGCAGGGGGAGCTGGAGGAAGACGCCGGCGTCCTCGTAAATGGTGACGTCCGCGCGGGTCTCGACATCGACGACGACACCGGTCGGCACGCCGTCCTGGCGGGCGAAGTCCACGGCCAGCACGCGCCCGATCCGCTGCCCCGCGAGCAGTACCTCGGACCCGGGCTTGAGGCCGGTGGCGCCGTCCTCCAGCGAGAAGCGGACGGTGAAGCGGGTGAGGCCGCTCATGGGCGGGACAGAGCTGAGCTTGAAGCTGGCCCAGACGCCAAGGGCGAGGGCCGTGAGCACGAAGCCGCCGGCCAGGATGTTGTTCCGCGCTGCGCGGGTGGACATGGGTGCACTCTATCACGTTGTGAACAAGCCCGGAACGCAGTGACGGGTCTGTGGGCGGAGCGGCGTCGAAGGTGGCACGGCCCGCTCACTGCGTTCGGGGCTCGTACCGAACGTCTATCGCAGTCCCTCAGCCCCGGGTGGGTTCGATACTGGGAACAGCCAGCGGCCTGGTCATTCCGAACAGCTCGCGTTCGAGCAGCCCCTGGTCGCGCCGGTCGGTGATGGGGCCCTGGGCGTCGCCGCGGAGGAACTGGCGGATCAGGCGCTCGTCGGGGGAGAGGGCCGCGGCGGCGTCCTCGGAGGTTTTGCGGACGCGGTCATACCACTCGCGGGTATTGACGGTGAGCATGCGGCCCTTGTCGAGCATGGCCATGCGGTCGGCGATGGTGAAGGCCGAGTCCATCTCGTGGGTGACGACCACGCTGGTGACGCCGAGCTTCTTGCTGAGGTCGATGATGAGCTGGTCGATCTGGGCGCTGGTGACGGGGTCCAGGCCGGCGCTGGGCTCGTCGTAGAAGAGGATCTCGGGGTCGAGGGCGAGGGCGCGGGCCAGGCCCGCCCGCTTCTTCATGCCGCCGGAGATCTGCGAGGGGTACTTGTCGGCGTGCTCGAGCAGACCGACGAGCTCGAGTTTGATCTTCACCTGGATATCGATGATGTTGCGGGAGAGCTCGGTGTGCTCCTGGATGGGCAGGGCCACGTTCTCCGCGAGCGTCATGGAGTTGAACAGGGCGCCCGATTGGAAGAGGATGCCGAAGCGCTTGCGGACCTCGTCGAGGCGCGCGGGGGTGGCGGCGGTCATGTCCTCGCCAAGGACGTGGATCGAGCCCTCCTCGGGGCGGAACGAGCCGATGATGAGGCGGAGCAGCGTGCTCTTGCCCGAGCCGCTGCCGCCCATGATGACCATGGTTTCGCCGCGGCGGACCTCAAGGTTGACGCCCTGGAGCACGGCCCGCCCGTCGAAGCGTTTGACCACGCCCTGGCACTGGATGACGGGCTCGTCCATGAGGGTCCCTTGCGCGCTCTGCCCGGCTGCCGCGGCGATCAGCCGCCCGACGGGGGCTTGGGCGTCTCCGCGGGAGTCTCCGTCGGCTGATCGGCCGGCGCGTCCGCAGGATTCTCGGGTGTGGGAGCGGTCGGCGCGTCGGGCTTGGAGCCGTCGGGCAGTGCTGGCGTCGTGGGGTTGCTGCCGGGGGGCAGGCGGGCGGGGTCCCACAGGGTCCACTTGCTGCCCTTGGGGCTGGAGATGATCACGTTGGAGAACTGCGGCTGCTGATTGTTCTTGCTGCTGCTTCGGCCGGCGGGGTCGAGCTGCAGCCAGGCGACGCCCGAGCCCTTGTCAAAGGTCATCACGAGCGGGAAGACGTCGTTGCGGCCTTGCGCGGCCTGGAAGGCGTCGGCCGAGCCCATGGCGGCCTTGCCGAACTCGATCAGCGTGCCGGGGGCGCCGGTCACGTGCCCGAGCTCCGCCTGGTAGGAGGACCGGAAGGTGTCAAGGTCGGCGTCGGTGATGCGAGCGTTTGCCTCGGGGGTCAGCATGGTGCGGAAGGTGGTGTAGTCGCCGGTATCAAGAGCGCGGAACTTCTCGGTGAGCGGCGTCGCCACCTCGCGCTGGTAGCCGGCCCACAGATGCCCGCCGCCGATCGAAAGCCCCAGCCACACGGCCGAGACCACGAGCGAGATGATGATGCCGGCGATCGCCAGCCCGCGGCCCACCAGGCGGCCGTTGCTGTTGGCAATGACGATGAGGGCGGCGACGCCGAAGAGCGTGCCCAGCACGGCGGGGCCGGGCGGGCAGCAGATCAGGGAAAAGACCAGCGACAGCACGGCCATGACGCTGGTCCGCTGCTCGACGTAGGGCTCGGAGGGGTAGTTGGGGTAGCCCGGGCTGTACTGGCTCATGACCCCGAGGGTATGCGGGCAACCCCGTCGATCACGTCATCGACCTCCGCAACCGGTCCACGCACTCGATGACGATGGCCGCACCCTGCTCGATCTCGGCCGGGGTGGTCTCGCGCGAGAGGCTGAAGCGGACCGAGCCGTGGGCGACCTCCTCGGGCACGCCCATGGCCAGCAGGACCGGGGAGGGGTCGAGCGAGCCGGAGCTGCACGCGGCCCCGGCGGAGGCGCACAGGCCGCGCTCGCTGAGGAGCATCAGCAGGGCCTCGGCTTCCAGGCGCGGGAAGCCGATGTTGGTGGTGTTCCAGATGCGTGGCACGGCGGCTGCTCCGCGTGCCATGGCGACGTCTTCGTCGCTATGTCTTCCAGTGGGAGTTCCGTTGACCACCGCATCCGGCACAGCCCTCACAACGAGCGATTCAAACCGATCCCTCAGTCCTTGGAGCCGCTCGCGCTCGCCCGCATTCTTAAACCACTCCGCCGCCTCCGCGCAGGCTACGCCCGCGCCGATGATGCCGGCGACGTTCTCGGTGCCGCCGCGTCGACCCAGCTCCTGGGTGCCCAGGACGCGCGGGCGCAGCCGCACGCCGCTGCGCACCCACAGCACGCCGACGCCCTTTGGCCCGTGGAACTTGTGGGGGGAGAAGGTCAGCAGGTCGCAGGGGAGTTCGGTGACGGGCTCCTTGCCGACCCACTGCGTGCCGTCGCAGTGGAACAGCACGCCGCGTTCCCGGCAGAGGCGGGCGATGTTGGCCACCGGCTGCACGACGCCGGTTTCGTTGTTGCACCACTGCACGCTGACGAGGCCGACATCCGGTGTCAGCTTGGCGGCGAGGTCGGCGAGGTCGATGAGGCCGTGGCTCGAGAGGCGGAGCCAGCGGGTGTGCCCGGTCTTCTCCAACTCTTCGCCAATGTCACGCACGGCCGCGTGCTCGGCCTTGGTGGTCACGAGCACGCGCCGCGATTCGGGCAGGGCGTGCAGCACGCCGCGGACGGCGAGGTCGATGGCCTCGGTGCCGCCGGAGGTGAAGGTGATCTCGCGGGCTTTGGCCCCGATGAGGTCGGCGGCGGACTGGCGGGCGAGTTCCACCTGCTGGCGCGCGGCCTGGCCCGCTCGGTGCACGCTCGAGGGGTTGTGCCAGTACTCGCGGAGGGCTGTTTCCACCGCGCGCACCACCGCCTCGCTGGGGCGCGTGGTCGCGTTGTTATCGAGGTAGATGATGCGGGAAGGGTATGAGGGCGTGCGCTGGGTGTGCTGTTCAGGGCCGCGGGTCAGAACGGGGCCTTCTCGCCGAACTTCGCCGCGAGGTCGCGCAGGTGCCGCTTGAGGTAGGTGTCCTTGCCGAACAGGTATTCCATCATTGCGCGGGGGATGGCGTGCTTTACGCGCCCGCGCTCGGTGAGCGTGACGCGCGTGCCGCCGCCCTCGGGTGACACGAGGTACTCCCAGTTGCCGCTGAAGAACTGGGCGTCGTCGGCGATGGTGCCGACCATGCGGGTGGGCGGCTGGATCTCACTGAACACCAGCACGAAGCTGTTGCGGCCCATCTGCTGCTTCCACACGGGGTGCCCGTCGCGGTCGGGCAGGCGCTCCAGTTTGTTGATGCCCTTGACCCAGTTCTTATGGCCGGCGATGTCGGCGATGGTGTCCCACACGACCTGCTGCGGCTGGTTGAGCGTGATGGCGGCGCTGGCGGTGTGCTCCTCGGGCAGGCGCTTGCCGAGAAGGTGCATGGTCAGGAGGAAGAGCGCGAGCAGGCCGATGGCGGCGAGGGCGATGTAGAGCCAGATCATGGTGGACAGCATACCGGCGGGTTTGGTGCGTGCGAGACCCGTTGGGAACGAGCCCGAAACGCAGTGACGGGTCCTCCGGTCAACCTTGCACGCAGGGCTGCCCGGCCCGCTCACTTCGTTCGGGGCTCGTTACGAACGGTCGCCGCAAAGCTCATGACTTGCGCGCGATCAGCACGCCTTCCCGGATCGGGACGCACGCGGTAACGAAGGCGGGGTCCGCGGCGACCGTCCGGTTGAACGTGTCCACCGCGTGCTGCTCGGGGGTGTTGCTGTCGATCCACCAGTTGCCGGCGCCCAGGGCGTTGTCGGCGATGAACAGACCGCCGGGGCCGGATCATGGGGCGGAGGTGCTCGAAGTAGGCGAGGTACTCGGTCTTGACGGCGTCGATGAAGGCGACGTCGATGGACGCGGGGCCGAGCTCGCGGGCAAGGCGGGGGAGCACGTCAAGGGCCGCGCCGGTAATGACCTGCACGCGGTCGGCCAGGCCCGCGGCCTCGAACTCCCGCTGGGCGAAGGCCGCGTGCTTGGGCTCGAACTCGATGGCGATGAGGCGACCGGCGGGCGGGAGGGCGCGGGCGAGCCAGATGCCCGAGTACCCGGCCAGTGTGCCGACCTCGATGATGACGCCGCGGGCGGCGGGGGCCTGCGTGGCGGTGGTCGCGAGCAGCTGGAGCAGGCGGCCGACGTCGGGCGACACGGCGATATCGGGCAGCCCCGCGGCCCGGGCGCGGTCCATCAGCGTGGCAAGGTGCGGGTCCGACCCGCCGAACACGCGGGCGAGGTAGTCACGGGTCGCGTCCCACCGCTGCGGCGTCATCTCCATGAGATGAGCATAACCGCGACAAACGTGCCACCGAGATGTCCTCATCTCGGTGGCCTTGGTCTGCCTCAGCGAGTGTCGTCCGCCGATCCGGGACTTCGCCCGGAGCGGCTCAGTCTCGGCTTCTTGGAGAGCTCAGCTCGGGCGAGGCCTCACCCACGCACGCACGCGACGCGCGTACTCGCACGTGGACTTGCCTGCCTGTGCAACCTGGCGACCCGCCGTGCCCATGTGCGAGCCCACCGTGACGGTGGCGTCCTTGCACTTCACCGCGGCGCCCGCGACCTCGCGCCCCATGTCGCGGAAACCCGCGGCCGCGGCGGCGGCGTTGGCCTTCCAGTCCGCGGGTTTGCGGGCGGCCTGCTGACGCCCCACATGCTTGACCGCCCACACGCTGAGAACGCCCGCCAGCAGCGTGATCCAGCCCCACACAACCCACGCGGTGGGCGCGGTGAACGCGCCGGAGTCGGCCGCGGCGGAGACGCCGATGGCGGACGCGAATGAGGCGAGCAGGGTGGAGCCGAAGCCGGCCTTCAGCGTGCCCTTGATGCTCTCGGGGGCGAGCGCTTCGTCGCCAAAGGCCCACCACAGGCCCTTGTAGCCCCTCCAGGGCAGCGTGAGCAGCACGGCGAACGGGCGGCGGACCAGCGACAGGATGCGGCGCATAGGAGCCTCCGCCCTGTTATTGGGAGGCGAGCCGGCGGCATTTCAGGGGGGAAAACGGCAGCCCGGGCTGCTGGTTCACCGCGGCTTCGGGCTCTCCGGCGACAGCCCGGTCGAATGGTCGACTTTCGGTGGAATCGGTAGCGGGGCCGGCACAGCCTGGCCGCTGACGAGGTCGACACCCCACCCGGGCGGCAGCAGGTGGACGAGACCCCGGTGCAGCGAGGCCGCCTTGAGCGAGCCGGGCGCGAATGCCTCGAGCGCGTGCGCGCCGTCGAGTATCACCGATGATGCCGCGGTTGCCCCGGGGCGCACCGCGATGTTGATGTGCGTATCGAGGAAGGACAACTGCGTGCCGGGCGGGGCCATCACCGCCACCTGTCGCTCGCAAGAAATGGTGTTGATCCGCTCCATCACGGGGCGGGCGTCTGAATAAGGGTTGCCGACGACCCACACGGTCGGGCCGCCCCCCATCGTGGCGACGCGCGTCCACTCGGGCGATCCCCGCTTCGCCGGGTCTGGCGCGTCGCCCTGGGGCGCGGGCTGTGGCGCGGCGGTGAAGGGCACCTCTATCTCGGTGCTTGTGATTGACCAACCGCCCGTGCGCGCCGGCGTCGGTTCACGCGCCGTGATGAACTGGCGCGTCTTGAGGTCCAGCTTCGCGCCCGCGGGGGCGATCGTGATGAAGACGAAGGAAACCAGGGGCGGGCGGTCCTTGACGATCTCAATGCGCGAGCTGGGTGAGAGCTCCAGCAGCACGGCCACACCCTCGCCCTTCACCTCCGCCGTGCCATCGGGGGAGACGCACAGGGCGGTGCGGGCGTCCATCCCGACGCCGAGCACGTCGGCCTTGTGGACCTCCCGGGCGTGGGCCAGCATGGCCATCAGCCTCGGCAGCCGGGCCCGTTCGCCGAAGTGCGTGTCGAACAGCACGCCGGGGGCGAACCCGAGGTAGCCCTTCGTGAGCGTGAGGTCGGGGTGGCGGGCGTCCTTGACGATCTCGTCGGGGTGCAGTGAGCCGTTGACGGCGTCGTAGCTGAGCTCGCCGAGGATGGCGCAGCCCGCGCTCGTGCCGCCCACAACCCCGCCGCGCTTGAACACCTCGCGGATCGCGGCCTCGGTTTTGGTGCCGCGCCACATCTGGACGTAGCGGCTCTGCGACCCGCCCCGGATGAAGATGATGGATGCGGCGGTGATGGCGTCGTAGGTCTCCTGGGTGTCGGCGTTCCTCTCGGTGATGACGAGGCTCTTGGCGGACTTCGCGCCCGCCTTCACGAAGGCCGCTTCCCGCGGGTCGGGCTGGTCGGTCGCATCGAGCTCCACCGCGCCGAGCAGCACCACGTGCCCGTTCCCACCCTTCGCGGCCATCCACCCGTACATCTCCGCGGCCCAGGGGCCACGCCCGGTGCCGCCGCCCTCGGCGCAGAGATAGCCCTGGGCGAGGGCGTGTTGAAGGCACAGGAGAACGGCGGCCGTGGCGGCGAGAAGTCGCATGTGTTAGTGCTCCAGGAGGTCGCGCAGGGCATCCAGCCGCGCGCCCCATTGCTCTTTGACGCGCTTGCCCGCCGCGGCGGAGGGCAGCTTGCTGTGCTGCACGGTCACCTGGGCCTTGCTGTCGCCCTTGGGGTAGAACATGACCTCCAGGTTCGTGCCGTCGCCCCACGTGATGCGGATGGAACGGTCCTGCGTGGCCTTGCGGACGGTGAAGTCATCGGGCAGCCACTTGGCGCGGGCGCGGCCATTCCAGGCGTTGTAGAGGTCGCTGATCGGCACGTTGATGGTGCGGCTGGCGCTCACGGAGAAGCCGTCGGGACGCTCGTGCTTGGCGCGCAGGCCGCGGTCGCGCTCGTAGGCGACCGTGACCATCTGGCACCACCACTCGGGCACGGCGTGCGCGTCGTGCAGGTGCTCGGCGGCGAGCTTGTGGTTGTGCTCGCCGAGCTTTCTGGCGAAGGTGTCGAGAACCTTGAACCAGTGGGACTGTGGCTTGCCGGTGGCGCGCTCGACCGCCCCGTCAGAGATGCCCGCGGCGGGCTTCGCGCCTGCCGCTTTCTTAGACGTGGCGGCTTTCTTCGCGACCTTTGCGACGGTTTTACCAGTGCGTGCGGGGGTGGCGGTCTTCGTCGGCATGGACGGCAGGATACCGCGCGGGCTGCGTCCGCCAAGCGCGGTTCACTTGATCCTGAGCAGCCGCTTCTCGATCTCGGCCGCGAGGCGGGCGGCTAGGCGTGTGTCCTGCGAGACCGGGACGTTGTACTCGCCGCCCACGCCCTGGGCCGCGGCCTGGGGGTCGCTGGCTGTGGTGGTCATGCCGATCGCCCGCGACGACACGCGGACGCCGGGGCTTTGACGCCGGTACACGGTCACCTCGACACGTCCGCGCAACAGGCCCGCGGGGTCGACGGGTGCCGGCTCGCCCGCGTCGTTCTCGAACGTGATGCGGACGACGCGTGACTGGTTGTTTACGGTGTCGTCCACCTCCTGCGAGAGCGAGGACTGATCCTTGTCCCACATGGAGACCAGCCCGGCGGTGGCCTTGGGCTGCGTGGTAATGACGCCCTGCTGGGCATCGACGCGCTCGAGCTGGAAGCGGTAGTCGCGGAGCGTCTCACGCGCGGCGTCGAAGGCGGCGGCGTAGCGGCCGGTGCCGACCTGGAACTCGGGTGATGTCGGGCGGGAGCAGCCGACGAGGAGCAGAGCGGCGAGGAGCAGCGGCAGGGCCTTCAGCATGTGCACCATGGTACCGGTCTAGAGCGCCGCAGCACACTGCTGTACCAGCTCCCACAGAGCCCGCACGTGGCGCTCCTGCGTGCGGGTCGCGCCGATGGCCGCGCGGATGACGTACTTGCGGACGCCGCCAACCTCCACGACCGTGTGGGTGATAAAGGCACGCCCGGAGGCGTTCACGGCGTCGAGGAGCCGCTTGTTGCGCTCGTCGGCGGCGGGGCCCTCGCCGCGGAGGCGGAAGCAGACGAGGTTCAGCCGCCGCTCGCCGATCAGCTCGAAGCGAGCGTCGGCACGGACGAGGTCTTCGAGGAACCCCGCCAGCCGCACGTGCTCGCGGATCTGCGCCCGCAGGCCTTCGACCCCGTAATGCCGCAGCACGAACCAAAGTTTCAGGGCTCGGAACCGTCGGCCCAGTGGCACCTGCAGGTCGCGGAAGTCGGTGACGGCGCCCGAGTCGCTGGCGGTGTTGCGGAGGTACTCGGGGGTGATGGAGAGGGCGTCGATGAGGCCGCGCTTGTCGCGCACCCAGAAGCAGTCGCAGTCGAAGTTGGTCAGCAGCCACTTGTGCGGGTTGAAGCAGAAGGAGTCGGCGTGCTCGACGCCCTCGAGCATCCAGCGGAACTCGGGGCACACACACGCGGAGCCCGCGTGCGCGGCGTCGATGTGCAGCCACGCCCCGCCCCGCGCCGCCGCGATGTTCACGATGCTGTCGAACCCCAGCGTCCCCGTCGTCCCCAGTGTCGCGCACACGAAACACGGCCACTTCCCGGCCGCGATGTCATCGGCGATCATGCGGGCGAGCGCGGGAGCATCCATCGCGAACGACGCGTCCACCGGCACCAGCCGCACGTGCTCGCGGTCCTCTGGTCCGCTGGCGATCCCCGCGATCATGGCCGCCTTGATGATCGACGAGTGAGCCTGCTCGGACGCGTACACCGTCAGCGCATCCGCCCGTCCCAGCCCTGCCGGCGGGCACGCTGGCGCGCGGCCACCAGTGCAACGAGCGCGGCCTCGCTGGCCGTGCCCTGTATGACGCCCGCGCCCTTGCCCGAGTCGCTGCGCCACTCCCGCGGCAGGCCCATCGCCTCGACCAGCCAGTCGAGCACTCGCTCCTCGAGCTCTGTGCACGCGGGGCTGGTGGCCCACAGCATGCCCTGCACACCGAGCCCGGCGCTCAGCAGCTCGCCCAGCACTGCGGGGCCCGACGCGTTGGCAGGGAAGTAGCCGAAGAAGCTCGGGCTCTGCCAGTGCGTGACGCCGGGGAGGATGGTGCGCTCGAGGTCTTCAAACACCGCTGACCACGCCTGATCCGCGGGCGCGGCGGCGAGCTGCGGCCAGTCTCCCTCTCCCGATTCATCTGACGGCTCCGCCCCGAGCGAGCCGAGCCCCGACTCCGGTGGCGACTCGGGAAGCCCGCCCTTCACCTCACCCGGCGTCACCCGCGACAGCACCGGCAGCGACTCCACGCGGTCCCAGTAGGCCGCGATCCAGTCGACCATGCGGTGCCCCAGCGCGCGGAACTCCTCGCTGGTCATGTGCGGAACGGGGCTCGAATCGTCGGGCGTCATGGGCGTCAGCGTACCCACCGGTGATGAGACCGGTGGGCAAGGGCGGCTTCGTACACTCCCCGTCATGAACCCCGCCGGGAACCGGATTCTTGCCCGTATGCTCGACCGGCTGTTCGCCGCGATCGTCAGCGGGCCGAGCCTCAACTGCCGCCCGCACAGCAGCCGCCAGCGCGTGGACCTGATGCAGCTAGGCAAGCTGGCTGACCGTGAGCCGGCGGCCGCGCTGCACGACCTGCTGTCCGACGGCGCCGCATTCGAGCTCACCTCCCGCCTCAAGCCGCCGGCGCGCCTGGCGACGCAGGTGCGCTTCCGCAAGAAGTCCGAAGGCGAGGGTTCGGAGACGCCTCTGGACCCCTCTGAGTCCGCGGCGCAGAAGGCGTGGACCGAGCAGAACTCGCTGCTGTCCAAGCTCCGGGTGCTCATCGAAGAAGCTCGCACGTACGAGAACGACACGGGCGCGTACGTGCTCAACGTCGGCTACCCGCTGGTGAGCCTGCCACCGGGCGCGAGCTTCGGCAAGCACCAGGGCACGCGCCGAATCCTCGCGCCCATCGCGTTCATCCCGGTGGCGGTGACGCTGAAGGCCGGGGCGAGCGCGGGCGTGCGGGTGGAGTGCAAGTCCGACGAGGTGGACCGCGTCGTTGCGAACGACGCGCTGCTGGCGTGGATCGAGCAGAACACCGGCAAGAAGGCCGAGACGCTGTTCACCGACGACGAGGGCGTCAACACCTGGCGCGAGATCGCGGAGCTGGTGCGGCACGCGTGCGCGGCCCTGAAGCTCGATGTCCCGGCGCTGTTCCAGGCGGACACCCTCCCCGCGACCCTGCCGCTGGAGGCGGCGCCGAAGGCGGAGGAGGGCGAGGCGAAGCCCGCGATCATCAACGCGGCGGTGCTGGGGCTGTTCCCGATGGCCAACCAGGGGCTGCTGCGGGACACGCAGGCGATGCTGGCTGGCGAGAGTGTGCGGGGGCCCGTGGAGAGCTTCCTGCGCGCGGATGTGTCGCTTGACGCCTCGGTTGCGGAGCAGGCCCCTGAAGAGCCGACGCCCAGAAAGAAGCGGCCGAAGGTCTTTGCCACCGAGCGGCTGGTCGCGCCGGCGGACCCGTGCCAGGCGCGGGCGGTGGCCCTCGCACGCACGAGCGCCGGGCTCGTCGTGCATGGTCCGCCCGGCACGGGCAAGTCGCAGACCATCACGAATATCATCGGCGACCACCTCGCCCGCGGCGAGCGCGTGCTTTTCGTCTGCGAGAAGCGCACGGCCCTCGACGTGGTGGCCAACCGTCTCACGGCGTTGGGGCTGGGCTCGCTGTGCGCTGTCGTGCACGACCCGCAGCGCGACCAGCGCGAGCTGTACATGAGCATCCGTGAGCAGCTGGAAACGCTCGCCGAAGTCAAGACGCACCCCATGGCCGAGCAGCGGGTCGCGAAGATCGACCAGGAGCTGGGCACGCTGCACGCCGAGCTGACCGGGGTGCACGACGCCCTGTCGCGTGCTCCCGATGGTGAGGAGATGTCGCTGCACGCGCTAGTGGGGCAGTGGCTGGCGCTCACGGCCGAGGGCAGTGCCACCGCGCTCGATGGCCTCGAGGGCGTGTCGCTGCACGAACTGGAGCCCGTGCTGCCGGTGGTGCGCGAGGCGTTGCAGCGGGCCCTTGATGTGTCGTACCCGACCAACGAGTGGAGCAGGGCCGCGGGGGTGGAGCTGGCGACTCTGGTGAGCCGGCCGATGGACCACTTCCGCGGGCTGCTCGCGCGGTGCGTGGAGGCCGCGAAGGCAGCCGACGCGACCATCGACCCGCGCATCCCGCCGTTCGGGCCCGCGGTTCCGTTGGGTGAGCAGGCCGCGAAACGCGAGCAGCTGCGCGCCGCGCTGACCCACGCCTTCGCGGAGGCCACGCGCGAGACGCGCACCTACTGGGCGAACATGCCACCTGCTGACGTCGCCGTCAAGCTGCGGCTGGCCAAGGACGCGCGCCCGGCCCTTGAGACCTTCCGTGCCGGCTCGCCGGACCTCGAGCTGCTCGCGAGCGTGCAGGGCGTGCCGACCGTGGGGGTGCTGTCGCAGCAGATCGGTGCTTTGGAGGCGTACCTGCCCACCGCTAGCAAGTGGTGGGGGTTCCTCGCGTTCGGAAAGAAAAGTGCCGCGGCGAGGGTTCTGACGCCACTGGGCCTGCCCGTGAACGCCGCGGCCGCGACGCGGGGGCGCGACTTCCTGACATGGCTGCGGGCGATGCTGATCCTGAACGCTGTCGCGGAACAACTCGAAGGGGTGAGGCAGACACCCACGCTGCCCGACCATCTTGCTGTGGAGCGCCGGTTCCAGTCGCACGCGGCGGTCCTGGGCGTGCTGGAGCTGCTCACCGACCCGGCACTGGAGAGCGTCGGGCCGCTCGTGCGCGAGGCCCTGCGGAAGGATGCCGCGCCGGAGCTCCTGGAAGGGCTGCGGCTCGCGGGGGCGCGGGCGAAGGCGCTGGGGGTGATGGAAGAAGCGGCGAGCGGCACGGCGATGTTCAGCGGCGAGTGGCTCACGGGCTCGGTCGCCACTTTCCGCGGCGGCGCGGCAGCGGAACCGACGTTCAGCGCGCTGCTGGCGAGCCTGCGAACTCTCGAGGATGTGCTCCGCATAAGGGAGGCGCTGGCCGGCCTCCCAAAGCCACTGAGCGCGGCCACCGAGTCCCTCATCGCGGCGTCTACCGACCCCGTCGCGGGCATCCGCGCCCTCGAGCGCGAGGTCACCAGCGCCGAGATCACCCGCCGCCTCGCCGACAACCCCAAGCTCCAGTCCCTCGACCCCCGGCGCGTGCAGACGCAGTTCGACCGCTACCGAGAGCTCGACGAAGAGAAGCGGCAGAAGGTCCGCGACGCGGTGTTGCACCGCTGGACCGCCAGGGCCAAGGAGCGGCTGCTGGCGTCAACAGGGTCGCGACTCAGCCCCGAGGGCGCGGACGTGCGACGCCGCCTCACCACCCGCGGTCGGAACGCCATGCGCCTGCGCCAGGTGCTCGCCCTGGGTCGCGGCATGGAGCGCGGCGACCCGCTCATGGAGCTGCGCCCCGTGTGGATGGCCAGCCCCGAGACCGTGGCGCAGATCTTCCCGCGCGAGCAGCTCTTCGATGTGGTCATCTTCGACGAGGCCAGCCAGTGCCGCCTGGAGGAGGCCCTGCCGGTCCTCACGCGCGGCAAGCGCGTGGTCATCGCCGGCGACCCCAAGCAACTCCCGCCCACGCGCTTCTTCGAGACCACGCTCGCCGTGAGCGAGAACGAGGAGATCGAGAGCGATCAGCAGCTCTTCGAAGCCCAGCAGAGCGAGGTCGAGGACCTGCTCGGTGCGGCCCTGGGGCTCGACATCCAGCAGAGCTACCTCGACGTCCACTACCGCTCCCGCAACAGCGACCTCATCGAGTTCAGCAACGAGCACTTCTACGCGCGCCGTTTGCAGGCGATCCCCGGCCACCCCCGCAACCGCGTGCGCTACGCCCCGCTCACGCTCTACCACGTCGGCGGCACGTACGAGGATCGCACCAACGAGCGCGAGGCGGACCGCGTGTGCCAGATCGTCCGCGACCTGCTCAAACGGGCCGACCCGCCCAGCATCGGCATCGGGTGCTTCAACCTGGCCCAGCGCGACCTGATCCTGGAGAAGCTCGACGAGCTGGCCGCGGCCGACCCGGCGTTCGCCACATCGCTCGCCAAGGCCCGCGAGCTGCGCCGTAAGGGGGCCTTCGAGGGCCTGTTCGTCAAGAACCTGGAGAACGTGCAGGGCGACGAGCGCGACCACATCATTATCAGCACGACCTACGGCCCCGCGCCCGACGGGCGGTTCTACCGCCGCTTCGGACCGCTCGCACAGCCCGGCGGCGGGCGGCGGCTCAACGTGCTCGTCACCCGCGCCCGCGACGAGGTGCACCTGGTCACGTCGATCCCGCGCGAGGTGTACACCGCGCTCCCGCCCATCCCCCAGGGCCAGCAGCCCGGCGGCGGGTGGCTGCTGATGTCGTACCTCCTGTACGCCGAGACCCTCGCGGCCAAGTACAGCCTCATCCAGAGGGCCCTCGAGCTCGACGCCGACGCCCGCGAGAACCCCTCGCCCTCCATCCCGGACCCCAACGTGGAGGTGAAGTCGCCGCAGCCGATGCCGACTGATGAGGTCATCATCGAGAAGACGCGGGCGCCCTCAACCCTCGCCGCGTCGCTTGCGGGCGCGTTGAAGACAGAGCAGCACGTCGGCTCGATCGTGCACTGGGGCAACGACGGCTTCTGCGTCGATGTGGCCGTCCGCCACCCGCGCGAGCCCGACGGCGTCACCATCGGCGTCCTCTGCGACACGACGCGGTTCCCGCTCGCGGACGACCCCGTGGAGTGGGACATCTTCCGCACCGACATCCTCACCGGGCAGGGGTGGAACCTGCTGCGGCTGTGGTCGCCCGTGCTGTTCCGCGATCCGCGGGGCCACCTGGAGGAGATCGCGAGGCGTGCGGACGCGGAGCTGGCGCGCGGGAATGACAAGAGCGCTGAGTGAGGGACGATACAGGCGCGAAAGTGAACATGCTCACCCAGAGCGGTGAGCATGCCACGCCTCTTTCTCACTGGTCGCGGGTCACTGCATCCCCACCAGCGCCATCTGCTTGTCGTACTCCAGCCGGAAGGTGTACTCCACGCTCGCGGCGGTCGTGCCCACCGCCTGCGGCGGCACCACGAGGTCCCACCGCAGCACGCCGTCCTTCTTCTGCGTCTTCACGTACTCCTCGGCCTCGCTCAGCGTCTCGCTGACGCGCACCATGGTCACGCGGATGTCACTGGCCTGTACGCCGGCCTGCGGGTTCGCCTGCACCTTTGGCAGCAGGTCCAGCAGCCGCACCGGCGCGGGGGCCGCGCCGAAGTTCTCGAGCGTGAGGCGGTAGGTGAGCTCGACGACGCGGTTGCCGCCCTGGATGGTCTCGGTGCGCTCCACCAGCTCGCGCCCGGCCTTGAGGCTGCTGTCGATGCCGAACCCAGCCATGAACCGCTCGCCCACAGAGACCGTGGGCAGGGCGCCGCTGCCCACGAAGGCGCCGTCGAGGTAGGCCGTGATGGGACCGGCGAGCAGCACCATGGTGCTGGTGTTCACCGCCGCGGCCTCGTCGTACACGAAGTCGGTGAGCACGGGCGTGGCGACCTTGGTGAACTCAGCCTTCAGCGGCAGTGCGGCGATCTGGATGAGCTGCTGGTCGCTGCGGCTGGGCATGCTGGTGCGGCCGGGGATGGTGTAAGTGACGGCGAGCCCCTCCTCGCGCCCCTGACGGGTGGAACCCGCGCCGCGCTCCACCTTCTGTGCGGAGACCAGGTCGAGCACCGCGATGTTGGCCGCGTAAGTGTTGAGGGCCGACTCGGCGGCGTCCTTCTCGGCCGCGGGCCCGGCCTTGCCCTGCACGCGCGATTGGGCCACCTGACGCTGCTTGTCCAGCAGCTCGCGCCGGGCGTCGTGATACGCCAGCTGTTGCGCAGGCTGCGGCGCGTTCGCGGGCGCCGTGAGACCGATGACCATCGACGTGAGCGTGGGCGCCTTGGCCACCAGCGACGGCGTCGCGGTCGAGAGCGTCATGTTCACGCCGCTCCAGTCCTCGCCGCTCATCTGCTGGATGTTCGCGTAGTACTCCAGGTTGAGTGTGCGCTCGCCATCACCGGCCGCCGCCCGCATGGTGTACGAGGGCGCCCAGGTGGCACCGTCCACCAGGTACCGCAGCGTGATCTCCCCGCCCGCGCCGGCCTCGGAACCTACCAGCACCACGGCCTCGTGCACCGTCCGCGACGACCCCGCCGTGAGCAGGTCCCGCTCGCGCTGGAGCTGTTCGGCCTCACGCGAGAGACGGCGGACTTCGACGCCCAGCGCCGCTTCCTCGTCCCACATCTTGCCCCGCTGGGCGCGCATGAAGGTCGCCAGCCGCTCCAGCGTCTCGGCGTTGAGCACGCCGCGGGTCAGCTCGACCGTCGCGGCGGGGGCGATGAAGTTCTGCAGTGACGCGAGCACGCTGCGGTGCTCGTTGATGAGCTCGATCTTCTTCTGAGCGAAGCCGCGCTGGTCGTTGACCGCCTCCAGCCGCTCCTCCAGCTTGCGGACCTCCTCGCGGGTGTCCTGCACGACCGGCCGCTGCCGGAACCGCACGCTGCGCACCTTCACGCCGTCACGGCTATCCGCGTGCACGCTCTCTGGCCTGATGCGGGCGGGCAGGTCGGTGATGATGACCTCGCGTACCGACCCGGCGGCCTCCGCGACACCCTTGGCCGCGGGCACCGCGACGATGCGCGAGACGAGCGCCTGGCCACGGTAGACGGTGACGGAGTCGATCTGGCCGCGGGTCTCCAGCGGCTGCGGCGCGCCGGCCTGGGCGAGCGCGAGTGCGGGTGTGAGGACGAGCGCAACAGCGGTGTAACGGGCGAGTCGCATGGCAGGCTCCTTGTGTCTGCATGAAACTACGCCGGCGAGCCATGAGCGCTCGTAACCAGCAGGTAACGGCGTGTTCCTAGAGACTGTCCCGCACAGGCTCGCGAGCAGCCCGCGGCAGCAGCACTCTCCAGAGCGCCACCGTGACGATGAGCCCAAGCACCAGAGTGCCGCCAAACCCGACGACGCCGCGGAGGAGGACAACGAGGCCCTCCTCCCACTGGTCGCGTGCGAGATGCACCGGCACGGCGCGCCCATTCACAATCGAATACCGGGAGTGCCGTTCGTCGCGTCCGAACGATTGCACGAACGTCACCGTGCCGGGCAAGTCTGAATCGCCCATTCGAATGCCGTTTGGCGATGGGTTCGCGCTCTTCCTGAGGACCGGCAGGAGCCCCGCAAGCCACACTTGCGGCTCCGCCGGTGGCGTCAGCGTCAGGTCCGCTCGCCGCACGTACACGCCCTCAGTCTGCACCCACGTCCCGCTCTCCTCGAGCGGGGTCATTGATACGGCGCGGTTCAACTCCCCGACCAGCGTTCCGCCCGGAGCATCGAAGGTCTGGAGCGGCGCCTGCACCGGGAAGCCGACGATCAGAAACGCCGGGGGCGGCGCTTGTGACGATGACGCTCTCCACTCCACCTTGGGAGGAGGATCGACCCACGCCTTGCAGCCCTTCGCCAGCAGGAACCACGCGAGCGCCACCAGCACGATGAGTGCCACGCGCCGCAGGTCGCGCCGTTCGTACAGGACCAGGCTCATTCAGGCAGCTTATCGAGCTCTACCCGCACGCGCTCCGCGATCCGCTTCACCGCATCGGGCCCGAAGTCGAACGTGAGGCCGCTGGCGCGGAAGAGCTCGGGGAGTGGGCGGCTGCCGCCCAGCGACAGGCCCTTGATGTACAGCTCCACCGCCGACTTCTCGCCCTTCTCGAGCGAGTGCAGCCACAGCTGCAGCGCACCGAGCCGGGCGATGCCGTACTCGATGTAGTAGAAGGGGTGGCTGAAGAGGTGCAGCTGACGCTGCCAGATCCAGCGGCGGTACTTCTCAAGGCCCGTCCAGTCGATTCGGCTGCCGAACCGCTCGTCGAGTCCGAGCCAGAACGTCGCCCGCTCCTCGCGGGTGTGCTTGGGGTTGCCGTACACCCACAGCTGGAACGCGTCGATCTGGGCAATCCACGGCAGCAGCAGCAGCGAGTGCTTGAGCTGCTCGCGGGCGGCGCGGGCCCAGTCTTCGTCGCTGGCATAGAACGAGCGCCAGTGCGGCATGCTCAGCAGCTCCATCGACATGCTCGCCACCTCGGCGAACTCGATGGGGCTGTGCCGGTACTCCACCAGCGGCTCCTCCTCGCACAGCATGCTGTGGAACGCGTGCCCCGCCTCGTGCACCATTGTCTCCACGTCCTTGTGCATGCCCGCCGCGTTCATGAAGATGAACGGCCGGCGCGTGCGGTCGCGCATGTACTGGTACCCGCCCGGGGCCTTGCCCTTGCGGCTGTCCAGGTCCAGGCACGCGCCGTCGCGGGCGCCGCGGGACTCCTCGCCCGTGCCCAGGCGCGCGAACATCTCGGCCAGGCGCGCGTCAAGCCGACGGAACGTCGCCAGCGACTTGTCCATCAGGTCCTTGCCGCCGTTGAAGGGCTTGAGCGGCCCGCGCCCCTTGGGGTCAACCCCGAAGTCCCACGGCCGCAGCGCGTCGAGCTTCAGATCGGCCGCGCGCTTCCTGTCGAACTCGCGGACGAGCGGCACGATCGCCTCCTCCACGCCCGCGTGGAACTGGCGGCACGCCTCGACCCCGTAGTCGAAGCGGTGCTTGCTCTTGAACGCGTAGCCGACGTAATCCTCAAAGCCCGCGTTCCGCCCGACCTTGGTCCGCAGCGCGACCATCTCCTCGTACACATCGTTGATGGCGGTGACGTCCTGGAAGCGGCGGTCCATGACCGTCCGCCATGCAGCCTCGCGCTTGGCGCGGTCGGGCAGCTCCTGGTACTTGGCCATTTGCGGGAGCGTCTTCTCCTCGCCCTCAAACTGCACCGACATGGCCCCGGCGATCTGGTCGTACTTCTGGCTGAGCTTGGCGAGCTCGGTCTCCAGCGGCACGTTCTCCTCGCGGAAAAGCTCGACGTCGGCCTGGGCCGCGCGGAGCAGCACGCCGTAGCGCCCGGCATCCAGTGGGAACTTCTTCGCGAGCTCCACCAAGCGCTTGTCGAGCTCAAAGAACAGCGGGGTGAGCCTGGGGGCGACGTTCTCGATGTACGACGCGTAGGCCTGCTGCGCCGCCTTGCCGTCGGTGTCGCAGCTCATGGAGATGTAGAGGTTGGCCCTGCCCTCGCTGCACGCGGCCGCGAGCTCGCTGCGGTCCAGCAGCCACGCCTCCAGCTCCTCTGCCGAGCGCACGGGCCGCTCGAGCAGGGCTTTGAACAGCGGCTCGAGGGCGTCAAAGCGGGTCGCGTCGAGGTCGGCCGGAACGAGTGTGGTGCTGATGGTGGGCATGAACGGATGGTAGCCGGAGGCAAAAACGAGAAAGGCCCGGCGGTGGTCCGCCGGGCCCTCAGTTTCAGTGGTCTCGATGGTGGTCAGCGCCTCAGCGGCGGGCCAGCTCGCGGATCAGCTTCTCCTGCTCCTTGACCCAGTCATCGAACTCGTCCATCAGCATGTTGAAGGCCATGAAGGAGAAGTTGGGGTTGTTCTTCACCATGCGCTGGATCTGCTCGAGGGCCTGGCGGGCCTTGCCCAGGAACTTGCCGCGGTCCTCGGGCGGAGACTGCGCCGCCATGTTGATGGCGGTGGTGTAGTCGACCTGGTACTTGCGGGTCAGGTCCTCGTCCTTCTTGACCTTCTTGCGCCACTCCATGTTGTTCTTTTCGGCAGCGCTGATCGGCCAGGGGAAGCCGCGGACGTTGTTGCCAACCCACTCGAGCTCGGTGTAGCCCATCGCCTTGGTGAGCTCCTCGAGGGTCTCGCAGGTGCCCTTGGAAAAGCCGCACTTGAGGGCGGTCTCGGAGTTGAAGGTGAGCACCTCGCCGATGGGATTGATGACCATCTCGCCGCTGGTGACGTCGCCGTACCAGTCGACCTTGCCGTTCTCGCGGACGGTGCAGGAGAGGGGCTGCTGGATCTGCATAGCGCGGGCGATGAGCGGGTGGTGGCCGCCGCGGGCGGAGATCTTCTCCATCCGGTGCAGGACCTCCTCGAGGCCGCGGCCCTTGGTGGCGTTGAGGGCCCCCGAGTACTGCGTCGCAGCGCCGTAGTTGCCCTGGCGGGTGAAGTAGATGTCTTCCATGCAGTGGGAGGTCATGGCCGCGGCCGAGATGGCCGAGTCGATCCAGGCAACGGTCCGCCACCGCTTCTTGTACTCGTTATGGATAACGTCGGAGAGCTTCTGCACCTCAAGGGTGAGGCCGCCGCCGGAGTGGACGCGGAGCACCACGATGCCGGTGCCGTCGGTGCCCAGTTCCTTCTCGAGGATGGGGATCATCTGCTCGAGCTGGTGGGCGGTCATGTAGATGCCCACCATGTGGCCGTTCTCTTCATCGCCCAGCGTGATCACCGCGGCCTTGGGGGCGCCGGTGTTCTTCTTCGGCGCGGGCGCGGCGGTGGTGGCGGCAGCGCCCGTCGTGCCGGCAACCGGGCCGCGCTCGACGGAGGCGACCTCATCGGCGGAGAAGAACTCCTCGCGCTCGATGCCGCCGATGGTGGTCTTGATCCAGATGTGGCCGGACTCCTCGCGGGCGATGGTGCCCTCGACGGTCTTGCCACTCTTCAGGACGACTTTGTCGGCCAGGCCGGTCGTCGCGAGCACCGCGACACAGACGAGCATGGCCAGCGATCGGAGCAGGGACGTGATTCGGGTCAACATGGGTTTGTACCTCTTGCGTTACCGCTTGTCTGCGAGTTGACGGAGCTTGATCTGGTCGATGCCGATCATGATCTCGGACACAGGCGGGATGCCGTTCTCGCCGAGCCACTGCTCGAGACCCTCGCCCCACTTCTGCATCAGGGCCTTGATCTCCTCGAGCTTGCGGATTTGCAGGCCGCGGGCGCGGGTGCGCTCCTGATAGTCGCCCTGCACCTGGATTTCCTGGTACTCCTCGAACAGGGTCACGATCCGCTTCTTGGCGTTCGCCACGCCGTCGACCCATTCCTTCTGGATCTGCTTGGCCCGCCCGGGGATGAGGACACCGGTGCGCTCAAGGCCCATGGCGTGGAGCAGCTCGTCGCGGGTGTCGACTGTGCCCCTGGACAGGCCGACCAGCTTGGCCGTCTCGGCGTTCATCGTGAGCACGTCGTTGCCGGTCCAGCGCACGCGCTCACTGAGGGAGTCGAAGTTGCCGCCCATGCCGTCATCAGTGAGCAGGACCTCGCCCGGGGCCTGTGGGTAACCCTCGAAGAGCTCCACCTTGCCATCACGGACGCGGTAGCTCATCACGAACTCGGAGCGGCCCATGGCCCGAATGATCATGGGGTTGTAGCCGCCCTTGATCGCCCAGCCCTCGGCGTGACGCAGGAACGCGGAGCGGAGCTTCTCACGAACCACCTCGTCGCCGGTGTTGCCGTAGAGCTGGCTGAGGTTGCCGATGCCGCCCATGCGGGCCTCGCTCGAGAAGTAGATTTCGGGAGCGCACAGGGGCACGAACGCCGCGCCGGCCATCGCCTGCTTCACCCAGAACACGATGCGCGGCGGCTTGTGGTTGTACTCGGTGGGCAGCTCATTGACGAGCACGGGCAGGATCTTCTCGGCGCGGAAAATGCCCTGGAAGTCGGAGTCCTGGTCGTTGGCCTTGTCGGCGTTGATCACCCCGTCCTTGTCGTTCCAGTCGGCGTCGAGCTCAAAGACGATGACCTCGGCGTTGTTTCGCTTCGCGTCCCGGATGGCGTTGCGGATCGGGGTCTCCGAGATCTCCTGCCCGAACTCGCCCTTGAGCTCGACCCAGTAGATGCCCGTCTTGCCGTCGCGGCTTTCCGCGGCCTTGTCGCTGCCGCCGCTGCTCTTGAGCGTCGGGGCGGCGGTGTTGGACGGGGCCGCCGGAGCATCGCCGGTGGTCTTTGCCACGCCACGCTTGATCGTCAGGATGTCCGACATCGGGTACTCGGTCTCGGCCTCGATGCCGGCGATAAGCCCCTTGAAGCGGATGGCAGAGGCCGTCTCCGACACGATCTTGCCCTCAAGCGTGCGGCCGTTCTTGAAGATGATGATGTCCTGCGTGGACGCCGTCTCCTTCGCGCTGCTCTCGGTCTGCGAAAGTGCCGCGGTCGGAACGGTGCAGAGGCCGATCACCGCCGCCAACGCGGAGGTCGCGACCTTGTTCTTCCAAGCTCTGTTCTTCATGGGTGCCACCTCAATCAGGTCTTCGGAGCCCTTGGCCAAGCCGCGGGCCGCCGCAAGAGAACACTGTCCCTAACAAAATACCGGTCCAAGCATACCACGCAGGCAGCGGGGAACGGGCCCCGGGGGCGAACGCCCTCCTCCTCAGACGCGCATCCCGCGGGCCAGTTCCAGCGCCGCGTCACGATTCTGGACCCGCCCCTCAAGCTGCGCGTCGTACACCCCGTCGAGGATCACCTTGAACCGGGGGCCGGGGGTGAGGCCCATGGCGGTGAGGTCGTCGCCGGAGACATACGGATCCGGTTTCAGCCCGCCGTGGGTCTGGGCAAGTTCGCCGACCCGGGCCTCCACCCGAGCGGCTGTGGACGGGTCCTTAGCCCGCAGCACACTGGTGGCCTCCCAGAACCACGCCGAGGCCGCGAGCCGCTTCTGGCGGGCGACTGGCAGGCTGTCCCATTCGCGTTCGAGGGTGGGAAGGGTTGCCAGAATGAAGGCAAACTGATCCCGAACGTCGTTGCTCAGGGTAAGGGTGTTGCGGAACTGTTGCACCAGGGGGAGGGGGGCGAGGCCCACCACCCCCAAATCGAGTGCCCACGCGGCCAGGGCGGTCGCAAAGCCGACCTCCGCGGGGAGATTCGACAGCGTGCGCCAGCTTCTCGGACCTTGAGCCCCCGACTGGAGGAACACCGGCCGCTCCAGACCCAAGGAGTGGATGAGGGCCGCGCCCTGGGCGCGGCTGGGGTGCTCGGCGATCCGGCGGACTTCCTCGCCGATGCGTTCGCGGCTGACGCCCTGAAGGTCCGACGCGTGCCGGGTGATGGCGGCGGCGGTGGGGGGGTCGATGGTGAGGCCGAGCTTGGCGGCAAGGCGGGCAGCGCGGAGGGCCCGAAGGTGGTCCTCGGCCAGCCGCTGGTCGGGATCGCCCACGGCCCGGAGCACCCGCCGCTCCAGATCGGCGATGCCGCCGACAAAGTCGATGACCCGCCCGTGGGCGGCGACGGGGACGATGGCCGCGCCGGGGGCGTGCTCGATGGGTGGCGAGGGGTGGTCGGCGAGGATGGGGTCGAGGAAGAGGGCGTTGACGGTGTAGTCGCGCCGGTGGGCGTCCTGGAGGGGGTCGCTGAAGGTGACAGTGTTGGGGCGGCGGCGGTCGGTGTACTCGCCGTCGGAGCGGAAGGTGGCGACCTCGATGACCTCGCTGTCGATGCGGACGAGCATGACGCCGAAGGAGGCGCCGACCTCGGCGGTGCGGGGGAAGAGGGCGGCGATGCGGTCGGGGCTGGCGTCGGTGGCGACGTCGTAGTCGGTGGGGGTGAGGCCGAGCAGCTCGTCACGGACGCAGCCGCCGGCGAAGTAGGCGATGTGCCCGGCGCCGGTGAGGGTGCGGACGATGTGCTCGGCGGCCTTGCGGGCGGAGAGGTGGTGTGAGGGTCTTCCCACGTGCTGAGTCTAAGAGGGAAGAGCTACCGCGGAGTTGCGCGGAGAGGGCGGAGTGGCGCGGAGTTTGGAATCAGGGTGTGGAAACTCAGCGCAACTTCGCCTGCTTCGCGCAACTCCGCGGCTACTGCCTTGGGTGGGAGCTGCAGGCGGGCTGGTGGGGCACGGCCGCGCGTGCCTCGTCGAGAAACTCGACGCCGCGGCGCAGGTGCGGGATGACGATCGATCCACCGACGATGAGGGCGACGTCGAAGGTCTCCCAGAGCTCCTCGTCGGTCGCGCCGGCCTTCACGCACTGGTCGATGTGGTAGGCGATGCAGTCGTCGCAGCGGAGGACCATCGAGGCCACCAGGCCGAGCAGCTCCTTGGTCTTCGCTGAGAGCGCGCCGTCCTCGTAGGTCTTGCCGTCGAGAGAGAAGAATCGCTTGGTGACCAGCGTGCCACCCATCCGCGGCGAACCGTCGGCGTTGGTGCCGCGCTGGTCATCCTCGCCGAGGATGCGGCAGTTCATCTTGGAGCGGTACTGCTGGAACTGTTCGTAGCGTGACATGATGGATGATATGTGCCACGATCATGTCCTCATGATCGTGCTCCATGAGCCCAGGACACGATCATGCAGAGCCATGATCGTGGCACATCACTTCGGCGGCGCATCCAGCACCAGCGTCACCGGACCCTCGCTCAGCAGCAGCTTGCCGTCGATGACCATCGTCGCGTGGGGGTTCTCGTAGAGGCGCACGCGCTCTGTGTTCAGGAGCTTGCCCGTCGGGTGAGCGAACATGAACACGCGGGAGACGATGCCGGTGCCGCTGGCGGGCTCGCGCTGGTTGTTCTCCACCGCCACGAACATCGACTCGGTGGCGACGGGCGTCTGCAGCGAGCCCTGGCCATCGAGGGCGTCGGCGCCCACGAGCTCGCCCTTGTCGTTGAACACCAGCAGGCCGTTGGTGCTGGCCACCGCGAGCGTCTTGCCCATGACCGTGCCGCTGACTGGGAACACGATGCGCCCGCGGCTGTCGAGGGGGCGGCCCGCGTGCGCCCCGTCTTTGAGCGACACGTGCCACAGGTTGACGTCGCCGTCAAGCACGAACAGCGCGTCGCCCACCACCCAGCCCGCGAACGAGTTTGCGCCAGGCGCGCCGGAGGTGAACCACGCCACCTTGCCGCTCTGCGGGGTGAAGCGGAGCAGGCCGTTCGCTGTCGCGAGGACTACGTCGGCGCCCACCGCCCGCATCCAGCGTGCGTGATCCCCGAGCTGATCGGGGCCGAGGCGCGAGACCTCCTTGCCGGTGCGCTTGTCGAGGGCGATGACGCCCGCAACCGACGTGCGCCCGGACTTGCTGCCCACCGTGCCGCCGATCACGACATGGTCGCCCGCCTGCTCGATCTCGTACACGCGGCTCAGCCCCAGCGTGCTGGTCCACAGCGGGTTGCCATTAGTGAGGTCAAAGGCGCCCGCCCGACCGCGCCGCTGCACCAGCACCAGGGTGCTGCCGTCGGCGGTCACGACCAGGTCGTTGGGACGCACGGGCCCGTCGAGCGGCGTGTTGACGCGGTCGTCCGCACCGTTCGCACCGCCGTCAAAGAACGCGGCGAACTCCTTCGTGCGCCACTGAGGCTTGCCGTCGATGGTCGAGATGCTCTCGATCGCTCCGCCGCTCTGGCTGGGCCAGAAAAGCAGCGTGCTGTCGGGCGTCACCCGGACGACGATCGGGCGCATTGAGTACGGCTTGCTCCACAGCTGGCGGAGCTTGCCGTCCTCCGCGGCCACGGCCCACATCGATACGCTCTTGCCGTTCTCGTCATCCATCACCACGCAGTCACCCGACACGCCGGGCGCGTGGCGGACGATCGGCTCCAGCGGCACCCAGGTCTCGATGACCTGCACTGTGCGGGAGAGGTTCTGGCCGATCACGGGCCGGCCGCTGCGGGTGGCGAGACGCGCGCGGAGCTCCGCCGCGATCTGCGCGGGCGCGGCGGTGGTGCCGTTCCAATCGATGGCGAGGTCCTTCATGTCGCGGTCCAGCCGCAGCATGAGGCGGAACGCGGGCTCGATGTCCGCCGGGCCCGTCGAGCGTGCGAGCAGCGAGCCGGTGAGACGTCCCAGCATCTCGCCCGTGGACTGCCGGCCGATGGCGGCACCCAGCTCAGCGGCCGCGAGGCCCGAGCCGGCGGCGAGCTTGGACTGCTGCTGCATGTTGGCCGCGGCGTAGGCGGCGCTGGCGCGGTTCCACGCCTCGGGGGCGACGGCCGCGACGGGGTACGCGCGGGCGAGCTCGGCCAGCCGCTCGGGGTTGCTTGCGTCGGCCTCGGCGAGCAGGCGCGCGGCCTCCTCATCGAAGGCCGCGTAGGGCGCGGGGCCCACACGCTTCACCAGCGCGACGAGGCGATCAGTGGCCTCCGTACGCGCGTTGCTGAAAGAGGTCGCCCGCTGCTGGTTGTGCAGGCGCGAGCCGCTGTCGAGCTCGACCGCGACAAGGCCGGTGTCGGTGAGGATCCGCTGGTAGGCCTCCACGGCCGCGGCGTTGTCGCTCTGCTTCTCCGCGAGCCACGCCTTCTCCAGCAGCATGGCCACCTGCTGCTGCGGGGCCTCGGCGGTGCGCTCCAGGCGGTCCATCAGCTGCGCGAGCAGCGCGGCGTCGTTGATGGGCTGGGCCGCGCCGACGGCGACGACCTGGCCGGGGTTCGTCCACGCACCGCGGCTGGCCCGCACCATCTCCAGGAGCATGGAGTACAGGCGGGTGCGCTGGCGGGCAGACTCGCCGTCGCCGGCGCGGGCGTCGAGCACGGTGAGCGCGCGGTCGGCGAGCTCGGGCACGCGCTCGGCGCGCCCTGTGCGGGCCGCGAGCTCCACATAGGTGAGCAGCGGCTGCGGCTGGTTGGGCTGGGCGGCCACGCGCTGCGTCAGGATCGTCTCGGCCTCTTCCCACGAGAGGAAGGTGTGCAGGCGCGTCGCGTCGGCGGACACCAGGTGCGTGCCCTGCTCATCGCCCACCACCAGGAGGTTGCCCGAGCACTCGAACGCGGCGGTCATCTCCTTGCGGAGGTTGTTGGGGTCGACGAGGGCCGCGCCGGTTTCCATGGGGACCAGGGCGTAGGGCCCGGCGGCGCACACGCGCCCGACGACGGAATCGCGGGCGTTGGGCGACACGAGTTGTGCCTTGCCGCTCTCGAGGTCCGCGCCCTTGATGAACGCGATGCGGCTGCCGTTGACGGCCGCGACGTGCTCGCCGACCTTCACGAGGTACCGCGGGTCGCCAAGCGTCGAGCCCTCGCGCTGGGCCAGCAGCTTGCCGTCATTGAGCCCCACGCGCACGACCCGCCCCTTGGGGAACTCGACGGCCATGAGGGCGTCGCCGTCCACCACGGGGATGTGCATCTCCTGCGGAGGGGCGCTCTCGCGACCCCCACCGAACTGGAGCATGCTGGTAAACGAGTTCGGGGGCATTGAGCGCAGCCACACCGGGCGGCCACTGGCGGCCTCGTAGGCGAACATCACGCCGATCTCGTCGCAGCGGTAAACGACGCCGTTGTGCAGCATCGCGCCGTCGGGCCGGCCGGCGGTCCGCCCCATGAAGCCGGGGCTCTGCACCGTGCCCACCAGGCGCACCCACTTGAGGCCGCCGGTGTAGAGGTTCACGCCCACAAGGTGCAGGCGGGTGTCGCGGCGCACCACGCCCGTCGAGCGCATGGCGACCACGATCGTGTCGGCCTCGATTACCGGCGGGCCGTACACCGCGCCGCCGGCGAGCTTCTCCGAGAGCGTCGCCGGATCGATCGACCACAGCGTGCGCCCGGTGGCGCTGTCGATGGCGTGCATGCGGCGGTCGCCGCGCCGCCCGCGACCCTCGGCGATGCCCGTCACGCCCACGGCGATGCCGTTGCTGACGCACACGGTGGCCGCGTCTTCCTTCTGGGTCGCGCCGGGCTGGATGAACAGCCCGAGGTCCTCCTCAACCGCGCGGGGGCTGATGCTCGCGGGGCCGGTGTTGACCTGCCACAGCTCGCCAAGGGTCGCCGCGTCCCACGCGCTGATGCGGCGCCCGTCGTTCACGTACACCACGCCTGCCTTAAGCGTCGGGATGATCCAGGGCGAGGCGCCGACCCGGTTCAGGTACGCGGGCGCATCGGGGCTGCGCTCGACCTCGAGGCGCTCGAGGTCAAGCCCCACCGACTGCAACGGGCGCGCGGGGACGTTGTCGAACTTCGGCGCGATCTGCGTGACCAGCGGCGACACGCCCCTTGCGGCGGCCTCCGTGGGAATCTTCGCCGGCGGCAGCATCGCCTCGCCGTTGAGCCCCGCGTCCTTGCTCCAGCGGGCGGCCCACGCGCGGACATCCTCGCGCGGCAGGTACGACGCGATCATCCCCGCCAGACGCGCGGCATCGGCGCCCCGGGCCTTGTCGGCGCGGTCGGGGTGCTGCTCCAGCTGCGAGAGCATCAGGCGTGCCGACTCAAATCGGGCCGCCTCCAGCTCCACCTGCGCCAGCCGCAGCACGGCCTCAAACCCGGACGGGGTCAGCATCCGCGACTCTTCCAGCTCGGTCAGGCGGTTCTGCTCCAGCAGCTGGCGGGCGGCGGGCTCCTGCTCCAGCCGATAGCGGTTCAGCAGGTCGGGGCTGGCGATCAATAAAGAGTGGATGTGGGCGCGGACGGGCACGAACAGGTCCGGCTGGTCGAGAGACTGCACGACCTGCCCGCCCTCGGTTTCGAGGGTCTTCTGAAGGACGCGGAGGGCCTCGGGCATGTTGCCAGCCTGGCTGAGCTCGCTGACGCGGATGAGGGCGTCACGTGTGCCCACGCCTTCATCGGGGAAGACGCTGCGGCCGCGCTGGGCGAGCGCGGGAGTAGTGGCCACGCCGGCGGTGAGGACCATGAGGAGTGCAAGGGCAATGGGTCGGGCGATCGGACGCATCCATCCTCCGATTGCGGGCAGCCTCAGGGTACATCATCGACCCGGAAGGCCCGTGGAATCACTGACCGGTGAGGGTTGCCCAGCCGTTACTGCCGGAACGGCAACCTCTTAAGACACTTTCTTCCGCTTGAGCGTTCCAGTTGCACCGCCGATCACCAATGCTGATGAACGTGGACGCGCCAAGCACCAGGTTCTGGCAGCCGCTGAGCGAGGCATTTACGCCGCGCACGCGATCGCAGCGGGTGACCCTGCTGCTGTTCGCCACGGTGCTGATGGGGCTGGCCGACCTCGCGCTCACGCTGACGTTCCTCACTTCCGTCGGAATGATCGAGGCCAACCCGGTCGCCCGGGCCGTGATGCAGCTCAACCACCCCGGCTACGTGGTGCTGTGGAAGCTGGCGACGATGCTGGTGGGCATCGGGCTGCTGTTCTGGGCCCGGCGGTACCGCGGGGCCGAAGTCGGCACGTGGGTGTGCTTCGTCGCGATGGCGGCCCTGAGTTACCACTGGCTCACGTACGCCGAGGTCACGGCGACCGAACCAGATTACGCGGTGATGGCCGCTGTGGACGACCCGCGGTGGATCAGCATTACACCCTAACTCTGGGTGTGACCCGGGCTTGACGCTGCCAAGGGCAGGCGATGGCCGGCGCGGTTACACTCGCGCCCTCCATGCTCAAGACTACCGCCGCGCGTCGCCTGTTGTTCGCCCTCACCCTCCCCCTTTGCGGCAGCCTGGTCGGCTGCTCCAGCCAGCCCGCCCCCACGCTCAAGGTAGTGGGCGCGGAGGTCACCGAGCGCACCCAGGATGGGCTTGTGGTGCTGTTCACGGTGGAGGCCGAGAACGCGTCGGGTCAGGAAGTGCCCCTGCGCGACGTCGAGTACACCGTCTCACTCCATGGCAAGCCCCTGTTCAGCGGCACCCGCTCCGCCCAGGCCACCGTTCGCCGCTACGGCGTGCAGGACTTCCAGCTCCCTGCGGCCATTCCCGCCGCGCACGCCCAGCAGCTCAGCGGCATGGTGCCGTACACGATCGAGGGCACGGTGACGTACGTCGTGCCGGGGGTGCTGGCGAAGGCCATGTTTGATATGGATGTGATCCGGCCGGAGACGGGGTTTGCGGGGCGGGGAGTGGTCGAGGTCAAGTGAGGGTTTGCGGGACGATCCTCAGCAGTGACCACCTCCTAGGACACGGAAAAATGCTTCGATGTCCTGATCGGTGCCCGTGTCGCGATCACCATTGAAGTCGGCCGAGCCGCATGTCGGGCAGCAGTGACCGCCGAGGCAGGTGAAGAATGCCTCGATGTCCTGGTCGGTCCCGGCGTCGCCGTCGTTGTCGAAGTCGGCGGAACACGGGAGCACGGTGACGCTTGCCTCGAGCGGTGGGAGGGTGGCGCACGCGTTAGAAACCGTGCACTGAATGGTGAACCTCGCGAAGCCGCCGGGGGCGCGGACGCCGCGAAGGGTGAGGTTGGGGCTTGACGCGCCGGTGATCTCTCGCGCCATCGGAGCGTCGATCATGTCGGTGAGTAGCGTGCTGCCGAAGCGCCATTGATACGACAGCGGCTCGATGCTTTCGGCGCCCACACTAAGCGTCACATCAGCGCCGGCGTTGACCGTCACCGACGCGGGGCGGACGAGCAGGCGCGGCGGCGCGGGGCTGGAGGCGAGCACGATTGTGTCGCCTCGCACGACCGTTCCCTGGCCGCCGAACATGAGCATCCGCCCGCGGAGTGAGTCGTACGCCATGGGCGCCCCATAGCGGTACAGCGATGAGTGGGCCTGGCGTTGGTACCAGAACCAACCGTTCCACTCCATCACGCTGGAGTAGGTTGCTAAGGGCGATCCGCCGCCGTGCATGACGACGGCACGCCGAACCGGGTCGTATGCGAAGCCAGCGTTGGCCCGGCCGAGCGAACCACCAAGTTCAAGGCGCTGGATGAATGGTACCCAGTCATGACCATCCCACTCCCATGTCTCGTCAGGCGGCCCGTACACCGAAGCGGGTGACAGGAATAGGACGAGCCGTTGTCGCCCGGTGTCAAATGACATCCGTGCCGAAGATGCCGCGCGCGGACCATCAGCCAATCGCGACCAGCTTTCACCACTCCACAGCCATTGCTCTGCCGAGGGTTGTCCCGCCACCTGACCGCCGTAGAGCAGAACTCCTTGGCGTGCGGGATCGAAGGTCATGGCGTGCCCGGACCGCGGCGATGGCCCGACGACAGCACGGAGGGCCCACGCGTCACCGTCCCACTCCCAGGTCTCTGGCGAGAGTGACTGGGCTCCCCCTCCAAACATGACTACGCGTTGGCGGATCGGGTCATAGGCCATCACAGCGCGGGTACGCCCCGACGGCCCTGCGCCTTCGTATTGACGCCAGGTTTCTCCGTTCCACAGCCAGGTATCACCGAGAGGTGAGGTCCAGGAGTTCGTCTGATACCCGCCGAAGAGGACCATCTCGTCACGCGCAGCGTCGTATGCCATCGCGTGGTCCTGACGGTTGCTGGGTGCGACGGGACCCCGCTTCGTCCACTGCTGTCCGTCCCATTCCCAGGTGTCGTTGAAGTCGCCGTAAGACTTCGTCGGAGCCAGTGTCCCGCCCATAAGCATGATGCGATTCGTGATGGGGTTATGGACCATCCCCGCACCGGCACGGCCGGGCGGGCCCGGCACCTGCAGCCGGGACCAGCCCGTGCCGTCCCAGGCCCACGTGTCATCGGGCATCACAGTGGGGTTGGTGCCTGCCATTCCGCCGAAGAGGATCAGGCGTTGAGTCGACGGGTCGTACGCCGCGGAAGCCATCACCCGCGGCGATGGACCTTGCACCTGGCGCTGCGTCCAGGCCTCGCCATCCCACTCCCACGTATCGCTGAGGTAAATGACCACTCCAGCATAGCGGTACCCGCCGAAGAGAACGACACGCTGGCGGGCCGCGTCGTAAGCGAGCGTCGCGCCCCAGCGGTCACCGGGGCCGACGGTGGTGCGCAGCGTCCATGAAAGCCCATCCCACTCCCACGTCTGCCCGACGCCGGAGCCGCTGAAGTACACGACGCGGCCCCTTGCCACGTCGAAGGTCATCGAGGGCTCGACGTTCCACGGAGGGCTCGCGACCTGGGCAGACGTCCACGTCGCGCCGTTCCAGAGCAGGGTTCGCGAACCGGACGCGGCGCGGGCCACGCAGACAAGCTGCTGGCGTGCCGCGTCGTAAGCGTGCTTGAACTGCCCGCGCCACGGCACCGGCGTCGAGAGCGGCGCACCTGGAACCCAGTATTGCCCGTTCCACTGCCACAAGCACATCTGCTCGTTGCTGCCGGGGGCGAGCTCGAACAGACCGACCTTGTTCTGTGTGGTGTCCAGAAATATCGGCGCGGCGGTGTTACGGGGCTGCTCGGGCAGTGCCACGGTCCACTCGCCGCATTGGGCCACGCTCCGCGCGCATGTGAGCGCGATGACCAGCAGCGGCAACCAGCGGTTGAGCATGAGCGTGCTCCGTTCTGTGCGCGGCGAAGCAAAGGAATGACGGGATGCCGCGGAAGCGTCTACAGGGGAACAGACTTGCGGGTTGCGGCCATTCTCATTGTGAACGAAGACCGAACCTGTGTGCAGCTTACACCGTGATCAACGGATCCTGATCCACCTCACTGATGATCGTCGGCAGCCCGGGCGCGAGGCGCTGCATGTGCTGGGCCAGGCGGGGGAGGTAGCCGCGTTCGGTGCTGGTGTGGTTGCCCAGGATCACGGCCATGCCGGCGTTGAGGGCGCCCAGCACCTCGTGGTGCTTCATCTCGCCGGTGACGAAGACCTCACAGCCTTCGTCCCGCGCCAGGCGCGAGAGCGACGCGCCCGAGCCGGGCACCACGCCGATGCGGGTGACGGGCCGGTCCTCGGCGGGCAAGGCGTAGCGCATGCGCTCGCGCTTGAGGAAGTGCTTGAGCCGCTGGGTGAGCTCCGCGACGGTGGTGGGGCGGTCGAGCACCAGGCGGCGGCCCGCGCCGGCGTTGCGGCGGGGCTGGGGCATCAGCTCGTACACGTCGATCGCGGGCTCTTCATATGGATGGAAGCGCCGCAGTAGCTCGGTGATCAGCGGCAGGGCCGCCTTGCCCGCGACCATCTCCAGGCGCACTTCGTCCACGCGCTCGACGTGCCCGGGTTCGCCTACTGCGGGGCGGGTGCCGGGGCCGGGGAGGAAGGTGCCCGTTCCGCGGGTCTCGAAGGAGCAGAGCTGGTACGCCCCGATGTTGCCCGCGCCGCCGCTCGCCAGGGCGTTGCGGATGCGCTCGACATCCGGGGGCTGCATGAAGGTGACGATCTTGACCTGCTGCATGGCGGGCAGCTTGGCGTGGGGGGTGAGGGCGCGGACGTCGCCCTTGATGCGGCCCGGCTCGCCCCCGGAGAGGCCCTCGCAGAGCCAGTCGGTGATCCCGCCGTGCACGGCGTCAAGGGCCGTGTGCGGGGAGTACACCGCGATGCCGGCTTCGATCGCCCGCAGGATGATCCGCTGGCGGGGCGTGGCGTCGGTCACGCGGGCCAGGGGCTCAAAGATCGGCGGGTGGTAGGCGATGATCGCCTTGCTGCCCGCGCCGATCGCCTCGGCCAGCACGGGCTCGGTCAGGTCAATGGTCAGCAGGACGGGCCCCGTTAGCTCGCGCTCGCCGTCGCCCACCAGCAGGCCCACGCGGTCCCACTCCTCGGCGTACTCCAGGGGTGCGATCTGGCCCATGAGCCTGACGAGGTCGTTGACGCGCATGGCGGAGGGTAGTGCTTCGGGGTTGCCCCGGGCGGGGTGGAAGCGAAGTCAACGCGGCGGGCGTGGTCTGGCCGATAGAGCGGTGGGGCCGGAGGCTCCGTTGGTCTCGCCAGGAGGGCGCAGGTGGTCCGCTGGACATTGACAGCCTCGGGGCTTTTGCTGCTCGCGGGTGTGCTCGCGGGGTGTGAGGCCGCGCCTGCCCGCCAGTCTGACGCCGCGTTGCCCAAGACTGGTGACCAGGGCCCCAATACATCGCTGGAAGCGCTCGCCGAGGGCTCGGGGGGGACGCCGATCCTGAACGTTCCTGACCCGCACGCGCCGCCGCGGGGCGATCTGGCGCGGGAGGCGGAGTTGGCCGCGATCAACCTGGAGAAGCTGCTGGCTTCGGGCGTGCTGGACCGGGCGCGTCAGGGCGACGCGAGCAGCGGCACGCCGACAAGCGAGCCGGAGGCCTACGCCTTCGAGCCGCCGGAGGAGTTCGTGGGTCCGATCGCCGAGGTGGTGCCCCCGCCGGAGCCCGAGCCCGAGCCGTTCGACCAGACACTGGACCTAGCCCAGCGGATCGCGAAGCTGCTGCGCGAGCCCGGCGAAGGGCGGCGAAAGATCCCTGACGCCGTGGCCCTGGGGCCCATCGAGGCGCTGGAGCCGGGGATCCTCGCGGATCTGGAGGACCCGGACAACCGCATCGGCCCGAAGCTGAGCACGGAGGATCGCGAGGCGCTGATCGGCGCGCGGGACGCGATCCTGGCCAACCCCGCCGGAGCGAACGAGGCGCTGGTGAAGGCCCTGTCGAAGCTGGCCCCGCCGCCAACGTTGAAGATCGCGCGGGCCGCGTTGTGCTCGCGGGTCACCGGCTTTGGGCACTACGACCCGCTGCCCACGAGCACGTTCGTGTTTGGACGGCCGATCCGGGTGATCGTGTATGTCGAACTCGACGGCTTCACCGCCCGCCCCGCGCGCGAGGGTGATGTGGCGCTCTCCGGGGCTTCGCTCGGCGAGCTGGTCACCGTGGACCTGTCGCAGGCGCTTTCCCTCTACGCCGACCCCAGCGGCCTGCTCTCCTGGCATCGCCCGGCGCGGGCAGTGGTAGAGACCAGCCGTAACAAGCGGCGCGACTTCTACGTCATCCAGCAGATCGAGCTGCCCGCGACACTCAGCATTGGGCGGTACAACCTGAAAGTGACCGTCAAGGACCGCACCAGCGGCAGCGAGGCCGAGGCCGTGCTGCCGATCTCGGTCGTGGCGGACCGGAGTGCGCAGCGGTGACGGCGGGGCTTTGATAAGACCCATAGGACTCATACGACCTATGGGACTTATGGGAGAGATGCGAGCCCTCATCCTCTACAACCCTCACTCCGGTCGCGGGCGCGGCCAGCGCACCGCCGAGTCCGTCGCGGCCATGCTGCGCAGCACCGGGGGCACGCCCACGCTGTTGGGGACGGCCAAGGAGCCGCCCGACGCATTCCACGCCCGCCTCCGCGCGGCCCTCGCGGGCCAGAACCTGCTCATCGTCGCTGGCGGGGATGGCACGCTGCACCACACGCTCCCATCCGTGGTCGGCTCGGGCGTGCCGCTCTACCACCTGGCGATGGGCACCGAGAACCTCTTCGCCCGCCAGTTCGCGATGGACGGCTCGCCGGCGACCTTGGAACGAGCGGTCAAGGCGTGGCGGACGCTCGACATCGATGTCGCGACCCTCACCCTCGATGGCGACTCCCCGCGCCCCTTCGTCCTCATGTGCAGCATCGGCCCCGACGCCGGGGTGATCCGAAGGCTTGATGCCGCCAGGAGTGGCCCCATCAGCCACCTGTCCTACGTCCGGCCGATCGTGGCCGAGCTGCTCGCGCCCTCACTGCCCCGCCTCACGGTGGAGGTCGACGGGAGGAAGGTGATTGATGATCAGCCGGGCATGTGCGTCGTCGCCAACAGCCGCCATTACGCCATGCGGATCGACCCGGCCCTGAATGCCTCCATGACCGATGGCCTTCTTGACGTCGTGTTCTTCCCCAGCGCCGGTCGGGTTTCGCTCGCGGCGTGGATGCTCAAGTCCCGCTTCCGCAAGCACCTGGGGAAGCCGCTCACGTACGTTTCCGCTGGCAAGGTCCGCATCACCGCGCCCAATCACCGAGGCCCCGCCCCTGCCTATCAGGTGGACGGCGAGTGCGGGCGGCACACCTTCCCCAAGGGGGTCGAGCTGAACATCGACGTCGTACCAAAGGCTCTGAAGCTGCTGGCGCCCTGAACGGCCCTCGGCGGGGCACGCCCACCCCGTACCATCACCTATGACCATCTCGGTTGAGGTTTTCGACGCTACCCGCCGCCTGCCCGAGCCGGCCCTGCACTGGATCGCCCAGCACGCGGAAAAAGGCATGCGGCACCTGGGGTGCGTCGGAGAGGTCCGCGTCCGGGTGGTGGACGACGCCGAGATGGCCCAGGCTCACGAGGAGTTCGCGGGGGTCTCCGGGACGACCGACGTCCTCACCTTCGACCTCACCGACCCGGACCTGGGGCCACCCCCGGCCATGGTCCTGGAACACGCCCGTTTGGAATCTACACCCAATCCGTACGAGATTGATACGGATATCCTGGTCTGTCTGGACGAAGCTGCCCGCCAATCCGGGGGGGCAGCACCGGGTGGAAACCCTCCCCCGGGGGTGCAGAGGGAACTACTGTTGTACGTCCTGCACGGGATCCTTCACTGCCTCGGGATGGACGATCACGAGGAGCAGGCCTTTGAGGCCATGCACAGGGTGGAGGACGGCGTGCTCGCCGCGATCGGGGTCGGGCCAGTTTTTCGGCCCGGGAGCCCTGGCGGCGGTTCTGGAGCCTGACGGGTGAACGCATCAGCCTGGATTGGAATCGCAACCCTCGCCCTGCTGGCGGGCGCGGTGCTGTCCACCCTGGTGCAGTCGCTGCGGGACCTCTCCCGCACCGCCCTCGAAGAAATCGCCGCGATTCGCAACCGCCCGGCCCGCACCGCGCGGGTGAAGGCCATCCTCGAGGACCTCGAGGGTCACGCCGCGGCGATTGCCCTGCCGCGCATCATTGCCAACCTGGTCCTGGTGGTGGCGCTGGTGATGTACGTGGTGATCATCCGCACGCCCGCGGATGACCCCAACCCGGGCATCACCTGGGTGGACGCCGTGATTGGCATCGGCATCGCCTCGGTGCTGCTGTGGGTGTTCGGCGTTGCTATCCCCACGAGCATCGCCAAGCACGCGGGTGAGGGCACGGTCTACTCCTGGTCGCTGGTGCTGCGGACGACGTACCTGCTGTGCAAGCCGATCACCGCCCTGGCCCGAGGGATCGACGAGGTCATCCGCCGCCTGACCGGGCGCTCGGCCAAGAACGACATGGACGCGCTGGAAGAAGAGCTTCTGTCGGTGGTCGAGGAGGCCCAGGACGAGGGCGGCATCGACGAGGCCGAGAAGCAGATGATCGAGGGCGTGGTGCAGTTCCGCAACCGCACGGTGGCGCAGGTGATGACGCCCCGCACCGAGATCGAGGCCATGGAGCTGACCAACGATCTGGGCAAGGTCACGGCCCTGGTCCGCGAGGTGGGGCACAGCCGCATCCCGGTGTACGAGGAGAGCATCGACCGCATCGTCGGGATCTTTTACGTGAAGGACCTGATGAAGTGGCTGGCGGGCGACGCGCGCGTAGGCGGCAAGACCTTCGACCTCAAGCGCCTGCTGCGGCCCGCGTTCTTCGTGCCCGAGACCAAGACCGTCCGCGAACTGCTGCCCGAGCTGCTCAAGAAGCGCGTCCACATCGCGATGGTGGCCGACGAGTACGGCGGCACGGCCGGGCTGGTCACGATGGAGGACATCATCGAGGAGGTCTTCGGTGACATCCAGGATGAGTACGAGGCGCCCGAGGAAGAGGTGCCCGAGGTAAAGGTGGACATCGCGGCCAAGACCGCGGAGATCGACGCCCGCGCGTACATCGACGACGTGAACGACCGGATCGAGCCGCTGGGCATCGAGCTGCCCACCAGCGATGAGTACGACACCGTGGGCGGGTTCGTGACGGTGACGCTGGGGCGGATCCCCGCGGCGGGCGAGAGCTTCACGCACGAGCGGGTGATGGTGCAGGTGCTGGAGGCCCAGCCCATGCGCGTCACGCGGGTGCGCGTGCAGCGGTCAGAGCCTGTGGAAGAGGCGGTGGAAGCGCGGGGCGAGGAGCAGGACGCGCGGGCGTAGCGAGTCGCGGTGGGTGCGTCGCCGCCAATCCGGGACTTCGCCCAGAGCGGCTCAGTCCCGGCGTCGTTTCAGGCCGCCGCGGCGTTGACCTGGATGAACTTCATGCCGCACTCGTGGTGCTTGTCGCCCTGCTCGCGGCAGCGCACGACCTCGCCCTCGAGCGGGCGCTTCTGCCATCCCGCGGCCTGGACATACACGCGCACGGCCTGGCCGGGGCGCAGCGGCGTTGGTGAAATGAACCCCAGGCCCGAGCGCGAGATGCTGTGCGCTGTCACGGCAAAGCCGGGGAGCTCGCACACCGCGTCGCCCTCGGTCACCAGCGCGTGCAGCTTGGCGCGGCAGTGGAACGTGGTGCGCGGGTGGCGGCGCAGGTCGTGGCCAGTGGGCTGCGGCGCGTCCTTGGCGGCGGGAGCAACGAGCCGCGACCACGCGGCCATCACCTCCGCGTCGTACTTGGTGCCGGCCTCCTTCTCCATGATCGCCATCGCCTCGCCGACGCCCATCGTGTGTTTCTTGAAGGGGCGGAACGCCGTCATGGCGTCGAAGGAGTCGACGACGGCGCAGATGCGGCTGTAGAGGTGGATCTTCTCGGCGGTCAGCGCGTGCGGGTAGCCCGTGCCGTCCATGCGCTCGTGGTGCTCGAGCGTGACGCGGAGGATCTTCTCGTCCAGCCCGTCGAACTTCTTCAGGTATTCGTACCCCGCCTGCGGGTGGGCGCGGATGATCTGCCACTCATCGTCGGTGAGCCGGCCGGACTTGTTGAGCACTTCCTCGGGCACGCCGATTTTGCCCATGTCGTGCACGAGGCCGGCCCGGCAGATGAGGTTCAGCTCGTCCTGGTCGGTGATGCCCAGCTCCACCGCGAGGGGCACCATCCACGTCGCGACGTTGACCATGTGCGTCGCGGTGTAGAAGTCATGGTGGGAGGCGGCGAAGAGGTGCTCGAAAGCTGCGGGGTTCTTGAGGGCGAACGTCGTTACGCCGCGGGAGAGCTGCTCGAGCTTGGGCGAGTTGGCGAGCGTCTCGGGGTCGGCGAGCAGCTCGTTCATCAGCTCGATGCTGGTCTCGTAGATGATCGTCGCTGCCTCGGGCGCGGCGCCGCTCGCGGCGACCTGGTCGAGCTTCTCGGCCACCTGCTTGCGGAAGCGGGACTGGTCAGCGATGCGGAGGTAGATGAAGCGCAGCCCGTGCTCGATCAGACGCTGGCGGTGGAACTCGGTGAAGCGGATGTCGCCGGAGCAGTAGAGCCGGTAGCCCTCGATGGCGGGGCCGCTGCCGAGGTTGAGGGTCTCGGGGCGGATGCGGATGTACGTGTCCATGCCGCGCAGCGATTCCACGGGCAGGTGCTCGAGGGAGACGGGGAGAAACCCTGCGCGGCTTGACGTTCCGGCCTTGATGTCCGCGGTGTGGGTCATTGCAGAGGACTCGGGTGTGTTTTTCGACCAGCGGAGGGGCGCGCTTGAGGCGGTGATCAGGACAAAGGGCGTGCAGGGCCCGAGAACATCCGGAGTTTGATGTCCTGCTCAACAACCACGTGCCGCGGACCGACGTTCGATAGGTGAACTCGCCGCGCCCCAGGAAAAGCTCACGTGAGCAGCCGCAGCGCCCAAAGCTGGAGCGGGCGCCCAGGGTGCCGTTCGAGCACCGCGTCGCGGTCACGGTCGAGCACCCCGGGTCCACGACCGTGACCTTCGAGGTGCAGGGGCGGGACATCTCCCGCACAGGCATGCGGGTGCAGCACGGGAACTACGTGTACCCCGGCTCGCCGACCACGGTGTCTTTTCTGCGGGGCAAGGGCGTGCTGTTCGCGGTGCCCGGGCGCGTGGTGCGGTGCGAGTACGTGGGGTCTAAGCAGCACGATGTGGGCATCGCGTTTGAGAACCCGATGGGCTCGCGCGAGCTGTCGCTGCTCAACCCCTGAACCCGTCACAGACCTCAGCGGAAGCGGCGGACGCAGAGCGTGTTGTTCTGCCCGCCGAAGCCGAAGCTGTTGGAGAGGCAGACGTCGACGCCGCCGAGGGGCCGCAGGTCGCGGGCGCTGTTGGGCACGTAATCGAGGTCGCACTCGGGGTCGGGCGTGTGCAGGTTGAGCGTGGGAGGCACCCAGCCGGACTGGATGGCCATGACGCAGGTCATCAGTTCCACTGCGCCCGCCGCCTGGATGAGGTGGCCCAGCATGCTCTTGACGCTGCTGAAGGGCACCTGCTTCGCAAGGTTGCCGAAGACGCCCTTCACCGCCACGGTCTCGATTTTGTCGTTCTCCTGCGTGCCGGTGCCGTGGGCGGAGATGTAGTGCACGCGCGGGCGGCCGTTCTCGCCGGGCTCACGCGGGTCGATGCCGGCCTGGCGGCAGGCCTGGCTCATGGCGGCGATGGCGCCCTTGCCGTCGGGCTGGATGTCGGTAATGCGGAAGGCGTCGGCGGAGCTGCCGAAGCCCGCGATCTCCGCGAGCGGCGTCGCGCCGCGGGCCTTGGCGGATTCGAGCGACTCGAGCACGAGCACGCCAGCGCCCTCGCCCATGACGAAGCCGTCACGCGAGACGTCGAAGGGGCGCGAGGCGTGGGCCGGGTCGTCGCGCCGTGTCGACATCGCTGTCAGGCGGATGAAGCCGGTCATGCCCAGCGGGTGGATCATCGAGTGGCTGCCGCCAGCGAACATGAGGTCGGCGTCGCCGCGACGGATGATCTCGAAGGCCTCGCCGATGGCCTGCGTGCTGGCGGCGCAGGCGGTCATGCAGTTGAAGGAGGGCCCCATGCAGCCGAACTGCCGGGCCATGTGCGACAGCACCTGATGAGGCTCCTGCTCCAGCTCGTTGATGGGGTCCAGACGCGAGAGCGCCGCCTTCTCCCACTCGCCGTCGTTCACCGCGCGTTTGGTGGCGTCCCAGCCGGCGATGTTGACGTAGGCGAAGGTGTCAAAGTCCATCGGCCCTTCGCCAGCGCCCATGTAGATGCCCATGCGCGAGGGCTCGAAGGCGCCCTTCGTGAGGCCCGCCTGCTGCCAGGCCATGCTCGCGGCGGCGAGGGCGAACTGCGAGTTGAGCCCTGCCTTGGCCAGGCGCGGGGTCGTGGGGACGTAGCGCGACAGGTCGAAGTTCTTCACCTCGGCGGCGAAGTTTGTGGCGAAGCTGGATGCGTCGTAGCGGGTGATGGGGCCGATGCCGCAATCGGCGCGGAGGAGCCGCTGCCATACCTCTTCCAGCCCCGAGCCCAGGGGGGTGACCCAGCCCATGCCCGTGATGACGACCCGCCGCTGGCTCATGGTGCTCCCGAGATCAAGAACAGAAAACCGCACCGGCCCCGGGCCTCAGAGCGGGGGGACGGTGCGGGCACAGTTTAGTCACAGTGCGGCGGGGACTTACTGGTTCTCGAAGTCGTGGATCTGGCCGCTGGGACCCGCATCGGAGTCCACTTCGCCGTCGTGCTGACTCGTGACCCCCCGATCGAGGTTGATCTTCTCGATGTTGAGCACGCGGACCAGGCCGTCGGTCAGGCGCTTGTCAGCGAAGTTGATAATGAGCCCGAGGTCGAGGTTCGCGGCCTTGAGCTGCGCGCGGAGGCGCAGGCGGTCGGGCGTGTCGACCTCGCGCGGCTCGGCCATCACGGTTACCAGGAACAGGCCATCGACGAACAGCCCGCAGGTGACCTCGCCGACCTTCTGTCCACGGTAGGTGACGGGGAAGGTTTGACGGGGCTTGTAGTGAAGGCCGATGTTGTCGAGCTCGAGGCGCAGGGCCTCAAGGTAGATGTCGGCGGGGTAGCCGGGGCCAAGGGCCTTGTGCACCTCGATGGAGCAGCCGATGACCTTGCGAGAGGCCTCGGTGATCTTGGGGTCAAGGTCGGAGAGGGGGATGCCGCGGCGTTCGCCGCCGTTGCCGCCCCCGTTCGAGCCGCGGTCGTTGTAGTTGCGGTCGTTCTGGCCCCCATAGCCTCGACCACCACGACCGCCGCTCCGCCCCCCCCGGTTACGCCCGTCATCTCTGTAGTCGTTCGGCACGCAAAAACTCCGCTGAAAAGAACCTCTTTGTGTAGAGGTGTTGGTTGGATCAGTTAGCAGACTTGAGCACCAGGGCCGCGTTCTGGCCGCCCTGTGCGCTGGAACAAACGAGAATAGCCCGCAGGCGGGCCGCGCGGGCCGCCTTGGAACCGACGAAGTTATCAGATAAGACACCGCCGGTCTCAAATCGGGCGGGCAGACGCTGCTCCTTCACACAAAGAGCCCCCACGGCCGCGAGAATCGAGCCGTTCCCGGCGGCGCAGTCGCCCAGGGCCGGGGTGAGGGTGACGAGTTCGACGGTGTTGAGGTGCTCGCCAAATACCTGACGCAACGCGCCGGCTTCTCCGGCGTCAACGCTCGCAATTCCACAGCCTTGGGGGATTATGGCATCAATATCCTCGGCTTTGAGTTGTGCATCCCTGAGCGCGTTGCGGATGGCATGAGCCAGCCCTTCGTTCACGCCCTGCGGCTCGTCCGAAGGGATCGAGTGGGCGGCGCCGAATCCGGCGACCTCGGCGTAGACCTTGGCCCCGCGCTTCGTCGCGGCGGTGGCCTCCTCGAGCACGAGCAGGCCGCCGGCCTCGCCCGGGATGGTGCCGGCGCCCTCCGCCTCATAGGGGCGGACCGTGGGGGAGCCATCGGTGGGGCGGAGGCGGTTCCAGAGCGTCATCTTGGCCATGCCCATCAGGTTGAGCTTGGACTCGGCCCCGCCGGAAAAGCAGAGGTCCGCGGCGCCGCGCTCGATGACGCGGCAGGACTCGCCGATGGAGAGAAGGCCGCTGGCCTCGGCGCAGGTGATGGTGTTGCTCGGGCCCTCAGTGCCGTGGATGATGGTGACGTGGCACGCGAGCATGTTGGGCAGGTACTTGAGCATCCAGAGGGGCTGGAGGTTGTCCATGCCGCCGCCGCCCTCGGGCGGGATGGTGCCCCAGCGCTTGAGGGTGAGGCCGTTGGTTTTGTCGAGCTGCTCGGGGGTGGCGGCGGGGTCGCGGGCTGTGACCATGGCCGCGGAGATTTCCTGCGTCTCGGAGCAGATCAGGCCGGCCCCGATGTGGCAGCCGACGCGCTCGGGCGGGTAGGTGAGTTGGCGCGAGGGGTCGGACTCGAGGGTGGCCTTGGTGACCAGGCCGGCGTCGTCGACCGCGAGCTTGGCGGCGCCGACGGCGAGCTCGGTGTCCCGGACCATGACCTTGACCGCCTTGCGGTAGCTCTTGGGCACGTAGTCCTTGGCGGAAAAATCTTTGACCTCCGCGGCGAGCTTGCAGGGAAAACCGGACGGGTCAAAGCGGGTGATGGGGCCGATGCCGGAGCGGCCGGCGCAAAGACCCTCCCACAAAGCGGATACGCCAACGCCCAGGCCCGTGACGGCGCCGATACCGGTGATGAAGACTCTTTTGTGCATGGAAGGCAAGTCTAACGGACCCCTGCTGCCGGTCTATGAAGCCGCCGGTATAGGTGTAGTAGCGCGAATCCCCCCCGAGTTCCGACAAGGAGCCAGACCATGGATGCACGCCCGAACCGAGCGTACCCCCACAAGTGGATGTACCGACTAGCAGTTGCGGCGGTGGCAGTTTTTTTGATCCTGACGCCAAAAACCTCGCTGGGACAGGATCGGGAGGACGTGGAGCGGGAGGCGGGGCCGCCGACGCTGCCGGCCACGGCCGCGGGGAATCAGCTGATGTGGGTGCTGAAGGTCGTCAATGGGCAGGAGATTGGCGACCTCAAAGACCACTTTTCCGATCGGTTCATCCAGACGCGGGGGGACGACACCAAGGTGCTGCTGGAGGGGCTGCGGCAGGAGGTGTTCGAGGGCGGCAAGGTCATCGTCAACAAGGTGCTCGACGGCGAGCGGGAGAACGACATCTCAGCGGAGGTCACGAGCAAGGAGTCCTGGCGGTACCTGCACGTGTTCCTGATGGTGGATGAGAAGGACGGCAAGATCCGGGGGCTGCGGTTCGCGCCGGCGGGGGGCGTGGGGCGCAACGTGGGGAACTGGAAGCAGTTCGACAACGCGATGAACCGCGTGCCCGAGGGGGTGTCGTTCGGGGCGTACGAGCTGGTGCCGGTGAACCCCAACGTCGAGGGCAGCCCGCTGACCATGCGGGTGCTGGCGGAGAACGGGGCGGACCGGCGGCTGAATGTGGGGGCGACGGGGTACCTGTATGTCGTGGGGGCCGCAGCGGAGGAGGTCGCGGGCAAGCGGATGGGCTGGGACGACAAGGTGGCCCTCAAGCCCGAGTGGAATAGCCTGCCGCCGGGGGAGATGCGCGCGATGGAGGGGGAGCATGCGCTGCGCGAGTTCGTGCTGCGGGTGATGGACGACAGCGACAACACGGCTGCGGACCACCTGCTGCACCATGTCGGGCGTGACAAGGTCGAGGCGTACCTGGCCAAGATGCATCTGGCGGCGGAACGGAATCAGCCATTCCTGAGCAGTCGGGAGGTTTTTGCGCTCAAGACCGGGAAGGACAAGGAGATGCTGGCGAAGTTCGGCGTGGCGGGGGTGGAGGAGCGGCGGGGGATGCTGGCGAAGGTGGCCGCGCTGCCGCTGACGGAGGACGCGGCGGAGGAGTGGACGGACCCAACGGAGATCGAGCGGGTCGGGTGGTTCGCGAGCGCGACGGAGTGCTGCCGCGTGATGATGGACCTGCACCGGCTGACGCAGAAGGAAGGCATGGAGCCGCTATCGGAGGCGCTGGAGTCAAACCGGGGGGTGAAGCTGAGCCAGGAGTTATGGCCACGGGCCTGGTACAAGGGCGGGGACGAGCCGGGCGTGCTGAACATGACGTGGCTGTTGGAGCGGGACGACGGGCGGCTGTTCGTGATGTCGATCGGGTGGAACAACCCCAAAGGCGAGGTGAAGGAGGCGCGCCTGCTGGACCTGGCGCTGGCGGCGATCCGGCTGCTGGGCGAGGAGGGGCGGAAGAGAGAGCCGGCTCCTGCGCCGCGGCCCAAGGTTGATCCGAACGCGGCGAACTGACGGGATTTGATCATCGGTGCGCGGGGCTGCCGATACAGGGGGCGTGATCCGCACCCCCCAGTCGCAGCGCGCGCCGTACCTGGTTGATCCGGGGTGGTTGTTCCTGCTGGCGGGGCTGGCGCTGCTGGCGGCGACGGTGCTGATCCCGGCAGCGGATGATCTGGCGGCGACCAAGTTCCAGCGCGAGCGGGCGCTGGCGATCGAGAAGCACCGGCTGGAGCGGCTGGCGCGGTACGAGGAGTACCTCGCGGCCCTGGACAACAAGGACCCGTCGCTGGTGCTGTCGCTGGCGGCGAGCCAGTTGAATGAGATCCCTGAGGACCGGGCCCCGATCCCGGGGCAGCGGGGGGCGCTGGGGGCGATGGCGGACGCGTCGGTGTTCCCGAGCCTGGAGCCGCCGGCTTTGAAACTGCCGGAGCGGGTGCAGGACGACTCGATCCTGGAACGGTGGACCAACGGCGAGCGGTCGCGCTTGTGGCTGATCGTGGCGGGGGCCGCGTGCGTGTTGGTGGGGCTGCTGCCGGCGAGCGGGGGGTGGGGGCACCCGGCGCGGAAGCACCCTTATCTGGAGTAGTTGGGGGAGACACGATCATGAGGACATGATCGTGGCACTACGCTTCGGAGTGGCCCAGACGTTCCCGAGGTCCCGCCGGCTGACGCACGACAACGAGTACGCGGCGGTGTACGGCGCGCGGGTGAAGCGGACGCTGGGGCCGCTGACGATGTTCACTTTGCCCAACGCGTTGCCGCACCCGCGGTTAGGGCTGTCGATCCGCAAGTTCGGGCTGGCGACGACGCGGAATCGGCTGAAGCGGCACCTGCGGGAGGCGTTTCGGCTGGCGCAGGGGGAGCTGCCGCGGCATGAGGGCGGTAGCTATGACCTGGTGGTGACGGCGCGGGACCATGAGGAGCTGCCGCTGGAGGAGTACCGGCGGCTGCTGGTGGATCTGGGGGGGAGTTTGGATCGCGAGTGGCGGCGGAGGCGGGGGTGATGGGCTGTCCCGGGTGTCAGAAGGAAGCGTCGCCCCCGGGAGTCGATCTGCCCGGGCGTGCGAGCGTGTGGTCGATCCCGTTTGAGCTGCTGATCCGGCTGTACCAGATCACGCTCTCGCGGTTCCTTGGCGGGCAGTGCCGGTACTGGCCGACGTGCTCGCACTATGGGCTGAAAGCTTACCGGTCGCACGGTGTGGTGCGCGGGACGTGGCTGACGGCGCGGCGGGTGCTGCGCTGCCACCCTTTCGCCAAGGGGGGTTACGACCCGGTGCCTCCTGTAAGTGGCGATTGAGGGGATTTCCGCCGACAAAGCGCAGCAGGCGTGATAAGGTTTGCTCTTGCTAACGCACTCACGTTCAGCTGTGGTGTGAACGGGTGCGGCATGGGGCGACCATGAGCCGACTGCCTGCGGAGAAACGACGGGAGCAGCTACTGGACTGCGCGGCGGACCTGTTCGCCAAGAGCGGGTACGCGCGGGCGACGACGGCGGAGCTGGCCAAGGCGGCCGGCGTGACCGAGCCGATCATCTACCGGCACTTCAACAGCAAGCGGGACCTGTTCATCGCGCTGATCGAGCGGACGGCGAAGGCGACGCTGGACCACTGGGAGCAGCGGCTGGCCGACGCGAGCGACCCGGCGGAACGTCTGCGGAGGCTGATCGGCGACAACCCGATGGTGAGCAGCGAGGGCGCGGCGCCGTACCGCGTGCTGCTGCAGGCGATCACCGAGGTGAACGACCCGGAGATCAACAAGGCGGTGTCGGACCACTTCAAGAACCTGCACGCGTTCCTGGCGCGGGAGCTCAAGCGGGCGCAGGACGAGCGGAAGGTGATGAGGGTGTTCTCGGCGGACCTGATCGCGTGGACCCTGATCCACGTGGGGCTGGGCTACGGCGTGCTGGTGGCGATGGGCGTGCCGGGCGCGGGCGAGGACGCCGAGGGGCATCACGTGCAGGGCATGCTGGAGCGGTTGATTGTGGGGCGGCACGAGGATTGAGCGCGTGCCATAGGACTCATAGGACTCATACGAACGCGGCTGTTGCCTAGTGCACCGCCTCGGTGACGCGGAGGACTTCGCTCACGGTGGTGAGGCCCTTGGCGACCTTGCGCATGCCGTCGGCTCTCAGGGTGACCATGCCGCGTTCGATGCAGAGGCGGCGGAACTCGGCGACGTTGGGGTTGCGGGCGATGATGTCGCGGAGCTGGTCGTCGACGGTGAGGAGCTCGTAAATGCCCACGCGCCCGGAGTAGCCGCAGTTGCGGCAGCGGTCGCAGCCCTTGGGGGACCAGACCTCGTCGGCGTCGAAGCTGTGCATCGCGAGGAAGTCGGCCATCTCTTCGGTGGGCTTGGTCAGGTGCTTGCAGTGGGTGCAGAGGCGGCGGATCAGGCGCTGGGCGAGCACGGCATTGACGGCGGCGCCGACAAGGAAGGGCTCCAGGCCGATGTTGACCAGGCGCGTGATGGAGCTGGGGGCGTCGTTGGTGTGGAGGGTGGAGAGGACGAGGTGGCCGGTGAGGGCGGCCTGCACGGCGATGTGGGCGGTCTCGTGGTCGCGGATTTCGCCCAGCATGATGACGTCGGGGTCCTGGCGGAGGAGGGAGCGCAGGGCCGTGGCGAAGGTCATGCCGATTTTTTCGTGCATCTGCGTCTGGGTGATGCCGTCGAGGTGGTACTCGATGGGGTCCTCGACGGTGCAGACGTTCATGGAGTTCTTGTCGAGCTGGCGGAGGGAGGCGTAGAGGGTGGTGGTCTTGCCCGAGCCGGTGGGGCCGGTGACGAGGACGATGCCGTGGGGGGCGTCGACCTGCTTTTTCCAGATGGTGTAGGTGTTCTCGTCGAAGCCCAGGTTCTCGAGCTCGACGTTGATGGAGCGGGTGTCGAGGATTCGCATGACCACCTTCTCGCCGTAGCCGGTGGGGAGGGTGGACATGCGGAGGTCGAGCTTGCGGTTGGCGACGGTGCAGCGGATGCGGCCATCCTGGGGGAGGCGGCGCTCGGCGATATCGAGGTTGGCCATGATCTTGAGGCGGGAGACGATGGCCGGGCCCATGGAGACGGGCGGGTTCATCATCTCGAAGAGCTCGCCGTCGATGCGGAATCGGACCTTGAGCTTCTTCTCGGCGGGCTCGATGTGGATATCGCTGGCGCCCTCCTTGACGGCGGTCTGGATGATGTAGTTGGCGAAGCGGATGACCGGGCTCTCGCCGGCGATCTTCTCGAGGTCCACCTCGTCCTGCGACTTCTTCTCGACCTGGACGTCGTTCTCGCTGACCTCGGAGAGGATCTGGTTGACGTCGTCGGTGGGCTCGTCGTTCTTGCCGCCGCCGAGGATCTCGAAGGCGCCCTTGAGGTCGAAGGCGGGGACGAGGACGATCTTGACGCCGGTGGTGCCCAGGGCCTTGCGGACCTCGTCGAGCAGGAAGACGTTGTCGGCCTGCGTGGTGCCGATGATGACGCGGCTGCCCTCCGTGCGGAGGGGGATGAGCATGTGGTGCTTGCAGAACTCGAGGGTGAGGCGCTGCACCAGCGAGCCGTCGAAGCCGCCCTCGAGGCCCTTGATGAGGTCGATGCGCTCAAAGGGGATCCCCGCGGCCTCGGCGACGCAGGACTGCACGCCGGCTTCGTCGGCGCCCTGCTCGATGAGCACGTCGGGCAGCTTGCGGTTGGGCGAGGCCTTGACGACGCTGAGCGCGGTGGTGAGCTTCTCGGCGTTGACCACCTGGCGGGAGAGGAGCAGCTCGGCGAGGGTGGGGTTGGCGCCGGCCTCGATGGCGGCGTCGGGGGTGTAGATCTCGCTGATAGCGGGGCCCACGGCGGGGCCGCTGGAGCCCTTCACCTGCTTCACCGCGGGGTCGTCGGCGGTGGAGGGCGCGTCCTGGCCGAAGGCGCGCTGGTTGGCGGGCATGGAGGGCAGGGGAGAGAACGAGGCCTCGGCCTCATCGACGCGGTGCTTGCGGTCGGCGGACTCCTTCTGGAGTTCCTTGGAGCTCTGGGCCTCCTTGCGGGCCTTGGGGTCGCTAACGCCCAGCTCGCTGAGGATGTCGTCGATGTTGTACTTGGCCACGGTCTCTCCCTGCGAGTCTCGATGACGGGCGGCGAATCAACGGGTCACGGGGCCGGTGCCCATGCGGGTGGGGGACTTCTTCTGGGTGTTGGGCTTGGGCTCCTCGAGTGAGAGGGTGAAGGTCTCGCCGTAGGCCTCGAAGGTGACAGTGCGGCCGCTGACGCCGGTGACGGTGAAGATGTCGATCTGGTCGCCGGTGCGGACGGTGAGGTCGTCGATGCGGGCGACGTTGCCGATGATGCCGCGGAGCTTCATGCGCTTGAGAGCGTCCACGGCCTCGGCGCGCCGGCGGTCGGCGTCGGAGAGGCCGGGCTCGATGGGGCCGGCGTCGGGGGTGACGAGGGCCTGGGGGCGCTCGCGCATGAAGGGGCTCTTGCCGAACTCGGTGAGGGTGACATCCAGGGGGTTCTGGACGCGGGCGAGGTCGGCCATTATGCGCTCATAGGAGCGGGCCTTGGCGGAGTCGTCCTCCTTGAAGTCAACGGGGACCTCGGTGAACTTGAAGCCCGAGCGCATGCCGTAGGAGCGCATGCCCCAGAGGGCGCCGATGCTGACGCTGAGGATGAGCAGCAGGACGGGAACCTGCGAGGGCATCTTGGGCTTGCGGGCGCCGGGGGCGGTGATCATGGGCGCGTCGTTGAGGTTGGAGATGTCGTTGCCGCTCACTTGGAACCTCCCTGGGCCAGCTGGGCCTCGTCCTGGAAGTAGATGCTGAGGGTGAACTCGGCCTTGAGCTCGACGCCGTCCTTGGGATTGCCCGAGATCTTCAGGTCGTGCACGCGGGTGATGCGGGGGAGCTTCTCAACGCTCGCGAGGAAGGTGAAGAAGCCGAGGAAGTCGCCGCTGACCTCGATCTCGATGGGCTGCTCCATGTAGAGCGCGGTCTGGATGGGGCGGAGCGTCTTCATTGCCGGGGCCTGCAGGTTGTACGTCTCGGCGAGGTCGGAGACCTTGCGGACGACGTCGTCGACCTCCTTGCTGGAGGGCAGGCGGGCCTCGATGACCTTGATGCTGTTCTGGATCTCGGCGTTGCTGCGCTCGAGGTCGGCGTTGCGGGCGGTCTCTTCCTGGAGCTTTACCAGGAGCTGCTCCTTGTGCTCGACCTCCAGCTTCTGGGTCTGGATTTCGTTGTTGAGGGGCTTGAAGACGAAGAAGTAGCTGGCGATGGGCATGCCGACCACGGCGGCGATGAGCAGGGCGCGGAGGTGGGTGTTCAAGGGTTGTTCTCCTGCTTGGGAGTGGCGTCGGTGATGGTGGGGCCGGCCTTGGCGTCGGGCGTGGTGCTGCCCTTCTGCAGCTGCGCGCTTCGGGCGGCCTTGAGGCTGGTCAGGCTGTCGGCGAGGACCTGCGAGTTGATGTCGGTCCTGATGCTTGCGGAGATCTCGAACTTGCGGAACTCCTTGTCCTTCTCCCTGGCCTCGCGGATGAAGGTGAGCTCGACCTTGTCGAGGATGGGGCTGTCCTTGAGGCTCTTGAGGAAGTCGGCGACATCGGAGTTGTTGTCGGCGCTGCCGCTGATGGTCATGGCGTAGGTGAACGTGGGGGCGGTGACCTTGGGCTTCTCGGGGGTGGGGTCGGGGGCGCCGGCGACCTTGTCGGTGAGGCTCTTGACGATGGGCTTCTTGGCGGGCGCGGCCGCGGCGGGTGCGGCGACGACGGGGTCCTTGCGGGTGCTCTTGATCACCAGCGAGTCGAGCGTGGAGGACATGGGCTTGCGGAGGGTGACCTCGCCGAGCACGGCCCAGCGGGGCACGCGGTCGATAAGGGCGGAGGTGATCTCGGCCTTCTCCATCATCTGGGCGCGCTGGCTTTCGAGGGCCTTGAGCTGCTCGATCTTCTTGCCCTCGGCGTCGAACTGCTCGTTGACGAGCATCTGGCGGGCGCGGATGTCCTTGCCCTGCTGGTTGGTGACCAGGAAGGCGCCGACCACGCCGGCCATGACCAGCATGAAAAGCGAGAGGATGAGGATGTTGACGCGGGACTCGGTCTTGCGCGCGATGTAGTCCTCGGGGAGGAAGCTGCTGTTCGCGGGCGCGACTGGGCGGAAGGGGTTGCTCATGGAGAGCTCCAGGGGGTCGGGGACATTCGTGGGTTAGAGGTCGGTGGGGGAGAGGCAGAGGCCGAGGGTGACGGCCCAGCCGGGCTGGGGCTGCTTGAGGTCAACGCCGAGCGCCGGCTCACTGCCGGTGCGGGCGACGCGGGCGAGGGGGTCGGCCATCTGCGCGGGCAGGCGGAGGGCCTTGGCAATGGCCTGGCAGAGGCCCTTGTGGCGGGCCTCGCCGCCGACGAAGATCGCGCGTTCTACGCGCTTGCCGGGAAACTGGCTCTCGTGGTAGCGGACGCACATCAGAACCTCGTCGGTGAGGCTCTCGAGGGGCTCGCTGAGGTCGGCGGCGGCGGGGGCGAAGGCGGCGCGGGGCTGGGCGGCGAGGTCGGTGGTGAAGCCGGTGGCGAGGGGCTGCAGGCCGCGTTCGTCGGAGCGCTTGAAAGGCTCGGCGTGCGCGCCCGCGCCGACGAGCGCGGGAGCGGGTGCCGCGACGGTGGCGGGGCGGTGGATGGTGCGGACGAGCTCGTCGGCCTCCATGCGGCGGCGGCCGGCCTCCGCGAGGTCGCACTTGAGCTGCTTGGCGATGGTCTCGTCGAAGTGGCGGCCGCCGAGCTGGATGGCGCGGGCGAAGGCGAGGTCCTTGCCGTGCGAGATCATGACGTTGGTGGTGGCGTTGCCGATGTCGAGGTAGAGGGTGTTGATGGCGGAGTCGGTCTCGCGCTTGTGGACATGATCGAAGGTGCGGAGCACGGCGGCGAACTCGCTGTGCATGCCGACGGGCTGGAGCTTGCAGGCGGCGATCGCGCCCATGAGCTGCTGCACGAGCTCGAAGGAGACGGCGGTGACGATGACCTCGGCCTTGCCGGGGCGGTCGGGCGCGGGGACTTCGGTGAAGCGGTGCACGATCGTCGCGGGGTCCAGGTTGAAGGCGCCAGGGAGCGCGGCGTTCACGAGCGCGGCCGTGGACTGGCCCTCGACGCGCTGCAGCGAGAGGTGCTTGCAGTGGATGGCCCAGGCGGGGATGGCGCACACGGCGCGCTTGCCCTTGAAGCCGCCGGAGCGGAGGAGGCGCGGGAGGCCTTCGAGCTGGAACTTGAGGCGGCGGGACTGGTCGCGGAGGAGGTCGAGGGGTGTTTCGAGGCAGGCCGCGGCGACGAGCGAGGGGGGCTCGCCCTGCTGCACCTGGAGGATCTTGAGGGCGGCGGTGCCGAACTCGATGGCGATGGGGAGGGCGTGGGTGGTGTTGATGCCGAGCGTCTCGCCCACGGAGGAGGAGAGGACGTTGCCCAGCTTGGAGAGCGAGCTGAACTTGGGGACGTTGAACGCCATCGGCGGGCAAGCTCCACACGGGGCAGGACAGGCAGGTCGGGGGCAGCATGTGCCCGCCGGCGCGCGTGTTCGCGGCAGGAGGTGCATCGGCCAGCGGGGTGCGGGTGTTCAGCGTGTCAGGGTCGAGTGCAGATTGCCCAGGCGTCGCGGGCGTGCGGGGCGGCGCAGGCGGTACACGCGGCGTGTCAGGCGTGTCAGACGCCTTTGAGCACAGACCCGATAACGCTCGTGAGCGTGCTCAGCGCCTCGCGCATGCGCCAGGTCTGGTTCGGCCGGTCGCCGGTGGTGTTGCTGATGACGCGGAGCTCGGCGAAGGGAACGCTGAGGCGCTCGGCGACGAGGGCGACGGCGGCGCCCTCCATGGCCTCGGCGAGGGCGCCGGTGCGGGTGCTGACGGCGCGGGCGAGGGTGTCGGTGCCGGAGCAGGTGGAGACGGTGGCGATGGGGCCGGTGTGGGTGCAGTGGGGGCGGAGAGCTTCGAGGGCGCGGGGGTCGGTGGGGATGTGGAGGCCGTGGGGGGAGGGGGCGAAGCCCAGGGCGGTGAGGTCGTCGAAGCCGGTGGGGGTGGCGACGCCCTCGTCGGCGAGGATGGAGTGGGTAGCGGCGATGGTGGCGAGGAGCGGGAGGTGGCCGTAGGTGCCGGCGATGCCGGTGCTGAGGACGAGCTTGTGGGAAGCGTTGAGGACGCGGGCGACGGCGCCCGCGGCGGGGGCCTTGCCCACGCCGGTGATGACGAGGTCGGTGGTGGCGGTCAGCGGGATCAACTGCCATTGGGGCAGCGGGTCGGGCGCATGCATCGGAGTTGCGGCAATGACGGCGCGGGCTTCGATGTCCGCGGCGACCGCGATCAGGAGTTTCCCGCCCTGGATGAGCTCGGCGAGCGGCATGGGGGCATGCTACGCGGCGGAGCGCTCGGCGTGGCTGGCGGGCGCGAGCGTCACCTCGCCGGCGTGCAACTGGCGGCGGGCCTCGTCGAACTGGCGCTCGGCCTGGACGAAGGCGTCGACCACGAGGGGGTCGAGGTGTGAGCCGCGGGAGTCGCGGATGAGGGCCGCGGCCTCGGCGTGGGAGAGCGAGGGCTTGTACACGCGGGCGGAAGTGAGGGCGTCGTAGACATCGGCGAGTGCGACGATGCGGGCGGCCAAGGGGATCTGCTCGCCTTCAAGGCGATAGGGATAGCCGCGCCCGTCGTAGCGCTCGTGGTGGGAGAGGGCGACCTGGATGCCCATGTTGATGAGGTCGTCGTCGCCCACGCGCTGGCGGATGGCGGCGAGGGTGTCGGCACCGATGATGGGGTGGAGCTCCATCAGGCGGCGCTCCTCGGGGGTGAAGGGCCCGGGTTTGAGGAGGATGGCGTCGGGGATGCCGACCTTGCCGATGTCGTGCATCGAGCTGGCGAGCTTGAGGCGCTCGATCCAGGGGCGGTCGATCTCGGGGTGCACGCCCAGGAGGTGCTCGGCGAGGATCTCGCTGTACTGGCAGATGCGCTCGAGGTGACGGCCGGTATCGGAATCGCGCGAGTCGGCGAGCTTGGCGAGGCCGAAGATGACGCCGTTGCGGATGGCGAGACCCTGCTGTGTGCGGCGCTCGACCTCGTGCTCGAGGCGTTCGTTGGCGCGCTCCAGGATGCTGTCGTAACGGCGGACGAGCATGATGGAGCCGAGCAGCGTGACGCCCAGCACGCAGAGGCCCGCGGCGGCGCCCCAGATCGTGAAGCCGCCCGTCAGGCGGGACTCCAGGGCGGCGATCGCCTCGGCGGACTGGTGAGCCACGATCCTGGTCTCGGCGGTGGGGTTGTACATGACGGCGACGGAGGCGTTGCCATTGAGCAGGTCGGTGTCGCCGGTGAGGATGGTGCCGGGCGTGATCCCGGCGACCGAGACCTTCTCGCCGCTGGGGTGAAGGGTGATGACCACGTCCGAGTAGTCGATGGAGCGGAGGTTGGGGTTCTTGCGGAGGCCGGGGTGGCAGACGATGTGGCCGAAGCGGTCGATGAGCACGAGGCTGGCGCCGCGGGGCATTTTGTAGGTTTCGACGAGGGATTGCGCGGCCTCCCAGCCAGTGCCCGAGTAGCGGAGCGGGCCGGCAGTGACCTTGGCAAGCTGCTCGTTGAACTGCTCGACGCCGCGGGAGACTTCTTCCATGAAGCGGTCGCGGGCGCGGGCGGAGACGTCGGCGCGGGCGAGGTGGAGGCTGGCGAGCCAGCCCAGGCCGATGACGGCGGCCTGGAGCAGGACCGTGAGCGCGATGAGGGTCGCGCGGCTGCGGATGCGCAGGGGTCCTGTCTTACGGAACGGGTGCACGCCAACAGATCGGATGGAAACTGCGCCGACTGCAGAGCGCGTGCGCGGTATGAGCGGGTCTGAATGTGTGCGCGGGGGATCGGGGCGGCGCGTGCGTCACTGGAGGGGGAAGAGGTCGCTTATGAGACGGTCGGCGGCGGGGAGCATGGCCGCGACTTCCTCGGGGGCGATTGCGGAGGGGCTGGGGATTTCGGTCATGCCGAGTTTCTTCACGAGCTCGGGGCGGATGGGGGTGTTGCGGGCGTCGCTGGTGGCGAGCATCTCCTCGACCTCTGCGGAGAGGAGGTAATCGGCGAGGCGGGTGGCCTCGTTGGGGTGCTGGTTGCCGCGGATCTTGGCAACGGTGTTGGGGATGACGAGGGGGCCGTGGCTGGGGAGGCCGGTGATTTTGATGCCGGGCTTGTCGGGGACCTCGAAGGCGAGCTCGACGGGCCAGTTCTCGCGCTTGCCCGCGTAGATGTCGTCGGAGTCGGTGAGGCCGATGACGATCTCGCCGGTGGAGAGGGCCTGCACCACGGCGGAGTTGCCGTCGTAGAGCTTGAGGCCGTTGTCCTTGAGGGCCTGGAGCCACTCGCGGACGGTCTTCTCGTCGGACTGGGCGAGCAGCGCGGCGATGAAGGTGCGGGTGGTGCCGAACTGGGGGCGGGCCATGCCGACCTTGCCGGAGAACTGGGGCTTGGTGAGGTCGCGGAGCTTGGTGGGGGCGGTCTGCTTGGTGTAGCGGTTGGTGTTGTAACCGATGACGCGGGCGCGCTGGGCGAAGCCGTACCACATCTTGTCCGTGGGACGGAGGTGGGCGGGCCAGCCGCCCTTGATCTCGGCCTCCTGGCGCGAGACGTAGGGGTCGAGCAGGCCGGACTTGGCGAGGGTGATGGTGCCGGAGGCCTCGTTGCTCCACCAGAGGTCGGCGCGGGGCTTGGCGCGCTCGTTGATGAGACGCTGGACGAGGCCGGTGGTTTTGGTTGCTTCGGTGTCGCCCTGGACCTCGACCTTGATGCCGGTCTGCTGCTCGAAGCGGGCGATGACGGGGTTGTAGATGTTGGGGTCGGCGGAGGTGTAGAGGACGACGCTGGTGGGGATGTCGGCCTGGTTGTTCTCGGAGCCGCGGCGCCAGAGGACGGCGACGGCGATGAGCATGCAGAAGCCGGAGACGGCGAGGAGGCCGCCGGCGATCTTCCATTGCGTCTCGCGGGGGAGTGCCCGCCAGCGGTCGCGCCCGTCGGCGAGCTTGTGGGCGGCGCTGCGCTTGAAGTTGAACCACCGGTCGCTCATGAGGGGAAGCTTACAGGAGATAGGACTCAGAGGAGGTCATAGGAGCCATAGGAAGCCGGAGGGAAGGCCGTGACTATCGTGGATCATGCGTTTCGTGTTCCTGGGAACGGGTACGTCCTCTGGCATCCCTGCGATCGGGTGCGAGTGCGCGACGTGCACGAGCGCGGACCCCCGGGACAACCGGCTGCGGACGTGCGCGGCCGTGGAGTGGACGGACGCGAAGGGGCAGGAGCGGGTGGTGCTGCTGGACTGCGGTCCAGACCTGCGGCAGCAGGCGCTGCGGCGGGGGATGAAGCGGTGCGACGCCATCCTGTTCACGCACAACCACGTGGATCACGTGTTCGGGCTGGACGAGGTGCGGCGGTTCAACGTGCTGCAGCACGGGCCGATCGATATCTATGCCGAGCCGCACACGCTGGAGCACCTGCAGCGGGTTTACAAGCACATCTTCGAGGCGCACCGGAACGTGAACGACTCGTTCGTGGCGACGCTGCTTGCGCACCGGATCGACGAGTCGACGGTGGCGGGCGGGCGGGGGATCGATGTGTTCGGGCTGCGGGTCACGCCGATCCGGCTGCTGCATGGCAAGCTGCCGGTGCTGGGGTTCCGCATTGATCCTCCCGCGGGGGTTGAGAGCTCCGTGTTTCCGCTGGCGTACTGCACGGATGTGTCGGGGATCCCGCCGGAGAGCTGGGCGCGGCTGGAGGGTGTGAAGACGCTGGTCCTTGATGCGCTGCGGCACCGGCACCACCCCACGCACTTCACGGTGGGGCAGGCGGTAGGCGTGGCGCACCGCGTCGGTGCGGAGCGGACGTGGTTCATCCACATGACGCACGACCTCAAGCACGCGGAGACGGACGCGGAGCTGCCGGAGGGGGTCTCGTTGGCGTGGGATGGGTTGGTGCTGGAGTGAACGGGCGTCCAGCGGGAAGACCCTCGCTTGCGCTTCGGGCTCGTTAGTCGTGCTTGGGTTGCTTCTCGTGGCGCGGGGCTTCGCGCTCGCCCTTGGGGCGGCCTTCGCGGGAGTGGGAGAGGTCGAGGCGGCCGGCGGGGGGTTTCTTCATATCGCGCTCGGCCTGGAGGCCAGCGGGGCCCTTGGCGATGGTGATGCCGCCGTCCACTTTGTAGAGCGAGCCGGTGACGTAGCTCGCCTCGTCGCTGGCGAGGAAGGCGTAGACGTTGGCGACTTCTTCGGGCGTGCCGCGCCGGCCGAGGAGGGTGGAGGCGATGGCCATCTTCTCGGTCTTGAGGTCCATGGGGCCGGATTCGCGGTGAGTCCAGGAGGTGTCGATGGGGCCGGGGCAGACGCAGTTGACGCGGACGCCGTGCTTGGCCTGCTCGGCGGCAAGGCTCTTGGCGAAGGCGTGCAGGTAGCCCTTGGTGCCGGCGTAGGGGGCGCCCTGCTCGAGGCCGACGAGGCCGGACTCGGAGCCGGCGAAGAGGATGACGCCGTTGCTCTTCTGGAGCTCGGGGAGCGCGGCGCGGGTCATCATGAACGCGGAGGTGATGTTGTTCTTGAGGAGGAGCTGGAAGTCGTCGGTGGTGAAGTTCTGGAGCTCTTCGAGGTTGGGGAAGCTGCCGGCGTTGTTGACGAGGATGTCGATCCTGCCGAAGGTGTCGACGGCGAGCTTGACGCAGGCGCGGGCCTGGAGGTCGTCGGCGAGGTCGCCGGAGAAGTCGGTGCTGCGCCCGCCTTTGGCGCGGATCTCCTGGGAGACGTCGTGCACGGGGTCGCCGGGGAGGCCGGCGACGACCACGGAGGCGCCCTCATCGATGAACTTCTTGCAGATGGCCTCACCGATGCCGGTGCCGCCGCCGGTGACGATGGCGACCTTGTCGGGCAGACGGAGTCTGGGGCTGGGCATGGAAGGCGACCTCCTTGGCCGCATGTTCGCGGGACGGCCTGACGCCGGGATGAGTGGCCCATGTGGTTTCTCATGCCAGCAGGGCGGACGCCTCTGACGCGGTCCTGCCGGTGACGCGGACCACCTTTTCGGGCGAGGCGTGGCCGACGATCACCTCGACGTCGCGCTCGCTAACGTTGAGCGCCGCGGCCAGGAGGGCGCACACGGCTTTATTGGCCCTGCCGGCCTCGGGCGGGGCTGAGACCTTGACCTTCAGGCGGTCTCCCAGGGGGCCGACGATCTGGTCGCGGCGGCTGCCGGGGACGACCTTGAGGGCGATGCGGACCGACTGGGGGGTGTGGGGGTCGTCCTCGAACATGGGCATCCGTAAACCCCTTGGGTGAGGCCGCCGATCAAGCAAGTGCGTAAAGAAATAGGGTTGCCCTCCACCCCGCCTGCTTTACGCTGGTACGGCCTTTGGATTCTTACCCCGGGAGCCCGCGCGTGAGGAAGACGTTTGTGAAGGTGTTGGCGGCGGCGGGCGTGTGCGCTGGGGTGCAGGCCCTGGGCCAGACGGCGGGGCAGACCCCGCTGTTCCCGGATCAGGTGCTGGTGGTGTACGACAGCCGGGTGGCGGACAGCCGCGCGGTGGCGGAGTTCTACGCGGGGTCAAAGAAGGTGCCGGGGGGCGTGGGCGGGGTGCTGCCGGCGCGCCCGGGCGTGCGGGTGTTTGACCTTGCGACCAGCGGGGCGCCGGTGACCACGGCCGACTATTGCTCGTACAACGACTTCCGCACGCGGGTCCGCGACCCGATCCGGGCCCACCTGACGGCCAACCGGCTGCAGCGGGTGGTGCGGTGCCTGGTGATGACCAGAGGCCTGCCGCACCGGATGGACGACAGCGACGCGCTGGTGGTGGGGGACAACCCGGGCGCGTTCGTCAACGAGTACAACGCGTTCGACGTGACCAGCGCGAGCATCGACAGCCAGCTGACGCTGCTGTGGCAGGACCTCAACACCGGCGAGAACGGCAATGCCAGCGACAGCAAGGACGACGGGCTGATCGTCAACCCGTACTGGAAACTCAACCTGCCGATCAACAGCTACACCAACGCGAACATCACCACGGCAAAGACGTTCACATCGACGAGCTTTGGGCCGGTGTGGGCAATCGGCGGTGCGGGGGCGACGCGGCTGTTCCCGGGTGACATGTACCTGGTGTGCAGGCTCGACGGGCACTCGCTCGCGGACGTGCAGGGGATGGTGAACCGCGGCAAGAACATCCTGTACAACGTGAACACCGATGTCGTGCTGCTGGATGAGGCGAACTCCAACGGCGTTACGGACACGGCGGCGAACGACGAGCTGGACAACTCGGGGGCGCTGGGCGGGATCCGATCCGGTGATGACTATGAGCGGACGCGCGACTACCTGCTGAACACCGACCGGCGGTTCGCGGCCGCGAACGTGCGGTACAACGCGGCGGGGGGCGCGGCCAACTTCTTCATCGGGCCGCGGGTGGGGCCCAACGGCGGGATCCTGGTGACCAGCCCGGTGGCGCTGCTGGCGACGTACGGCAGCAACCACGCGGGGACGTTCCCGACCAACTCGGGCGGCGCCTCGGTAGCGACGAGCTTCGCGGATTCCTTCAACTACACCAACGGGGCGATCTTCAACACCATCGAGAGCTACAACGGGCGGAAGTTCGGCGGACTGACCGAGGGGTCGATCGTGCAGGAGCAGGCGTCGGACTTCATCGCGGCGGGGGGGACGCTGGCGATCGGGCACGTGTGGGAGCCGCTGGCGGACACGATCGCGGACAACGAGTACCTGGCGAGCAACTTCCTGCTGGGCAACCTGCACTGGGCGGAGGCGGCGTGGACCAGCGTGCCGTGCCTGTCGTGGATGCACGTGGCCATTGGCGATCCGCTGGCGCGGGCGTGGCGGAGCAGCGAGGACGTGGACGCGAGCGGTCGGGTGGGCGTGGGCGATGCGTACGCGTGGCAGGTGACGCCGTCGGACGTGGACCGCTCGGGCGCGGCGGATAGCGCGGACCGGGTGCTGCTGCACGCGACGCTGCGGTTCTATGAGCGGGGGGACCTGGTGAACCGCAGGCCCTGAACAGGGCGGTGGTCAGTGCACGCCGCGGAGGACGCGTGCAGCGATCGTGAGCGGGCGGGTATCCTGCGGGCCTGATGTCGCAAGGCGTCCTTGAACAAGTGGTCGAGCGAGCGCCGGCGCCGGTGGAGGTGGTGCCGAGCGGTGGCGTGCGCGTCAGGGACGAGCGGATCCCGGAGCTGGACGCGCTGCGCGGGATCGCGGCGCTGGCGGTAGCGGTGTACCACTACACGGCGCGGTACGACGAGCTGTACAGGCACACGCCGGGGCTGCTGGGGGGGTGGGAGCACACGCACGAGGTGATGTCGTACGGGCGGTACGGCGTGCAGCTGTTCTTCATCATCTCGGGGTTCGTGATCCTGATGAGCGTGAGCCGCGCGAAGAGCGCGGGGCAGTTCGCGGTGCAGCGTGCAGCGCGGCTGTACCCGGCGTTCTGGGTGGCGTGCGCCGCGACGTGGCTGATCGTGGAGTGGTGCGGGCTGAAGGGGCGGCAGGTGTCGGGGGCGGTGCTGGGGCTGAACCTGACGATGGCGCCGATGTGGTTCAAGCCGGTGGCGCCGTGGGTGTGGTACGTGGACGGGGCGTACTGGAGCCTGAAGGAAGAGCTGCTGTTCTATGTGGTGATGGGGGTGGTGCTGCTGGTGGGGCTGCGGAAGCATGCGCTGTGGGTGGTGGGGGGGTTGGCGGGGCTGCACTTGTGCGGCCTGTGGGTCAGCGCCGACACGGCTGCGTCCTGGGCGCAGGCGGTAGGGTTCAAGAGTGCGTCGCAGCTCTACGACAGCGTGAACCTGCGGTGGTTCTGCCTATTCGCCATCGGGATGGTGCTGTACGAGACCCTCAAAGGAGCGTGGAAGGTGCGCCACTGGGTGGTGCTGGCGGTGGCGATGATGGACGTGTTGCTGCCGCTGAACAAGGCCAAGGGGTATGGGCAGCTGGTGTCGGACTGGCCGTGGATGTTCGAGGACCGGCCGGGGCCGAGCGGGTGGGAGCACTTCTTCGTGGTCGTCACCGCGGCAGCACTGGTGTGGGTGGCCGCGCGGATGCGCCCGGCGGTGCTGCGGTGGAGGCCGCTGGTGTGGCTGGGGGCGATCTCGTACAGCTTCTACCTGCTGCACCAGAACATCGGGTATGTGGTGATCAGAGAGTGTGAGGCTCGTGGGGTGGATGCGAATGTGGCGGTGGTGGTGGCGCTGTGTGTGGTGGCGGGGTTGGCGAGTGGGCTAACGTTTGGGGTGGAGCGGCCGGTGTATTCGTTAGTGAAGGGGTGGATGAAGGGGCGGGCGGGCGCGGGGGGTGGGGTTGGCGCGCGGTGATGTGTGAGTTCTCCTTCGCCCCTTCGGGGCGAGTGAGTTCCGCGCGGGCATCCACCAGTTGCGCTCGCCGCGAAGCGCGGCATCGCTCCACTGGTGGCAACACTCTGGCGCCCCGTTGGGGCGGGGAGGCGGCCGGTGAAGCTCGGACTTCCTATGCCTTTCCTTCGCCGGTTCGGGGCGAGTGAGCTCTTTGCGCAACGGTCCACCAGTTGCGCTCGCCGCGAAGCGCGGCTTCGCTCCACTGGTGGCAACACTCTGTCGCCCCGTTGGGACGGGGGAAAGCACCGAGATGAGGACATCTCGGTGGCACTTCACGCCTGCGCGGCGGTGTGGGCGGCTTTCTGGGCTTCGAGCTGCATGGCCTTGTGGCCTTCGACCTGAAGGCGGAGGAGGTCGGCGTAGCGGCCGCCGAGGGCGGTGAGCTCGTCGTGGGTGCCAAGCTCGATGAGCTTGCCAGCCTCGAGCACGGCGATGCGGTCCGCGCTGCGGACGGTGCTCAGGCGGTGGGCGATGACGAAGCTGGTGCGGCCCTGCATGAGCGTCGTCAGGGAGCGCTGGATGAGGGCCTCGCTCTCGCTGTCGAGGTTGCTGGTGGCCTCGTCGAGGATAAGGATGAGCGGGTCGGCGAGGAGGGCGCGGGCGATGGCGATGCGCTGCTTCTGGCCGCCGGAGAGGCGCACGCCGCGCTCGCCGATGAGTGTGTTGTACCCCTTGTCGAGCTCGCGGATGAAGCCGTCGGCGTTGGCCATCTTCGCGGCGTCGGTGATCTCCTGCTCGCTGACGTCGCGCCGGGCGTAGGCAATGTTCTGGGCGATGGTGCCGTCGAAGAGGAAGACGTCCTGCTCCACGATGCCCAGCAGCGAGCGGTAGGAGCGGACGTCGGTGTCGCGGAGGTCGGTGCCGTCAAAGAGCACGCTGCCGCTGGTGGGGTCGTAGAAGCGGGCGATGAGGTTGCACAGCGTGGTCTTGCCCGAGCCCGAGGGGCCGACGAGGGCGATGGTCTCGCCGGCGCGGACCTTGAGCGAGACGCCCTTGATGACGGGCTCGGGTTCGGCGCTTGTCTTGGCCTGGCCGTTGTCGACGGTCTGGGTGTTGGCCGCGAGGGCCTCCACGGCGGTCTTCTTGGCGGCGCGGGGGTAGGAGAACCAGACGTCGCGGAGCTCGATGTCGCCCTTGGCGGTGGCGCGGGAGACGAGCTTGCCGGTGCGCTGGCCGTGGAACTCGGGCTCTTCATGGAGGAGGTCGAGGACGCGGTCGAGGGCGGCGAGGTTGTTCTGGATGAGGGTGGCGGTGGCGGTGAGGGTCTCCATGGGTCCCAGCAGCATGAGCAGGTAGGTGGAGAACATCATCACGTCGCCAATGGTGAGCTTGCCCTTAAGCACCTGCGTGCCGCCGTAGATGAGCACGCCGGCGGAGGCCGCGGGGATGAGCACGGCCCAGATGGACTCAAGCAGTCGGCTCCACCACCAGATGTGGACCTCGAGCCGCGCGAGGTAGTGCTGAGCGGTGGTGAATCGGAGCGATTCGGCACGCTCGCGGTTGAAGCCGCGGACCACGCGCATGCCGCCGAAGGCCTCGGTGGTGGTGGAGTCGATGACCTGGCGGACCATCTTGGTGTCGCGGAACATCGGGCGGATGCGGCTGATCCAGGTGCGGTGGGTCACGAAGAGCAGGGGGATGAGGGCGAGGCCGCCGACGAGCATGCGCCAATCGACCCACGCGAGGATGACGAGCGTGCCCAGCAGCTGGATGATCGCCTTCCAAGGGTTGTAGATCATCTGGAAGAGCAGGTCGGCGACGGAGCCGGCGTCCTCGCGCAGGAGGCTCGACATGCCGCCCGACTTGTAGTGGTAGATGCGGTGGAGGGGCAGGGCGCCGGCGTGCACGAAGGCGCGGGTGCGGAGCTCGGTGGCGACGCGCTTGGTGACGCGGGTCATCTGCCAGCGGCCCAGGGTGCCGATGAGCACGGCCGCGAGGGAGAGGACGATCATCGCGCCCCCAAGCCAGTAGAGCAGGGTGGTGCGGGAGTCGGGCAGGCGGGGCTTGAGCCACTCGGGCAAACCGGTGGGGCCGGGCTGATCGGTGATGATGTAATCGATCGCGATCTTGGTCGCGGCCGGGATCAGCAGGCCGATGCCGGTGACGATGGTGAGCGTGGTGAGGGCGAGGGCGATGTACGCGCGGTGGCCCCTGCAGAGGGACCAGAACTGGGCAAAGAGGTGGAAGAAGGAGCGGGAGCGGGCCTTCTTCTTGGCCATCGCCTCTGCGGTTTCGTCGGGCTTGCCCTCGCGCCGCTTGGCCCGGTAGCTCTGGTAGCGGGCACGGCTGCTTTCACGGCGCGACAGCATGGGGCGATCCTACGCGGGGGCGGCCCAGGTGTGGCGGCGTCTCGGCCTGCGTGCGCGGCACTAGCATTGCGCATGGATCCACTGATCAGAGCGCTGCTGACGACCTGGGCCTCACACCGTGATTACGTGCAGAAGCTGGTGGCGGATGTTCCGGAGGCGGAGATGGTGTCGCAACCGGTGCCGGGCGTGGTGATGAACCACCCGGCGTGGACGCTGGGGCACCTGCTGCCGTACTGCTCGACGGTGGCGTCGATGGTGCGGGGCGAGGCGTTCCCCGATCCGGCGAACTCGCCGTTTGCGAAGGGGAGCTCGCCCAGCGCGGACGCTGGGGTGTACCCCAAGAAGGCGGAGCTGGTGGCGGCGTTCATCAGGGCGCACGACGACGCCGCGGCGGCGCTGGAGCGGGCGGACGTGTCGGTAATGTCGCGCCCGATCCCGCTGGAGCGGTGGAAGGCGCGGTTCCCGACGGTTGGCGACGCGGTGGTGTACCTGATGACGTCGCACGAGGCGACGCACCTGGGGCAGCTGAGCGCGTGGCGGCGGGCGGGGAAGCGGCCGTCGGTGTAAGGGGGGAACGAAAGGGCAAAGGGCAAAGTTGCAAATGGCAAATCAGAGCCGGGCCGCCGGCGTTCCCATTTGCCCTTTGGACATTTGCCCTTTGCTCATGTGTGCTCAGCTCGCCCGCTTGATGTCTTCGGCTCGCACGTGGTGCTCGGTGGCGAGGGCGCTCCACGTCGCGAGGATGATGATGACGACGCCGGTAATGACTGCGTTCCACATCAGGGTGAGATCGACCACACGCGACATCATCCACGGCGAGAGCATGATCCACAGGCCGAGCGCGGCGTTGACCCAGCTGGGCCAGGCGGGGCCGTAGCCGGCGGCTCGCGCCGCGGCGAGGGTGGCGACCAGCAGGCCGGTGATGGCGAGGTCCCACGGGAACGCGGTGGTGCCCTGTAGGAGGAAGGCGGAGGCGAAGAGCCACAGGCCCACAAGGGTGTCGAGGCCGCTGGTGATGCGGACGGGGTCGCGGGGGTGTCGCACGGCGAGGGGCATGGAGTGCTCCCTTCACCTTCAGCGTTCGCCCTCCAAAGCGCGTACGGGGTGAGTGTGGGCTGAACCGTGCGGTAAGCGAGGTGGAACCACGTCACCACCGAGATGAAGACATCTCGGTGGCACTAGGGCGCCGGGTGGACGGGCTTTTCGCCGATCAGGACGCGGTAGACGTCCTTGACCACCCAGCTCATATTGACGTGGGCGGTAGCCGTCGATGCCGCGAGGTGGGGCGAGAGGAAGGCGTTTGGCAGGCCCAGCAGCGGGTAATCGTTGCAGAAGGGCTCGGGGTCGTGGACGTCGATGAGGGCCTTGGCGGTGGGGGTGGCGCGGAGCCAGCTGGCCAGAGCGGGGGCGTCGACGACGAGGCCGCGGCTGGTATTGACGACGATGGCGGTCTTGCGCAGCTGGGCGAGCAGCGCGGCGTTCACGAAGTGTCGATTGGTGGGGCGGGAGTCGATGTGGATGCTGAGGATGTCGGTGCGGTAGAGGAGCTCGTCGAGAGGAACAGGGCGGGCGCCGTGCCGGCGCTGCTCGGGGACGTCGACGAGGTCGGTGTAGAGGACGTCCATCCCGAGGCCCTGGGCGACGCGGGCGACGCGTGAGCCGACGCGTCCCATGCCGAGGATGCCCATGGTGAGCTCGCTGAGCTGGTTGATGGCCTCCATCTCGCGCCGCAGGCGGTTCCAGCGCTGCTGGTCGATGGCTTCGCTCAGAAAGCGGCGGGGGCGGAGGCCGTCGAAGAGCATGGCGAAGACGTACTCGGCCACGGCCTGAGTGTTGGCGTCGGGCGTGTGGACGACCTCGATCCTGCGGCGGCGGCACTCGGCGACGTCGATGCGGTCGAGGCCAACGCCGGCGCGGCCGACCACCTTGAGGCGCGGGGCCTTGTCGAGGAACGCGGCGTCGACGCGGGTGTAGGTGCGGACGACGGCGGCGTCGGCGCGAGCCAGCAGGTCGTCGAAGCCGGGTTCAGAGAAGTGCTTGGCGACCAGCTCGCAGGACTCGCGCAGCCATGCGGCGGCCGCGGGGTCCAGGTCTTCGGTCTGGAGGACGAAGGGGCGGGTCACGGGGGGATCATTGGCGGGGGGTGGGGAGAAGGCGGGCTGGGGGTTAGGTTCGATCGTGGTGGAGGCATCCTTCGCCCCTTAGGGGCGATGTGAGTTGGCCGGCCCCTACCACCAGTTGCGCTCGAAGACTCGCTTCACTGGTGGCAACACTCTGGCGCCCCGTTGGGGCGATGAGGCAAGAAAAAGAGCCGGCCACGGTTGCTCGTGGCCGGCTCCGCTCAGGAGAAACAGATGCAAACTCGCCCCGGCCGGTGTCCCGATCCCGGGGCGGCTCTCGTTACTGGGTCAGTTCGAGCACGGCGTTCATGGAGCCGCTGGAGCGGTCCACGAGGGTGTCGCGTCCGTAGCCGAGGACCTGCTCGCGCTTGAACTCGGCGTGCTCCTTGTGGCTGGTCATGCAGACCGCACGCCCCTGGCGGTCCAGCTTGGAGGCGACCTCGACCGCCTTGGCGGCGGGGAGCTTGAAGAGGTCACGGAGCATGGAGGTGACGTAGTTGTACGAGTGGTCCTGGTCCTTCATGAGGACGACATTCCACTGCTGGAGCTGGTCAACCTTCTTGTCGAAGCTCTTCGCGGGGGGGACCGCGGGCTGGGTGCTGTCGGGTGACGGACGCTGCTCGTTGGTGTTGCTCATGTCGAGGGAATATTCGCGTGTCGCGCCCCGGAAGTGCATGGGGTCTTTTCGCTATTGGCCAGGTGAGGTCTTAATCTCTCGCGGAGCTCGCGGCGGCGCGGAAAAAAAGCAGGAACAGAAAGAAAACGGCCGACGCTGGTGCGCCGGCCGTTGTGGTTGTCTGTGCTGTAAGAGCTGCGTCAGTCCTTCTTCGGCTCGTCCTTCTCGGGCTTCTCGCCGGGCTTGGACTGGCCCTGCTGGTGGAAGCGTGCGAGGATTTCCTGCTCCTTCTCGGCGTCGGGGACGCCGGGGTGGAACTTGCGGCGGCCGCTCGCTTCGGGCAGGCCCTTCCACCACTCCAGCGTGTCGCGGCAGGTGTCCTCGATGGGGCGGAACTTGAGGCCGGCCTTGATCGCCTTGCTCACGTTGCGCTGGTGGAAGCCGACGTACTCATCGACCGGCGGGATCCAGATCGGGAAGTAGACGCCCTCCTGATCCTTGAGGAACTCGTGGGGCACCCACGTCAGTGTGCTCTTGTTTGAGGACGCCTTCTGGCAGGCCTCGAGCACGCGCCCCCACTTGAGCTCACCGGCCGCGGGGCCGAGCGCGTCGTAGGCGCCCAGCGTCTTGTTCTCGGCGAGGTGCACGAGCCACTCGCCCAGATCGCGCACGTCCACGAGCTGGATGGGGTCATTGGGGGTGCCGGGGGCGAGGATCTCGCCGCCGCGCTCGGCGCGGGCGGGCCAGTAGGCGAAGCGGCCGGTGGGGTCGTCCGGGCCGACGATGTAACCGGGGCGGACGATGGTGGTCTTGCCCGGGCACGCGGCCTCGACCGCGCGCTCGCACAGCACCTTGAGCGGCCCGTAGTACTTCCCGCCGGGGCCCATGTTCTCGACCGTCGGGTCGCCGTCCATCTCCGCGAGCTTGGCGGTCTCGTCATCGCCGACGCCCCGCGAGGGGCCGTAGGCGGAGACGCTGGAGATGAAGATGTACTGCCCGACGTTGGGGGCGAGGAGGTCGGCGGAGGCCTTGACGTGGCGCGGGTAGTAGCCCGAGTCGTCGATGACGACGTCCCACTGTTTGCCCTCGAGCGACTTGACGCCCTCGTACTTCTTCTCCTCGCCGTTCACGGTGATGGGGTCGGAGGTCTTGCTGGGGTCGCGGTTGCCGAAGAGCTTCTCGACCTCGTCGTCCTTGAAGAGGCCCGGGCGAGTGCGGCCGCGGGTGAAGGTGGAGACCGAGTGGCCGTTCTTCTGGGCCGCGCGGATGATGGCGGGGCCGAGGAAACCGGTGCCGCCGAGGATGAGGATGCGCAGCTTCTTGCCGTTGCCGGCGGGCTTGGCCTCGCCCTTGGTCGCGGGCTGGCCCATCGCGGCGCCGGCGAGGGACAGGGTGAGGCCCGCGGCCATGGAGGTCTGGAGGAACTGACGGCGCGTTGTCATTGGGAGCGCTCCGGGAATCTTGGCAGGTCCGCCGGCGCGTGCGGGCGGAGGGGCACCACGGCCACCGGAGAGGATGATGCAGGATCGGCGGAAGCCCGTCAGGCGAAGGTGGCGGAATTCGCGGCGGGTCTACGCTTGACGCGTGAAGCCAAGCACACTGGTCGCGGCGGTGGTGGTGGGGGTCGTGGGTGTGGGGGCGGGGGCGCAAACGCAGCCGCCACCGGCACCTCCGGCCCCGGGTCCGGCGGCGCCGGGGACGCAGCCCGCACCGCAGCCGCTGCCGCCGCAGCTGAAGCTGGGGCAGCGGGTGAACGGCCTGCGGGCTCTAGCCAAGCACGGCAGCGCGGTGGTGATCGTGAGCGACGCCGCGTCGTACCTGGAGGCGATCAGCCGCTGGCGGCCCGACGCGCGGTACCCGGTGCTGATCGACGACGGCACGCCCGAGGCCCACGAGAACATCGCGAGGTTCGTGCGCGGGTATGGGCCGGCGAAGGTGGTGCGGTGGAAGGCGGAGGGTGCCGGCGAAGGCGGCGCGGCATGGCCCGAGGTGGCTGTTGAGGATGTGCAGAAGGTCGTGGCGCGCTCGTGGGGCATCCCCAAAGAGCACGCGTCGGAGCCGCTGCTGGTGCAGTTGTGGGACAAGCTCAAGTTCGAGCCGCCGGGCGTGGTGGTGATGAGCCCCAGGGACACGGCGTGGCCCGCGGCGGTCGCGCTGGCGGCGGCCCGCGGGCAGCTGGTCATCGGCGCGAGCGTGCCCGGCGGCGTGAGCGGGATGATCTCGACCGCCGACGCGGATGCACTGGAGAAGACCATCCAGGAGGGTGCCGAGGCGAGCGGTAAGGCGTGGCGGGGGATGGGCGACGCCATTGAGACGGTGACGCTGTGCCTCAACTGCCCCTCGAAGCTCGATACCGGCAAGCCCAACGAGTACTACGCGCTGACGGACCGCATCGGGCGGATCAGCACGGGGCTGGAGGACGGCACGCGCTGGGCGTGGACGGGGCAGGTGTTCGGCAACCAGCAGCAGAGCGCGTACATGGCGATGTGCTCGCTGTTCATCCCGACGCGCAAGGCGTGGCTGTTCGACGGGTACCCGACGGGCGAGCCGTGGAGCCAGTGGGACTGCACGAAGGCGGGGGGAATCCTGAAGGACGCGGGGGTCGCGGTGGAGGTGGACGACACGCCGCGCCAGGGGGCGCGGGAGTGGAAGCTGCGGAGTGCGCGGGCGCTGAGCGCGGAGCTGGTGCTGGTCAACAGCAAGGGCGGGAGTAACTTCTTCGATCTGGAGCCGGGGCAGTGCCGGCCGGGGCATATCCCCGTGCTGGACGTGCCGAGCGTGGTGCACTTCGTGCACTCGTGGTCGGCGCAGTTCCTGACGGCGCGGGGCACGGTGGCGGGGCGGTGGATCGAGCGGGGGGCGTTTGGCTACTACGGGTCGGTGAACGAGCCGTATTTGCAGGCGTTCCTGCCGACGCCGGCGGCGGCCGGGCGGCTGGTGGCGGGGGCGCCGTTTGCGCCGGCGGTGCGGACCGACGCGGCCAAGCTTTGGAAGCTCGCGGTGGTGGGCGACCCCTTGTACGTGCTGGGGCGGGAGCAGCCGCGGTTTGATGACCTGGGGCTGGAGGGCGCGGTGGACGTGAGCGAGGGGCTGCGCGAGCTGCTCACGGGCGGGAAGTTCACGGAGGCGCTGCGGGTGCTGACGCTCACGGGCAAGGACCAGAAGGCAGCGCAGCTGGCGCTCTCGCTGCTGAAGGACAGGCCAGAGGGGCTGGAACCGCGCGGCGTCGCGTACGCGGTGCAGGCGGCGCTGCGGAGCGGGAACAACGCGGGCGTGGTGAAGCTGTACGCGAACCTGGGAGAGCTGGCCAAAGACCCGGTGCTGCAGGACACACTGTGGCTCGCGGCGTACCCGCTGCTGGAGGCGCCCGAAGACGACGTGCTGAAGGTGCTGTACGACAACGTGCGGCTGGATCAGCCGGGCGCGGACGCGACGACGCTCGCCGCGGCGTGGTCGCGGAAGATCTCGCGGGCGAGCGCGGATGCGATGCTGGAGTCACTGCGGAAGCGGCTGAACGCAGAGCAGCAGAAGGACCTGGATGAGTGGATGAAGCGGCCGTTTCAGCAGTGGGGGAGGTAGTAGGGATGGACGTATATGAGCAGGTTGAGCGAGTGGGCTCTGTCGAGGACTTCCGTACGTTTGTTCGAGTGCTACGAGCAGACCTCACAACGAATCCTGAGCGATGGGGGCACACAACGCTTGAGGGGTACCTCGAGTGCTGCTGGCCGCGTCGTTATATGAGTGACCGCGTACTCGTCAGGAGCTCGCGCTCCGATCTCGTACGCGTGGGAGCGTCACGTAACGACAAACAAGAACTCGGTGTTGCGCAGGTGGCTGACGGTGCCGACCTTCTGGCCGCCGGGGTTGTAGATGCCGATCTGGGCGCCGACGTAGCGCTTGTAGTCGCGCTCATGCACGGTGACGTGGCCGCGGGTGGAGAGGATGGCCTCGGCCTGCTCGCGGGTGAGGTAGCCCTCGTTGCTGAAGGACACGACGAGGATGGGCGCGGCCACCGCTTCGATGAGGCGCGCGAAGGCGTCGGCGAACTGCGTGCGCGAGTTGAAGGGGCTGCGGCGGTCGCGGACGTCGGCGCGTTTGCAGGCGGTGCCGTAGACGGCGGGCTTGTCCCAGCGGACGAGGGTTTCCCAAATGTGGTAGTTGCCGAGGTAGCTGTGCTGGTTGTAGGGCGGGTCGATGTACGCGATGTCGGCGGGCGTGCGGGCGGCGTCGAGGGCGTCGAGGCTGAGGGCGCGGCACTTGGCGCCCTGTGGGCGCGGCAGCACGTTGGGGACGCGGAGTTCGAGAGGGTTGTGGGCGCGGGGTGCCCACGACTTGAGGTACGCCATCTGGACGCCGGTTGTGGAGTCCACGCGGTCCGCGGCCTCCATGAGCGAGACGAGCATCACGGCCTCGAGCTCGGGGTCGAGGGACTTGGCCGCGATCGCTTCGCGGATGGCGTCGATGCGTTCGCCGTTGTGCGGCTGGAAGAAGCGGGACTGCTGGCAGAAGGTGTGGGTGAAGTAGCCCGGCCGGCCGGGGAGCGTGTTGAACTCGCGGACGAGCAGCTGGGCATTCTCGAGCACGTCCTCCGCATCGGCCTGCACGTAGCAGGTGGCGAGGGCGTGGGCGTAGGCGTTGTGGTCGTTGGCGATCACACGGTGGCCACGGGCCTTGAGGGCGTGGCCGACGCGTGAGGTCCCGGAGAAGAGGTCGAGGACGGTGCCGCCCGGGGCGAGCTCGGCGATCACCTCTGTGATCAGCGGGAGGAGCGTGCGTTTGGAGCCGAGGTACTTGATCACGCTGGGGCAGTGTAGTTGAAAGGAGCCAGCAGCCCATGCGCGATCGGGCCTTCTTGGGCAGCGGTTAGCGGAAGAATCGCCCCGATGGGGCTCTGCAGACGCTCGCGAACACAACCCCGGGTTGCGCTCGAAGACTCGCTTCACCCGGGGCTACTACAAGCCACCCGCTACGCGGGTTCAGAGGTCGTGCCACTCAGCGCCGTGGGTTGCGGGGGGTGCCGGATTTGAGGGTGCGCGGGGGCTTGGGGGGGAAGGGGGTGCGCGGCGGTGGAGCGGATTCGGCCGCGCCGTTCGCGGCAGCGTGGGGCGTGGGCGCTTCGGGAGCAACTGGTTGCTCGGAAGCAGTTGGACTAGCGGGAGCAGCGGGAGCGGGCTGCGGCACCTCGGCAATCGCCGGCGCCTGGCTGTCGTTCATCGCGTCCGCCACGTTGATGCGGGCGAAAATGAGGCGGCCGGCGGAGGTCTGGAGGCTTGAGGTGACCGTCATCGTCACCGTGTGGCCGATGGCGTGGGCGCCGTCCTCGGCGACAACCATCGTGCCGTCGGCGAGGTAGCCGACGCCCTGCGTGGCCTGCTCGCCCTGGCGGACGAGTTTGATGGTGACTTGCTCGCCCGGGACGAGGGCGGACTTGAGGGCGTTGGCGAGGTCGTTGATGTTGAGGACGGGGACGCCGTGGATGTTGGCGACGCGGGCGAGGCCGACGTCGGTGGTGGCGACCATCGCGGACATCGAGCGGGCGAGCTCGACGACCATCTGGTCCACGGCCTTGCCGGGCACGAGCGTGTCGTCGATGGTGACGTCCAGGCGCGGCTGTCGCTGCAGCTTGGCGATGATCTCTAGCCCTCGGCGGCCCTTGCTGCGGCGCATGGCGTCGGCGGAGTCGGCCAGCTGCTGGAGCTCGCCGACCACGAAGCGGGGGATGACCACCGGAGCCTGCATGAAGCCGGTCGCGGCGACGTCGGCGATGCGGCCGTCGATGAGGACGGAGGTATCGATGAGGATGGGGCGCACGCCGCGGAGCTGCTTGGCGAACTCGACGTAGGGGATCACGAGGCGGAAGTCGTCCTGCGTCTGGAGGATGGTGGAGACGCCCAGGTAGCTCAGGGTGATGCCGATGATGATCTTGATGGAGTTGACGGTGGGCTTGAGCTCGGCGACGGCCTTCTCCTCCACCGCCCAGCTCTCGACGGCGAGGTCGATGATGAAGCCAAGGGCCAAGGTGGCGATGAGGCCGGCGAGGACGCCCACGAGCACGCCGACGATGGTGCCGGTCTTCTTGTTGGGCGTGAGGAGGTCAACGCCCAGGGCCCCGAGGAACAGGATGACCGAGACGAGCAGCGGCAGCCACCACTGGGTGCCGACGCCCTCGTTGAAGCCCTCCTGATGCTGGAGGAAGGCGAGGGTGGTGAAGGTGGCGATGAGGATGAAGAAGGCGGCGCGGACGATCTTGAGCATCACCGCGCGCTGGCGGGCCGCGGCCTCGGCGGGGTGGAGGGAGTAGTTGGGCTCGGGGGATTGGCTGGGGCGGAGGATCACCGTCCAAGTGTACGGGTTGGGGGTGGCGGCGGGTTCAGGTTTGATTGGGGGAGCGGGGGGCACTAACCTCCGTGCTCGTCCCCCCGATCGACGGCCGGGCCCGGTGCACGGATGGCCCGTGAACCTGGTCAGGGCTTGACCGCAGCAGCCATAAGCGGCCGTCGTCCGGTGCCGCCGGTGTCCTGGCCGTCGATCGGGGGGATGAGTGGGGGAAGAGTTCTCGGGCGTAGCGCCCAACCGCAGCCGATGATGGGGTCCTCTGGCCACCACCGCTAGAATCGGTGCTGGGATCTGTCAGGAGAGGACCGCGTTTGACTAAGCATGCGACCGTCGGGCCGGATGAGCGGATCGTGATCATCGGCGCGGGGCCTACGGGCCTGGGCGCCGGGTACCGCCTGAAGGAGCTCGGCCACACGAACTTCGCGATCTACGACCGCCACCCCTACGTAGGCGGGCTGTCGCACAGCTTCACCGACGACAAGGGCTTCACGTGGGACATCGGCGGGCACGTGATGTTCTCGCACTACACGTACTACGACCAGTGCTTCGAGAAGCTGATGGGGAGCGACTTCACCCTGAACAACCGCGAGAGCTGGGTGCGGATGTTCGACCGGTGGGTGCCGTACCCCTTCCAGAACAACGTGCGCTACCTGCCCAAGGAGGCGGCGTTTGAGTGCATCGCCGGGCTGATCAAAGCCCAGGGCGGCAAGGGGAAGGTCCCGAGCCCCGCGGCGGCCCGCAACTTCGGCGAGTTCATCGACGCGGTGTTCGGCGAGGGGATCGCCAAGCACTTCATGCGCCCGTACAACTTCAAGGTCTGGGCGTACCCGCCCGAGATGATGAACAAGCAGTGGATCGGCGAGCGGGTCGCGGTGATCGACGTGGAGCGGGCGCTCAAGAACGTAATGCTGGGGCTGGATGACTTCGGCTGGGGCCCCAACAACCAGTTCAAGTTCCCCTTGAAGGGCGGCACGGGCGAGTTCTACCGCCGGTTCGGGCCGGTGCTGGGGCTGACCGAGGACGGGCGGGAGACGCAGCGGTCGCACATCAAGCTGAGCCGCACGGTGGTGAGCATCGATGTGGATGCGCGGGTGGTGACGTTTAACACGGGGGAGCAGGTTCCCTACGACACGCTCATCAGCACCATGCCACTGGACGTGCTGTGCCGCGAGGTGCTGGTGGGGAACGTTCCCGATTCGATCCGCGCGGCGGCAGGCAGGCTGCTGCACAGCGGCGGGCACATGGTGGGCATCGGCATCAAGCGGCCGTGCCCGAGCACCAAGAGCTGGATGTACTTCCCCGAGGCCAACTGCCCCTTCTACCGGGTGACGTACCTCTCGAACTACTCGCCCTTCATGACGCCGGACAAGGACCGGTACTACTCGCTGCTGTGCGAGACGAGCACGAGCGACGTGAAGCCGGTGGACGCCTCCCGCATCGTGGAGGACACGATCGAGGGGTTGATCAACGCCGGGCTGATCACGCGCGAGGAGACCAAGGACATCGTCTCGACGTGGCACTACTACGCGGACTACTCGTACCCGACGCCGAGTGTGGAGCGCGATGAGGTGCTGAGCGTCCTGATTCCCTGGCTGGAGGCGCGGGGGATCTACTCGCGCGGGCGGTTCGGGATGTGGAAGTACGAGGTGGCGAACACCGACCACACACTCATGCAGGGCGTGGAGTGCGTGAACCGGCTGCTGCTGGGAGAGCCGGAGACCACCATCGGCGTGGTGTACAAGGTGACCGAGGACGGGCGTCAGGCGGCCGTGCACGAGCGCCCGGCGCACGCGGGTTCGGGCGAGAAGCGGATCAGGCCGTCCGTTGCGCACGCGGAAGCGAAGCCCGAAGCGGTGCTGATCGAAGCGAAAGTCGGCGATCTCGCGGCGGGGCCGATCGGCGAGGAAGAGGTCGGGATCGGCGAGGGCTCGTGAGCGCGCAAGCAGCGACAGCCCAGCGGCTTCCCCGGCGCGGGTGACGGGTGCGAAACAGCGGATGGCGTTTGCGGCGTGCGGCGAGGGTCCGAGAGCCGCGCCTTCGTTCGGCCTGTGCCGTTTGTTCCAAAAGAGCGGCCATTATCGTGGCCCAGAGGCAAAATTGGTGCACATTCCCAGCAGACGGGCCGGGTTGGGGTTTACGGACGGGCTCCACTGCGTGGGTCCCGTTCTCGACACAGCACGCCCGTGCGTGTGGGCTGGGGGGCTGTCCCTTCGGTCGAGGGTTCTGCTGCGTGGAGTCGCCCGGCCGCAATCGGGCGAGTGGTATGAGTGCGCTGTCGCGTCAACCCGAGGTGATTCTGCTTGCCCAGGACTGGCAGGCGGATGTCACGCAGCTGCTGGATGAGCACCATCTGGTGGCGTGGTCCGACAGCCACGCCCGCCGAACACAGTTCGCAGTCTCGCTGGGTCAGTTCCTCGGAAGCCAGCGGGACACCGAAGTGTGTGTCTTCTACGGCAAGCACATCACCGACCTCGAAAGCTTCTGCTACCAGCTGGAGCGGGCGATCCCCGGGCCGACGCTGGAGCGGCGCGTCGATGGCCCCGGCGGGGTGGTTGCTCTGCTGCGGACGCGGGCGAGCTTCCGCGGGCGGCCGGAGAGCAAGTTCCGCTACTACATCTGGCACGACGCGGATGTGCTGCTGCGGGCCAATCACAAGCTCTTCGGGCAGCTGGTGGACGCGATCTCGGGCGTCGCGGCCGAGGCCGAGTACGTCAGCGACGAGCTGCTGCTGCTGCACCGGGCGGTGTACGTGGGCGGGTCGATCCTGGACATCTACGGCGAGGACGCCCGCGGCCAGTTCCAGAGCTGGCGGGCCGATGAGCACGACGAGCCGTTCTGGAAAGTCGTGACGGGGATCGAGGCGCCGCCATTCATGCGGTACCGGATTGATCTGCTGGGCAAGCGGTAAGGCGCGTAGGTCCAATAGGTCTGCTGGGTCGGGTAGCTCTGACGGGGACCTGCTCTCATGAATGAGCGGGGTCTTCGTGCCGACCTACGCTTGGATGCAATGCGCATCATCGCTGGCGAGTTCCGTTCCAGGCGGTTGCTGACCCCGCCGGATGATTCGATCACACGCCCCATCCCCGACCGGGTGAAGGAGTCGCTGTTCGGCCTTCTGCGGGGGCACTGCGAGGGGGCGTCGGTGTTCGATGGCTTTGCGGGGACGGGGGCGATCGGGCTGGAGGCCCTGAGCCGCGGGGCCTCGCGGTGCGTGTTCGTGGAGCAGGACAAGTCCATCGGGCAACTGCTCTCAAAGAACATCGAGACGCTGGGCGTGAAGGATCGGGCGGAGCTGGTGATCGGCGACGCGCTTGGCCCGGGGGCCCTGGCGCGGGCGCCGCGCCCACTGACGCTGGCGTTCCTCGACCCGCCCTACCCGCTGGTGCAGGAGGCGGTGGGGTTCAAGCGGACGATGGCGCAGGTGCAGAAGATGGTGGACCTGCTGACCCTGGACGGCTTCGTGGTGCTGCGCACGCCGTGGCCCCTCAAGCACAAGCAGGGCTCGCCCGCGCCCGTGGCCCCGCCGGTGACCAAGAAAGGCAAGGGCCGCTTCGATCGGCGAGCCTGGGAGCGCGAGGTGCTTGAACCCCGGAGCACTCCCGGGCGGGCGGCCCATGGTCTGACCGCTCGCGACGAGGCGCTCGAGGAGCTGGCGGAGGCATCGCCGACGGTGGCAAAGGCGTCGTGGATCGACGTGGACCTGCACCTGCCCAACGCGCAGGGGCCGGAGACCCACGTATACCACAACATGGCGGTGCACCTGTATATGCGGAAGGCCTAGGGAAAGCCTGAAGTGGCGAAGTGGCAAAGTGGCAAAGTGGCAAAGTGACGGAGTGAGAGGCGCTCTGACCACCTTTCCTCGCGCGACTGAACACATCATGTCAGCGGCTGGGTGAATCGTCGGTTGGGGTTATCGCACCTCGTGGTACATTGCCCGCGTGGCGGATCAGCTGACCAGGCAACAGCTCGAGGCGGTGCAGCACAGCGGGGGGCCGCTGATCGTGCTGGCGGGCCCTGGCACGGGCAAGACGCGGACCATCATCGCCCGCGTGGCTCACCTCATCGAGCAGCGCGGCGTGGAGCCCGAGTCGATCGTGGCGCTCACGTTCACGGTGAAGGCCGCGGGGCAGCTGCGGGAGCGGCTGGCGGGCCAGGTGGGGGCGCTGCTTGCCGACCGCGTGAACGTGTCCACCATCCACGGCTTCGGGCACAAGCTGGTGCGGCGATTCGGCGACCTGCTGGGACTGCCGCCGGAGCTGGAGCTGATCGACGCGGCCCAGTCGCACCGCCTGCTGAAGGACGTCATCGTCACGCACGGCCTGTTCGCAGACTCGCGGGCGGAGGGGCTGCGGTCGCTCATTGCGAACCTGGAGCAGGTGTTCGCGGGGATCGCCAATCGCGGGCTATCGCACAAGCAGTGCACCAAGTTTGTGCACGAGTGGGGCGTGCGGCTGGAGCGGGCGCCGCGCCCGCCCACCGCGGGCGCGTTGACTGAACTCGAGTACGAGGCGCAGCAGGCGGAGCACGCGTGGTTCGCCGACGCGGTGCTGGCGATGAACTTCTTCGCCGAGGCGCGGTGGAAGCGGGGGTGGGTGACCTTCGACGACTTCCTCACGCTGCCGCTGCGGCTGCTGCGGGAGCACCAGAGCGCCCTGGCGATCTGCCGCGGCGACTACCGCGCGTTCGTGGTGGACGAGTTCCAGGACTGCAACCCCGCGCAGATCGAGCTGCTGCGGCTGCTCTCGCCGCCTGAGAGCCGGCCGGACCTGTGCGTCGTGGGCGATGACGACCAGGCGATCTACCGCTTCCGCGGCGCCGACGAGCAGGCGTTCCGGCGCTTCGAGACCATCTGGCCGGGGCCCAAGGTGGTGCCGCTGACGGAGAACTACCGCAGCCAGCCGGCGATCATCGCGGTCGGCAACGCGGTGATCGGGCGGGCGCAGTCGCGCTTCCGCCCCGACAAGACGATCGTGTTCCCCGAGAAGAAGGTGGCACTGCCTGCTGACCAGTGCGGCGTTGAGTGCGTGCGTCTCGAAGAGGAGTTCCAGGACGCGGAGGTGATCGCTGCGATGATCACCGGCGACCGCACCGCCACGGCCCTGGCGGGCCAGACGCGTGCGTGGAACCGCTACGCGGTGATCGCCCGCGGGCACGGCGATCTGGACCGCGTGGCCGCGGCGCTGCGGCTGGAGGGCGTCCCGTACGAGCGCGTGAAGGAGCGGTCGATCCTCGATGACGCGGGCGTGGAGGATGTGCTCGCGTGGGTGGAGTGGCTGATCAACCCCGAGGCCTCGTGGGCGGCGCGCCGTGTGCTGGCCAGGCCGCCGTACGGCGTGCCCGCGGAGGCCGCGCTCTCGTGGGAGCTGGAGTACAAGGGGCAGGCGTCGCAGTGGGGGGCGGGGCGCGAGGGCGTTGAGGAGCCCGGGCGGTTCGACGAGTGGCTGAAGGTGCGGGCGGTGGAGTACCCGGCCGTGGCGCGGGCGGTTGAGCTCTACCAGCGGCTGATGACAGAGGTGGGGTCGATGCGCGGCGACGAGGCGGTGTTCCGCGTGATCACCGCGACCGACGCCGCGCACGCGGAGCTGCTGCCGGGGCGGGACCGGGCGGAGCGGGTGGCGGCGCTGGTAGCACTCATCGGGCTCGCGCGCGACAAGCAGCACCGCTTGGAGCCGCCGGGGGACCTGGCGGAGTTCTGGCGGTACCTCGAGGAGCTGCGTTCGGCCGCCGGCGCCATCCCCGCGGTCGAGGGCATGTCGTCGGTGTCCGAAACCCCCGCGACGCTGGACGAGGACGAGACCGCCGGCGGCGTGCAGCTGCTGACGGCGCACTCATCCAAGGGGCTGGAGTTCGACACGGTGTTTGTGCCGCGGGTGAAGGCGCCCTACGGCTTCCCGTGCTTGCGGAGCGACAGCGGGTGGGAGCCGCCGGAGGGGCTGTTCGACAGCCTCGACCCGCGGACGGAGGCCGAGCGCTGCGCGGATGAGGAGCGGCGGCTGTTCTACGTCGCGTGCACGCGGGCGGAGCGGCGGCTGGTGCTGCTGAGCAAGCCCAACAAGACGGTCACCAAGACGGTGAACTACTTCGACGAGCTGACGCGGACACCGGGGACGCCGGTGTCGGTGCACGAGGCACGCCACATCCTGGAAGAGGCCGCGGCCCGGGGCGGGGTGCCGGCGTCGGCGATCGAGGTCGCGGGGCTGGACTTCAAGGGTCGGGCGGCGGCGCGTCAGGCGGGGGAGCGGGCGCGGCGCGAGGCACGGCTGGCGGCGGCTCGGGCGCTGGAACTGGTGGACCGCGGCGACGTCACGCCCGAGCAGGTGACGAAGGCGGCGGAGATGCTCAAGGGCGCGGCCGAGCAGATTGCCCTCACGGCCGCGACGCAGGCGGCGGGGCAGGCCCCCGCGTGGCTGCTCAAGCAGCGCCCGGACCTTCGGCCCATGGGCGAGCGGCTGGCTCGGCTGATGAAGGAGGAGAACGCGGCGGATGTATCGCCCGAGTCGCTGCTGGTGAAGGCGATGCCGGCGCCGCTGCACCTCTCGTACACGACGATTTACGAGTACCACAACTGCGCGCGGTGCTGGTACCTGGGGCGGGTGCTGCGGCTGCCGCAGCCGTACTCGGACGACGCGAACCTGGGCACCGTGGCGCACGCGGCCCTCAAGACCTTCTACGACCGCTGGGCCAAGGCCGACGCCGAGGGGCTGCCGCGTCCGGGAGCGGAGCAGCTGGTGACGCTCGCGCGCGAGACGTTCATCGCGACGCTGGGTTCGCGACAGGTGGTGGATAACGAGGCGCTGGAGCAGCTCTCGGCCCAGATGCGGCTGCTGATGGCCAACCTGCACCACGATGGGGCGCAGGTGCTGGAGACCGAGCGGTCCATCGACTTCGATTACGAGGTCGACGGCGTCGCCCACCGCTTCACGGCCAAGCTCGACCGCATCGACCTGCTGCCCGATGGCGGTGTGCGCGTGATCGACTACAAGACGGGCTACGCGTCGCAGCGGTACCTCGCGCCCAAGAAGGACGATCTTCAGATGGGCATCTACGCACTCGCCCTGAAGCTGGCCAAGGGTCTGGGGTGGGCCGATGGGGGCGATGTTCGGGGGGTGGCGGAATACTGGTGCCTTTCGACCGGCGAGCGGGGAACAATCTCCTTCGCCGAGTTGGACGAGGCGAAGGTGCGGGCGCAGATCGACAAGGCGGCCCGCGGGATGCTGAAGGGTGAGTTCCCGTGCGGGGATGGGTGCGGGGGGCCGTGCACGCTGTTTGGGAGTTGATGGCCCGCGAGCCGTCGCATGAGTGATGATGTGAGTGGTTGACAGTGTTGGTTGACGCGTGCATTGCGCACGCGAAGGAGAATGTGGATGTACACGTACGCCCCCGTGCCCGCGATCGTGGTGTCGCTGGCGGCCTTTACCTCTGCCTTTGCGCAGGAGCTGCCCACCGACCCGCGGCTGGTCACGGGCAAGCTCGAGAATGGCCTGACCTACATCATCCGCCCGCACGACGTGCCCAAGGGTCGGGTCGAGCTTCAGATCCACTTCGCGACCGGCTCGATGAACGAGACAGACCGGCAGCGCGGCATTGCCCACTTCGTCGAGCACATGGCGTTCAATGGGTCCAAGAACTTCGAGCCCGGCTCGCTGGTGCCGCTGTTCCAGTCGATGGGCCTGCAGTTCGGGCGCGACCAGAACGCGTACACCAACATGACCGAGACGGTGTACCAGCTGTCGATGCCGGAGAACAACCCGGAGCTGATCGCCAAGGGCCTGCTGTTCTTCTCGGATGTGACCGGGCGGCTGAGCATGCTGCCGGAGGAGATCGAGAACGAGCGGAAGATCATCCTGGAGGAGCGCACCAGCCGCCTGGGCGGCATGCAGCGCGTGCGCGATTACGTGATGGACCGCATCGTGCCCGGTTCGCTCATCGGCAAGCGGCTGACCATCGGCACGGCCGAGACGATCAAGAGCGTCAACCAGCAGGACTTCAAGGACTACTGGGGCACGTACTACGGCGCGGGGAACGCGACGCTGGTGGTGGTGGGTGACGTGAAGCCCGACGAGATCAAGCCGATGATCGAGAAGGCTTTCGGCGACCTGCCCAAGACCGGCAAGCCCGCGCGCCAGGACATGAAGGTCAAGCCCGCGGACAAGCCGTACGCGATCGTGGCGAGCGACAAGGAGATCACCTCTGGCAGCGTGAGCATCTCGCGCGTGGACCTGCCGAAGAAGGCGCCGCGCACCGTCGCCGAGTACCGCGCGGACCTGGTGGAGGCGATGGCCGCGTCGTGCTTCAACTCGCGGATGACCGACAAGGTGTCGCGTGGGGGGACGAGCTACCTGCGGCTGAGCGCCTCCATGAGCGATCAGGCCCACATGCTGCGGGAGTGCGGGGTGGACGCCACCTGCGAGCCGGCGAAGTGGAAGGGGGCCCTGAGCGACGCGGCATTGGAGCTGCAGCGGGCCCGCAAGTTCGGCTTCACCGAGCGCGAGCTGGCGAATGTCAAGAAGCGGATGATGAGCAGCGCTGAGCGGGCCGTGCAGACCGAGAGCACGACGCCCTCGCGGGGCGTGATCCAGGGGATTATCAGTGACATCGGGCGAGAGGGCGTGACGATGTCGGCCGAGCAGGAGCTGAACCTGCTGAAGGAGATCCTGCCGAGCATCACGCTGGCGGAGGTCTCGTCGCACTTCGCGAAGGAGATGGAGCCCAGGAACGCCGCGTTCGTGGTGACGCTGCCTGCGTCGGCCGATGTGCCCACGGAGGAGCAGGTGCTGGCCCTGGGCCTCAAGGCCCTGACGGTGGAGCCCACGCCGGAGAAGGAGATCGCGCGGGCGGAGAAGCTGATCGACAAGCTGCCCGAGGGCGGGAAGGTGGCCGAGAGCGCCGTGCACGAGGGCGCAGGCGTGTGGAACGCCTGGCTGAGCAACGGCGTGCGCGTGCACCACAAGTTCATGGATGAGCGCAAGGACTCGGTGACGATCTCGATCTCGCTCTACGGCGGCGAGCTGCTGGAGACGGCGGAGAACCGCGGCATCACCAACGCCGCGGCGGTGGCGTTCAACTCTCCGGCCACTGGCAAGCTGACCTCGTCGGACATTCGCGAGCTGATGACCGGGAAGAAGGTCATCGTGGGCGGCGGCGGCGGGGGCGGCGGTCGTCGAGGTGGGGGCGGGAGCCTGACCGAGGGCGTGAAGCTCATTGTTTCCGGCAGCCCCGAGGACCTGGAGAGCGGCATGCAGCTCGCGTACCTGATGCTGACGGACCCCAAGGTGGAGGAGGCGGCCTTCAGCCGCTGGAAGACGCAGACGATCCAGGGCATCGAGGCTTCCAACAAGAACCCCGCGTCGTTCGCAGCCCGGGTGCGGGCGCGGACGGTGTACCCCGAAAGCGAGGTGCGCCTCCAGCCCGAGACTGTCGAGCAGATCCAGCGGATCGATCTGCCCGCGGCCCAAGCGTGGCTGAAGAAGCTGGTCACGACTTCACCGATCGAGGTGACGATTGTCGGTGATCTGAGCCGCGAGCGGGCGGAGGAACTGGTGGCCAAGTACCTTGGCTCGCTGCCTAAGCGGGAGCGGGTGAGCCCGAGCCTGTACGCCAAGGAGCGGAAGATCGAGCGGCCCAAGGGCGAGCGCAAGACTCAGGCGACGGTCGCGAGCGAGACCGAGCAGGCGTACGTGATGTGCGGGTTCTACGGGCCCAACCTGACGGACGTGGAGGACGTGCGGGCGCTGGCGCTCGCGTCGCGGATCCTCTCGACACGCATGGTGAAGGAGATCCGCGAGAAGGAGCAGCTGGTGTACGGCATCGGCACGTCGGCGAGCCCCGCGAGCACCATCCCGGGCTTCGGGCTGGTGCAGGCCGGCGCCACGACCGACCCTGAGAAGGTGGATGCGCTGGTGGCGAAGGTTAACGCGATGTTCGCGGAGTTTGCAAAGGAAGGCCCGACCGACGAGGAGATGACCGTCGCCAAGAACCAGATCGCCAAGACTTACGAGGACCAGGTGATCCAGCCGCAGTACTGGCAGGGGCGGCTGGACCAGATCGACTTCAAGGGCGTGAAGATCGACGACGTGCTGACCGAGGCCGCGGCGATCGAGGCGCTCACGAACGAGCAGGTGAAGGCGGCGTTCGCGAAGTACTACAAGCCCGACGCGGCGGTGGTCGTCACCGTGAAGCCCGAGGGCGGGGCGAAGAAGGACGGCGGGAAGAAGGACGAGAAGACGCCGGTCTCGGCGGCGCCTGCCAAGAACTGATCAGGATGAATGAGCGTCCAAGGGCCCGGGGCAGCTCCCGGGCCCTTTTGCTTGGGTAGCCCCTCTCTCCGAGACGGGAGGATGAACACCCGTCTCGGAAAGACGGGGTACCCATCAGAAGCGGTAACGCACGCCTCGCCGATCCCAATAAACTGACGGGATGGACCAGCGGCGGGAATCCCGTGGGCTTTCGTGGGCCGGCGCATTCGCGCTGGCGGCGCTGATCCTCTACCCCCTGGCGGTCTCGCTGCCGGTGATGCAGCTGCGCAAGCTGGGGCATGTGCGCGACGTGACGGTGTGGTCGGGGGCGGTGGAACTGCTGGGCAGCGGGCACACGGCCGTAGGTGTGCTGGTGTTCCTGTGCTCGATCGTGATCCCGCTGATGAAGCTGCTGGGCATCTTCCTGCTGGGCTTTGAGTCGCCCTGGCGCGGGCGCGGGCACCAGCGGCTGCGCACGCACCGCGTGATCGACTGGGTCGGGCGGTGGGGCATGCTGGATGTGCTGCTGGTGGCGGTGCTGGTCGCGGCCATCAAGCTGGGCAGCTGGGCGGACATCTCGCCGGGGCCCGGCGTGATCGCGTTCGCCAGCGTGGTGGTGCTGAGCCTGCTGGCCTCGGCCGTGTTTGATGTTCCCCGGGCGCAGGCGACCGTCGCGCGCGGGCTGGAGGGCGGGGCATGAAGACGGAGTCCTCGGCGACGGTGGTGGTAGCGGCGCCCGCGCCATCGCAGGTGGCGCTCGCGCGGTCGGCTGAGGCGGGTGCGTGCGAGGCGAAGCCGGTCTCTCGCGGCGGGTGGCGGTGGCTGCCGTGGGTGGTGCCGCTGGTGGCGGTGGTCGCCGCGGGGCTGCTGGCGTGGCAGGTGATGGCGGGGCGTGGGCCGCTGATCGCGATCGACTTCGATCGCGGCGAGGGGCTGGCGGCGGGCGACCCGGTGACATTCCGCGGCGTGCGCGTCGGTGAAGTCCGAGCGGTCACGCTCTCGCCCGACCTGACGAAGGTGCGAGTCGAGGCCCGCCTGCGGAAGGACGCGGCGGGGCTGGCGGTGGAGGGCAGCCAGTTCTGGGTGGTGCGGCCTGAGATTTCTGCCGCGCGGGTAAGCGGGCTGGATGCCCTGCTGGGGCCGCGGTACGTGGAGTGCCTGCCGGGCCAGGGCGCGCGGGCGACGCGGTTCACGGGCCTGGCGAGCCCGCCGGCCCGCACCATCGCGACCGACGGTGCGCTGCTGGTGGTGGTAGAGACCTCCGACCGTGCGTCGCTCTCGGTGGACTCGCCCGTGACCTACCGCGGCGTGCGTGTGGGTGCGGTGAAGTCGATGGCGCTCTCGGCCAACGCCCGCGTGGTGGAGGTGACACTGGCGATCGAGCCCGCGTACCGGCACCTGGTGCGGGTGAACTCGCGGTTCTGGAACGCCGGCGGGTTCAGTGTGGACTGGGGGCTGAAGGGGCCATCACTGCGCATGCCGACGATCGAGGCGGCCATCGGCGGCGGCGTGGCTTTCGCAACCCCGACGAAGGCCGGCGAGCCGGTCGTCGGCGGTGAGCGGTTCGTGCTGGCGCGAGAGGCGGAGAAGGAGTGGCTGGAGTGGGCGCCGGTGCTAGAGAGGTAAGAACCGCGACCGTAAGGGAGCGGTGGCAAACCCTGCACTCGACTAGGCAAGCGAGAAGAAACATGGCCGCGCAGCGCGGCCATATCGCTCCCTGACGGTCGCGGTTCCTACCTCACTCGAGTGCTGCGGCACCCGAGATGATCTCGGTCAGCTCGGTGGTGATCTGGGCCTGGCGAGCGCGGTTGAACTTGCGGGTGAGGGCCTTGCCCATCTTGCCCGCGTTGTCGGTCGCGGCCTTCATGGCCACCATGCGGGCCACGTGCTCAGAGACGACCGCGTCGTTGAAGGCCTGGAACAGCAGGGCCTTCACCGCGGCCGGGAGCAGGTCGTCGAGCAACTCGCCCGCGCTGGGGCTGAACTCGAAGACCTGGTTGGGGCCCTGGGCCTTATCGGCGCCGGGCTTGGCCTCGGGCGTCTGGAAGGGCAGGATCTGCATGGCGGTGGGGGTCTGGCGGCCGGCGGAGATGTACTTCATGTACACCACGCGCACCGTCGAGACCTCGCCGGACTTGAACTTGTTGATGTACTCGTCCGCGAGGGCACGCACGGCGTCGTAGCTGGGCTTGTCGCCGAACTGGTTGTGCTGCTGCGCGACGGGCACGTTGGCGAACTTGAGGAAGCCGGCGCCCTTGCGGCCGACGAGCTCGATGATCCCGTCGCGGACGCCGGGGGTGTTGCGGAGTAGGCCCATGAGCGAGCGGAGGACGGCGCCGTTGTAAGGCCCGCATAGGCCGCGGTCGCTGGTGAGGACGAGCGTCAAAGGCTTGCCGGAGCGGGCTCTACCAGAGTCGAGCAGCGGGTGCCCCATGTCGCCCAGGCCAGCGGCGAGCTCGGTGACGAGCTGGAAGAGGGCCTCGGTGTAGGGCTTGCTGGCGGTGGACGCCTGCTGGGCGCGGGCGAACTTGCTGGTGGCGATCATCTGCATCGTTTTGGTGATGCGGCGGATGTTGCCAACGGCCTTGATGCGCTTCTTGATCTCGCGGGTCTTGCCCATAGGGGCGGAAGGATAGGCGGGGGGTGGGGGGGTGGTCCGGTGCGGCCCGGCTCCCTTGCGGAGGGGGTCAGATCGGGGCGGTGAGGTCCGCTTCGATGTCTCGCGAGGCGTGCAGGACCCGGACTACCCAGAGGAGCTCCTCTCGGATCTGATAGAGCAGCAGAATGGAGGGAAACCCGTCCACGGGCCAGCTCCGGATGTTCGTGAGCGACGGATCATCGAAGAGCCTCACCCGGCCAACGTGCGGGAACTCAGTGAGAGCTTCAAGAGTGATGCTTATGGCGTCATAGAAGCGGGTGCCAGTATCGATGCTGTGGCGGAAGTAGTACTCGGCGATATGGTCGACATCAATCGCCGCACGAGGGCTGAGTTCGAAGCGCATCAACCCGCCTTGTTCCGCGTGTACCTGGCGACGAGCTCGGCTTTCTTGCGCTCCCAGTAAGCCCTGTCAGGAGCGATCCCGGGACCTTCCAACCCTTTGAGCAGCTCGACTTCGAGCTCCTTTTGGGTTGCCGGTACGCGGGGCAGTTCGATGAGTGACTCGGAGAGACTGATTGCTGCGCACTCTTCGAGTGTCAGACCACGAGCCTTTGCCCGCTCCGCAATGCGTGCTTCGAGGTCATCCGAAATCGATATGGTGATCTTGCGGGCCATGACTGATTATACGGGGCTGCTCACTGCGACCCCGCCGGCCTCTCCCGCTGCTGCTTCTCGCCCTGGCTCTCCTCCTTGATCAGCCCCAGCTGGCGGTAGCGTTCGCGGTACTTCTCGTCGAGCTTGGTCTGCTTGTTGGAGAGGTCCATGTCGCGACCATCGGAGTACGCTCGCTTGACGTGTGTGGTCACTTCCAGCGGGTTGCCAGTGGTGACGATCAGCACCGCGGCCTTGCCGACCTCGAGCGAGCCAACCTCGCGGTCGATGCCGAGGATCTGGGCCGGCCAGAGCGTGACGGACTTGAGCGCGGCGTCGGCGGGCAGGCCGTGGGCCTGGGCCATGGCGGCGTTGTAGGGCAGGTTGCGTTCGTGGGCGGTGTCGTCGTTGGTGGCGATGCAGAACCTGACGCCCGCGGCATGGAGGCGGGCGGGCAGGGTGTAGGCCTCGTCATAAGGCGCGTCGTCCTTGCGGGGCATGCGGTGCACGCCCTGGACGATCACGGGCACGTCGTGCTTCTTGAGGAGGTCGGCGCAGAGGGCGGCGTCGCGCCCGCCGACGATCACCGGCCTCAGCTTGCGGGTGACGGCGAAGGCCACGGCCGAAGTGATCTGGTCGACGTCGTTGGCGAGGATGAAGGTGCGGGCCTGGGCGCTCACCACATCGAGGGTTGGGGCGATGCCGACAGCGCTCTCACTCACCACCGGCTTGAGATCGGACGCAAACGCGGCGCTGCCGGGCAGCACCGCCCTCATCGCCTCCCACCGCAGGTCCGTCGGGTGGTTGGGGTCCGCGGCCTTCGCGCGGGCGTACGCCTCGGCGGCGTCGAAGGCGTCGGTGATGGTCTTGAGGTTCTGCCGGATCTCCCGCATCTGGTCTTCTTCGCTGCGGTCGTTCCACCACGCGGTGATCGCACGGGTGTTCGGCCACCGCACGGCGATCCCCAGGCTCGGGTTGAGCGTGAGCTCTTCGGTGGTCCAGCCCTCCATGCGGATGGCGGAGACCTGCCCGCTGATCACACCGCCCGCGGGGAAGACGCCGACGGTGAGCACGCCGTTGCTGCGCGTGACGGGGATGATCGTCGAGTCGGGGTTCACCGCTGTAGCTGCCCGCACCTCGGGCGTGATCGGGCTCGCGGCCTCCTCGAAGTCGATCGTCGCCCGCACGGCCTGGATCTCGGTCATGCCGATGTGCGTGTACGCGCCGATCAGGCCGGGGTACACGTGCCCATCGTTGGCGTCGATCAGCTTCCAGCCGCTCTTGGGCTGCTGGGCCGTCTTCTGCCACTCGTCGCTCGTGTAGATCGCGGTGATGCGGCCCTTCTCGAACACGATCGCGCCGTCGGCGATGTCGGGGCCGGAGACCGTGTGGATCGTCGCGTTGTGGATCGCGATGGGCTGGGCCTGCGGGGCGGACTTGATGGTGAGGTCTTGGGCCTTGCCGGTGCTCGTGAATGCAGCCATAGCACATAGCGCCGCGGCGACGTTCGCAACGAGCCCCGAATGAAGTGAGCGGGCCGGCCTTGTTGTTTCGATGCGTGCAGTTGTCATGGTGGTCTCGGTATCTGGCATGTCTCGACCCGTCACTTCGTTCCGGGCTCGTCGGCTACGTCTTCCGTGTTCACTCACTCGCTGACGATAACCTCGTCCTCGCCGCACTCGCCGGGCGTGTCGCCGGGACGCTTGCCGCTGGTGAAGAGGTTCATGTAGTAGTCGTAGCTGGCGTTGGCGTCCTGCGGCGGGCGGCGGCGGCGGCCACCGCCGGCGGGAGCGCCCTCGGGCCGGGCTGCGCCGTCTGCGCGGTCGCCCTCGGGCTTGTCGCCGTCGCTCTTCTTCTTGCCGTCGGCGAGGATCTTCTGGATCAGCCGCTCGCGCTCGCTGCGGATGGTCTCGCGGTGCTTGGCGTCTTGCTCGAGGGAGAACAGGCAGCGGCCGTCGACGTAGGTCTGCTCCGCCTTGCTGAAGGCCGAGAGCGGCTCGCCGGACCACACGACCAGGTCCGCGTCCTTTCCGGGCTCCAGCGAGCCGACCTTGCTGTCGATGCGCAGCTGCTTCGCGGGGTTGAGCGTGATGAACTTGAGGGCCTGCTCGGGCGTGATATTCCGCCCGTACTTCACGGCCTTCGCCGCGTCCACGTTCAGGCGGCGTGCCAGCTCGTTGCTGTCGCTGTTGTAGCTCACGAGCAGGCCCACGTCGTGCATGATCGGGAACGCGCCGGGGATCGCGTCCTGCACCTCCACCTTGTACGCCCACCAGTCGGCGAAGCCCGAGGCGCCGCCAGTGAACTGGAGCGCGCCGTCGGCGACCTTGTAGGCCTCGAGGGCGTGCTGGAGCGTGCCGATCTTGAAGTTGAAGTCGCGGGCGACGTTGAAGAGCATGACCATCTCGTCCTGCCGGTAGCTGTGGCAGTGGACGAGGCGCTCGCCGCGGAGGATTTCGGCGAGGGCTTCGAGCTCGAGGTCGCGGCGACGGGGTGGTTGTGCTGAACTGCGGAACTGATCGGTCACGCGCAGCTCGTCGTACTCCCGCGCGGCCGTGAACCGGTCGCGGATGATCTGCTCAACGCCCATGCGTGTGCTGGGGTAGCGGACGGGCCCGGTGCGCTGGCCGCCGCCGAAGTTCACCTGACGCGGGTTCTCGCCCAGTGCGAACTTGATGCCGGGGATCGAGCCCTCAAAGTGCATGTCGTCGGGGTGGGCGCAGCCCCAGCGGAGCTTGTTGGTCTGCGACTGGCCGCCCATGGCGTTGGCCGAGCCGTGCAGGCTGAGCACGCCGGTGACGCCGCCGGCGAGCTGGCGGTACCAGTCGACGGTGTCGGGGTCGGTGACGTCGGCGATGCGGACCTCGGCGGACACGGCCTGGGCACCCTCGTTGACGCCGCGGCTGATGCCGGTGTGCGAGTGGGCATCGATGATGCCGGGGGTGATGTGCTTGCCCTGGAGGTCGATCTCGATGGGCTTTTCGCGTGTAGGCAGCGCGACGCCGATGTCGCTGTTCCCGCCGAACACCCCCGCAACCTTCCCCTCCGCGATGACCACCGTGCCGTTCTTCACGATGCCCTGATCGGTGTTGGTCCAGACGGTGGCGTTTCTGAAGATGACGGTCGACTGCTTGGGGAGCTCCTCGAGCCCGTACGGCCCGAAGGGCGTCGGCAGCTTCTCCGGGATCGCCTTGATGCGGGTGAGCTCGTCGTCGGTCGCCCACAGCCCCGGCGCGATCTCAGTCCCCTCCCGCGGCGTGCGGATGGCCTTGTACGTGTGCCTGCTCCCGTCGGGCATCACACCCTCGCCCGTGAATGTGTCGTCCTCGCGACCGGGGCCGTTCTCCTGGAGCTTGATGGTGTCGGTGCTCTTGCCCTCGGTGCCGAGCTTGCTGAGGTCATGCGTGAAGGTGAGCGTGTCCCCCTTGAGCACGACGTCCTCGCACTTGATGACGAGGTCGGCGTCGTCACGCTTGCGGCGGTCGCCGTCGGGCTTGTTGGCGTCCTTGCCGGCCTCAGGCTGGTCGGCGTCGGGCTTCTTGTCAGTCTTCTCGGCGGGTTGGGCCGGCTTCTCCGTGCCGTCCGCGGTGTCGACCTTGTTCACGCCGGGCTTCTCGGTCGGGCGCGCGGGCGGGGTCGCGGGCTTCGCAGGATCCGTCTTCCCCGGCTCCTTCTTCTCCACATCCTTCTCAGGATCCTTCTTCTCCGCGCCCTCCGCTTCCTTCTCAGCCCCCTCCGCGTTCGTGTCTTTCTTCTTCTCCTTCACGAACGTCAGCGTCGCGCCGCCGTCGGTAATCGAAATCGTGAGGCCCTTCTTGTCCTTGGGGTCAAACTGCACGCCGTCGGCCTCGATGACCTTCCAGCTGCCGATGAGCGGGCTCGCGGGCGTGCGCCAGGCGTTGAAAGCGACCTGCTCGCCGTTGGGACGCATCATGACGCCGCTCATGCGCACCGGGTCGCTCTGGGGCCCGCCGTCACGCTCCAGGATCGCCGTCGCCACGTACACCCCCGCGACGCCGTCGAGCGGCTCGTGGTCGAAGGTGAACGAGACCTTCTCCTTCTCCACGCTCACCTTGCTGGCCTTCACACTCTTCTTGCCGCGGTGGAGCGTGATCGCGTTGTCCTTGTCGATCGACAGCCAGCGCTCCACGTGCGTCGGGTCGTTGGCGACCTCCTCGCGGGTCTTGCCCGCCATCAGGACGTCCCACCGCCCGTCCAGCTCGATGGGCGCGGCGTTGATCTCGTGCGCCACGCCGTCGATATACACGCTCCGCAGCTTGGTCTTGTCGCCGAAGATCGGCCCGTCGGCGAGGATGAGGTTGGCCCGCTTGCCGCTCTCGATCGTGCCCAGCGTGCCCGCGAGCCCGAAGAGCTGCGCGGGGGTGACGGTGAGGGCCTGGAGCGCCTGCTCTTCGGTCAGGCCGTGCTTGATGGCGGTCTGGAGGTTCTTGCGGAAGTCGCCCTTGTCGCGCAGCTTGGCGGTGGTGAGCGCGAAGCCCAGCCCCGACGCGGCCACCCGGCGCGGGTTGGTCGGGGCCTGCTCCCAGTGCATCAGCTCGCGCAGCTCGATGGTCTCGGCCTTGCCGATGCTGGCGACGTCGGGTGCCTTGGGAAAGTTGAGCGGCAGCAGGAGCGTGCTGCGGAACATCGGCTTGTTGACGTGCTTGACGCGGAGGGCGGCGTCGAGGGCCGCGAGCCGCTGGTACTCGGTGCCGCTGCCCAGCAGCAGGAAGGGGCGGGAAAACTCGTCGGCGATCTTGATGCAGCGGAGGGCCTCGAGCTCGTCGTCGGTGGTGAAGAGGAGGGGCGTTTGGCTTTGGGTACCCCGCCGCTCCGCGGCGGTCTTGTTCGTCGCATTGGTGCCCGAGGCTTGGGGCGAATCGGAAGAGCCGCCGCGGAACGGCGGGGTACCCAGTGCATCCAGGCAGTTGGGCTCAATCGTCTCCCCGGCCTTGCGGGCCTCCTGCTGCCAGTCGGCATCCAGCAGCGTCTGGCGGATCAGCGCGATCGCGCCCATCTGGCTGCTGGGGTAGCCGCCGCCGAGCTCGAAAGCGACGGACTGGTACACCCTATCCATATAGACAGGCGGGCGGGCGGCGCTGGCGTCGTCGGCGGGCTTGGCGAGGGACACCACCGCCGAGGTGCCGCGGAATACGCCGCCCTTGGGCGAGATGACCGCTGTCGTGAATCCGAGCTTGCGGAGGGACTCCGCGGTCGCGGCGTCCACTCCCGCGCCGTCGAGGGCGGAGCGCTGCGGCGTCACCTTCGGGCTCCAGTGCTTGGTGCTCGCGTCGCCGGCTGGGGCGGGGGCGTCGACTTCGACATACGGGTCGATGAACCCGGGGTACACGTGCAGGCCGGTGCAGTCGATGGCGAAGGCGCCGGGCGGGGGGTCGGCGGGAATCACCTCCACCATCGTCTTGTCCCCCTTCGGCATCGTGACGCGCTCCTCCTCGATCACGCGGGTGATCACGCCGTCGCGGAACACGACAGTGGCCCGCTGGAGCGTGCGTCCGGGGGCGACGTGCACGGTGCAGTTGGTCAGGGCCACCCACGTCGCGTCCGCACGCCGAGGTCCGTTGGCGGGCGGGGCGAGGGGGCTGGTGCTGCTGGGCTGGGCGAAGGCCGTGGCGGTCGCGAGGAGGCCGAGAACCGAAACCCACGAGAGGAGGGAGCGTCGCATGGGGGCAGATTACCGGCACCGGGGATCGGCGCGAAGGGGAAGTCCAAACACAGTCCAGACATGGTGGGCATCTCGCCGATACAGGTGGATAGAGTTCCTCCCCCGAGGGGAGCGTCCAAAGGACCACCCGGGGGAATCCAACCTCAGCAACTCAAGGAGACCCATCGATGAAGCTCGCCCCTGTTGCCGCCGCGCTCGTGCTTTGCTCTGGCCTCGCCGTCGTTTTTGCCCAGCCCGAGGCGAAACCGGCCAGCGCCGCCCCCGCCTCTGCAAAGACCACGCAGCCCGAGAGCAAGTCCGGCGGCAGCTCGGGCATGCCCACGACGGAGAACATGAAGGAGATGCAGGAGGCGATGGCCGAGGCCGGTCGCCTGGCGCCTGAGCACATCGAGCTCGCCAAGAACCTCAGCGGCGACTGGACCGCCGAGGTGAAGTCGTGGATGGGCCCGGACATGAAGGAGCCGATGACGAGCACGGGCACCGCGCGGTTCGAGCCGATCATGGGCGCCCGCTTCATCCGCCAAAGCTTTGAGGGCAAGTTCGGGCCGCAGACCTTCAAGGGCGAGGGCACGATCGGCTACCACAAGAAGGCAAAGAAGTACCAGAGCACGTGGATCGACAACATGAGCACGGGCACGATGCTCAGCGAGGGCGAGAAGAACGCCAGCGGCGAGATCGTGTTCAACGACGACTACACCTGCCCCATGGACGGCACGCACAAGACCGGCAAGTCGATCATGCGGTTCACCGACCGCAACCACATGACCTTCGAGATGTGGTCCAACACGCCCGACGGCCAGAGTTTCAAGGCGATGGAGATCAACTACACCCGCGCCGAGAACACCAGCAAGCCCGCGGCCGAGACCACCAAGCCCGCCGTGGGGCCGGTGGCGCCGAGCACCACGGGCACGCCCGCGACGGCTCCCACCAGCCCCGCGGCCCCGAAGAGCGAGCCGAAGAAGTAAGGCCTCCGCGACAACCTGAGTGAGTCGAAAGGCCCCGCCCGATACGGGGCCTTTTTTTTGTGACTGTTGCGTTCGGAACGAGCCCGGAACGCAGTGACGGGTCCTCCGAGACATTTGCGGCGTCAGTGAAATCGGCCCGCTCACTTCGTTCGGGGCTCGTTGCGAACGTCGCCATTCGTCCGAATGCTGCCGCTCAACCCGGGTCGAACACCCCACTCCAGCACCGCCGCCCTCCGGCGGTATCATTCCGCCGCATGTCCCAGACCCCCTCCAAGCACACCGCCCCCATGTCGCCCTACAAGCCCGGCCAGCGCGTGCGCGTGACGCAGCAGATCGCACGCCTGGAGCGCCCCGGCGGCGGCCCCATGCAGACCACCGTGGAGGGCACGGTCGTCAGCTTCCAGCAGCAGAAGACCGGCAGCTGGTACGCCCACTCCCGCGACCACAAGCTGTGGCTCGACCGCCTCGAGCTCCGCAAGGACGACGGCGAGATCGTGCTGCTCAACCTCGACCACTACTCGCACGTGGACATCGTGTAATCGTTGACACGCCAGTGACTTGCACGTGCCACCGAGATGTCCTCATCTCGGTGGCTGTCCGTTTGAGACAGCAGCAATCCGGCGCAACCCAAAAACCCTGGGTTACACTTCCACCCCGCGGCCATTCCGCCGCGCGTTTCAGGAGATGACCCCATGAAGCTGCTCGCCCCCGCCCTGCTCGTCGCCGCAATGGCCCTGACCGGCTGCAACCGTGACAGCAAGACCACCACGACCACCACCGAGAAGCGCTCCAGCATGGGCGCGATGAACAGCACCTGCCCCGTCGCGGGTGGCAAGGTCAACGCCAACGCCGGCACCGTCTCCTACAAGGGCCAGGAGGTCGGCTTCTGCTGCGCCGGCTGCAAGGGCAAGTTCGAGAACATGAGCGACGCCGACCGCGCGGCGAAGATGGCGAAGATCAAGTAAGCCATCGGAATAGCTGACGATCAAAAGAGCCGATCGCGCGAGCGATCGGTTTTCGTTTTTGTCCCGCGCTCCCAACGCCTCAAAGCAGCAACGCCCCGGCCGAACAGGCCCGGGGCGTTGCGCAGTAAAACTTCTCAGCAGGGTGTGGCGCTCACGCCGCCAGCTTCCCGCCCTGGGCGGAGAACTCGCTGCCGAAGGCGGTGAAGCCCGGGCCGCTGCCGTAGGTGATCGTCGCCGTCACCGACATCGGGCTGACCTCCACGTTCCGCTGCGTGCGGACGCCGTAGAACAGCGTCGCGCCCTGCGTGGTGCCGGGGTTGGGCACGCTGAAGTCCATGAACTTCTTGGCGGCCACCGCCCCGATCTGCGTCCACGCGCCGGCCTCGCCCACCTTGCGCCACACCGTGAAGAACGCGCCGCCCGCCAGCGAGCCCTTCCACGAGATCGTGGCGGTGCCGTCGGCGTTGGGGTCGGCGCTCACGTCGGTGGGGGCCTCGGGGGGCGGCATCGGGGTCGGGCCCGAGGGGGGCGGGACCTGGCTGAGCACGAAGACGGCGTTGGGGTCGCTGCTGCTGAGGGCGAACAGGCGGATGCGGTCCACCGCCTGCTGCACCAGCGTGCGCAGCTCGGCGGCGGAGTCCTTCATGTCCAGCGTCGCCGCCTTGCTGGCGTTGCGGGCGGTGTCGGCGGCCTTGATCTTGTCCGACGTCTTGGTCAGCGCGGACGCCATCTCGGTGCACTGGCTGGCGCTGAGGCCCACGGCCACAGCGTTGCTGGTCCACACAGGCAGGATCGCGCCCGCCATCTCGACCAGCTCACGGATAGAACGCGGCACAAACGGTGGGTTCATGGTGAACCTCCTTTCCTTTGCGTGAACCCCCCGAACCACCGGAAGGTCCTTCCCTGCACCGCGGCGGAACTCATCGCCCGCCCCGGCCGGCCCCCCCGCGCCGCTGAACGACCCGCAGGTCGGCGGTGTAGTGCGGGCTGTTGGCCGTCACACTGCTCTCCTCCAGCAGTTGTTTCGGCGCTCAGGGGAAGCACCTGAACCTCCACCCGGAAAAATTGTCACAGGTCGCGCAGGCGTCGTTGTCGCGCCGCGCGCCCCATCCCCACCCTGACGCTTTCCAGTCCTCTGAGTACCTGGCGCCGCCGCGTGTCAACACGTCGCTGGTGGCAGGGCTCGCCGCCCTGCCCGACCCGCCCGGAACAGAGCCAGGGCGCCACGGGCCCGCCCTGGGCCGCGCCGCCCCGCGGTGCAACCCGCCAATGTCACGCAACCCCTTGCGTTGTCGTTGGTTGCAGCCTGTCCCCCGCGGCCGACCCCGCCCGCGACACGCCATCAATCCAGCAGTTCCTGCGCGTCCCAAGGTCCAATATGGGCCCGCGCGACGACCGCGCAGGCCTGCAACACGAGCGCGCAGGCCAGACACAGACCCGCGCAGGCCTGCACCACGACCGCGCAGACCTGCGCGACGACCGCGCAGCCCCGACACAGAACCGCGCAGGCCCGACACAGAGCCGCGCAGGCCTGTCACGGAACCGCGCAGGCCTGACATGGAGCGCTGCAGGCCTTCAACAGAGTGTGTTTTCGTACGCCGGACTGCCTTCAGCAGGGAGTCGCAAGAGGGGCGGCCAGCCCCTTTTGCACCAGCGAGGCTTCAGCGACCAAGAACGCCGCGCCGCTTTACAATGGGTCCATGCGACCTGCCTCCGACGATTCAGTGCACCCGGACGACTTGCGAGCCCTGAAGCAACTGGAAGCAGAAATTGGAGTGGCACTTGACGTCGTAGACGCTGCTGGCGCCGGAATCCCGCAATCACCGGGACCAGGCGAGCCGCCGAGTAACAAACTCATTCCGCTCAATGAGTTCTTGCACACCGCGACGCTCGGAGCGATTCACAGTCGTGGGAGGATCGTCTCTCTCGCGCTCGCGCGGCTCGGGCTTACCCGATTTCCTGACGCGATCTATGGATTGCAGCACCTTCGATCCATCAACCTTGGTCAGAACCATATTGAAGTGATCCCGCATGCAATTCTGTCGCTACGACATCTTCGGATTGTTCAGCTCTTCGAGAATCAGATCAAGATGGTGCCCCGGGAGATACTCGACTCGGGTATGCCGATCTTCGTGTCTTACGAAGATTGGAAGGATCGCAGGCCACGCACTGAGCATGGACTGCTTCTAATCGACAACCCCGTTGAGTTCCCGCCGCAGGAGATCATTCGTCATGGGCCGCTCGCGCTCTCGAGCTACCTGGACTCTCTCGATCGCGCCAAGGCGAGACCGTTATCCGAGGTCAAACTGATCGTGGTAGGGCATGGCGGCGCGGGGAAGACTTCGCTAGTCAAGGGCCTACTCGGTGATGGATTCGACGCTGGCGAGCCGCAGACGCACGGGATCAACATACGGATGATCCAGCAGGGTGACTATGGAATGCCGGCGCGAGTGAACCTGTGGGACTTCGGCGGCCAAGAGATCATGCACGCCACCCATCAGTTCTTTCTCACATCCAGGAGTATCTACGTCGTAGTTTTGGATGGCCGCAAAGATGAAGATGCCGAGTACTGGCTGAACCATGTACGCAGCTTCGGTGGAGATTCGCCAGTGCTGGTCGTGCTCAACAAGATGGACGAACATCCCTCTTACGACGTGAACCGAAGGTTTCTCGTCAGCAAATATCCGCAGATCAAAGGCTACTTTGGCGTTTCCTGCAAGTCTCAGGTCGGACTGAAAGAACTACGCTCAGCGATCGCAGCGGCGGTGAAATCCGTCGAGGTTGTCGGCACGCTATGGCCTGAGCCGTGGTTCAGGGTGAAGAAAGAACTCGAGTGCATGACAGCCTCGTTCATAGGAGTTGACGATTACATCGAACTCTGTAGGCGATGCGGACTTCGAGATGACCCCAGTCGAGACACTCTCGTACGTTTTCTGCACGACCTAGGCGTTGTTGTACACTTCGAGGACTTCGCCCTTTCGGACACCCACGTGCTCAAGCCGAAGTGGCTGACGGGCGGAGTTTACCGCGTGCTCAATGCGCCAGAAGCAGCGGAGGCGAAGGGCGTGCTTCCGATGAGGGTGGTCGGCCGGGTGCTTGGGGAGCAGCGCGAGTCGGCCGATGCGGAGTTCGACTATCCGGCTCAATCGAGGCGCTACATCATCGGACTGATGAAGAAGTTTGAGCTCTGCTATGAATTAGACGGGGATCGAGTGCTCATCCCCGACCTTTTGGATGTACAAGAGCCCGATCACCAGTTCAATGAAAATGCAGCGGTGCGATTCCGCTTGCAGTACGAGTTTCTGCCCCGATCAATCATTGCGCGATTTATCGTGAAACAACACGGGCGGATCGAGAAGGCGTTTCGCTGGCGCACCGGGGTGGTGCTCAACGACCTTGACTTTGAGTGTCGTGCCCTTGTCCGGGCCGATCAGGCAGCTAAGAAGATCGACCTGTTCGTGACAGGAAAGGATGTCCGGTCCTTCCTTGCGGTGCTCCGTGGCACGCTTCTGGAGATCAACTCAACCTACGAGCGTATTGGGGCTATCGAGCGGGTTCCTCTCCCCGACAATCCCAGAGTGTCGGTAGGTTACGAACACCTGCTCAAAATTGAGGCAACCGGGGCGAGTGAGTATTTTCCCGACGGCGCGACGAGACCCTATGAACTGAGAGAACTCCTCGGACAGATCTACCTCGCACCCGGCCCCGGTGGTGTCGAGCTCGAAACACTTCTCAGAAAAGTGATACGTGAGGCCAACTCCGAATCGGACGCATTGAACAGGGCCAACAAGATTCTCATGCTACAGCCGAACTTCGCAGGGTTTGGACTGAACCTGAACGAACTCATAGGTGATTTCTGGAGGCGGCGGCGAAAGAACAAAGAGTGAGAATGGGAGCCAGGCGATTGCCGGCGATTAACATGTCCCTTTCCGCCATCTCGCATTCGCCTCACGCTCCTCCATCGGCACAAACGTGGACGTGACGCATTCTCGAACTCGCCCCAGAACTTGTCCGTGATGGTGTGGACGGCTCGGTTGTCGCTGGCGGTGAGACTCTACTCGCCTCTACTCCTCGTTCCCGCGCCTCTGCGGGCTCTCGCTGGGGTCGGGCAGCTCCCCTCCGCCGACCACCTGTATCCACACGCTGGTTTCGGGGGTGGCGAGGATGACGGGGTCGTCTCCGCGGCTGACGAAGACGGTGAGGGTGGGGGCGTCGTCGAGGAGGCCGATGGCGGCGCCGTAGCCGTCGAGGTCGCGGCCGTCGGGGCCGGTGAAGGTGATGGCTGCGACGTAAAACAGGCTCTGCTGCGAGGTGTCCAGGCCCGCGGTGGGGACGGCGGGGGCGGTGAGGCCAGGGTTGGTGTTGCGCGTGCTCCGCAGCCAGCCCGCGTGCACCTGGGCCATGAGTTCGATGGCCCGCCGCGCGTCAGCTTCCTCGGCGAGCGGGTCGGCGTCGCGCGGGCGGAAGTTCTGGGTGACGCGGGTGGTGTAGATGGTGGGCATGGCGGGAGGGTAACAAACGAAAAAGCCCGGGCACTCACACCCGGGCTCCTGGTCTTCTGTCTTTCTCCGCGCCCCCGCGTCTTCCGCGAGAGGTCCGTCTTCAATCCTCCGGCACATGCCCGCTGGTCACGATCTCGCGGAACTTCTTCCGCAGCTTGTTCGTGAGCGGGCCCTCGCCGGCGCTGATCTTGCGGTCGCCGACCTGGTGCACGCCGATGATCTCGGCCGCGGTGCCGGTGAGGAACACCTCGTCCGCGGCGTACACATCCTCCAGCTTCATCAGCTTCTCGGTGACCTTCAGCCCGCACGCCGGGGCCAGCTCGCGCATCACGAAGTTGCGGGTGACGCCCTCAAGGGCGCCGCTGTTGCCGCTCGTCACCGGCGGCGTGAAGATCTGCCCGCCCTTGATCACGAAGATGTTGTCGCCGGTGCACTCGGTCACGTAGCCGTCGGTGGACAGCATGATGGCCTCGTCGCACCCGGCCTCGATGGCCTCGACCTTGGCGAGAATGTTGTTGAGGTAGTTGAGGCTCTTGACCCGCGGGTCCAGGCACGCCACCGGCGTCTTGGGCCGCTTGGCGACGACCACCCGCATGCCGCTCTCGTAGAACTCGGGCTTGTAGAGCGAGATCTGGTCGGCGATGCAGATGATGCCGGGCACCGGGCAGCGGCGGGGGTCGAGCCCCAGCGTGCCGTAGCCGCGCGTCACCACCAGGCGGATGTAGCCCTCGGTGATGTTGTTGGCCTCGATGCACTGCCGCTGGATCGTGACCATCTCCTCCTTGGTGATGGGGATCTTGAGGTTGATCTCCTCGGCGCAGCGGTAGAGCCGGTCCATGTGCTGCTGGCACTTGAAGATGCGGCCCTGGTAGACGCGGATGCCCTCGAACACGCCGTCGCCGTACAGCAGGCCGTGGTCGTAGACGCTGACCATTGCCTTGCTCTTGGGCAGCAGCTGGCCGTTGACCCAGATGAGCGGCTTGTCGCCGATCTCGGCGGGCGTCGGCCACAGGGAGGAGGCCTTGGTTGGGTGGCTGGTCTGGATCGTCACGTCACCTCCTCGGAGTCAGGGTCTCGCGGGAACATACCCCGCGCGGTCAATAGTAGCCTTTCGCGCAGGAAACCAACAGAGGCGAACCCCCGGGCTCCACCGACAAGTTTGCCACGCACGCTGCACCCGTGCGACCGAAAACGCGTGCTCGATGCACTCCGGGTCGTTCGACCCACCGCGCCGACGGGACTGAATGAATATGCACCACCCCCAACGAGCCCGACGCGTCCCAACGAGTCCGGAGCGTCCCAACGAGCCCGGAGCGTCCCAACGAGCCCGGAGCGTCAGCGACGGGTGCCTCTTACGCCCGCAGCTCCGCCCCCACCGCGCTCTTGAGCGCCTCCACCACCCCCGCAACCGGGGCATCGACCTCCTCGTGCCGCAGCGTGCGCCCGGGCTCGCGGAAGGAAAGCCGCAGCGTCACCGACTTCTTGCCCTTGCCCAGCTTCTCAGCGCGGAAGGTCGTCACGAACTCCACGTGCTCCAGCGGCGGTTTCGCAGAGCCGCGGACGGCGTCCTCGATCTGCTTCCACGCCACCCGCTCGTCCACGACGACCGACAGGTCGCGCTCGATGCCGGGGAACTCGGGCAAGTGCGCGATACTCCCCTTGGGCGGGTACTGCGCGAGCAGCAGCGGCAGGTTGAGCTCTGCCACCACCACCGGGGTGCTCAGGTCGTAGTGGGCGAGCGTCGCCTTGGTGAGCAGGCTCAGGTAGCCGAGCTGCTGGCCGTTCAACCGGATGTTCGCGAACGAGGACGGCTCGAACGCGGGCGCGTAAGGCGCGCTGATCGGCGCGAACTCCAGCGTCGCCTTGGTGCCCGCGAGGGCGGTGACGAGCGACTCGATGACGCCGCGGAGCGAGCGCACGCCGTGCTGGAGCTCTCCCGTGCTCGCCGTCTTGCCCTTGACCGCGACATCCGCGAGCAGCGCGAGCGTGGTGGTCTCGATCGTCCTGCCTTGGGTGGCACCGGTCTCCCGACCGGTGTCTTCCGCCTTGCTCTGACCGAAGATGCTCGCCACCTCGAACAGCCGCACGCCGCCGGGGACGCGGACCTGCGCGTGCTGGTTCTTGCGGCGGACGGTGAGCAGGCCGGTAAGGACGCTGGGGCGCAGGCTCGGCTCGCCGCCGCGCCTTTCGTCATCGACGCGGGCCTCCTCGACGCCCTGCGGCATGAACATGGCCGCGTCCTTGGGCGTCGTGAAGCTGAACGTGACGGTCTCGTAGAAGCCCAAGCCCGTCAGCAGCGACGTCATCTCCCGCCGCGCGAGCTCCACGGCCTGCGGCGGGCGCACAGCGACGAGCATCTTGTCGTTGATGGGGATGTTGTCCAGGCCGTGCAGGCGGGCGACTTCCTCGATCAGGTCGACCTCGCGGGTGAGGTCGGGCCGGTGGGCGGGGGCGGCGCAGAGCAGCTCCTCGCCGCCGCGTCCCATGGGGCCGACCTCAACACCCACGGCGTTCAGGTAGCGCACCATGTCATCGACGCCGACCTCGATGCCCAGCAGCGCCGTGCAGCGGCGGGGGCGGAAGCGGATGCGGGTGGGCTCGGGCAGCGGGCGACCCTGGGCCAGCACGCCGGGGCAGACCCTGCCGCCCGAAACCTGGGCGATGAGGGCCGCGCCACGGTCCAGGGCGAGCGCGATCGTGCGCGGGTCCACGATGCGCTCGAAGCGGTGCGAGGCGTCGGTGCGGACCTGGTGGCGGCGCGACGCCCGCCGCACGGTCGCGGGGTCCCACGTGGCGATCTCGAGCACGACGTCGGTGGTGGACTCGGAGACTTCGGAGTCGCCCCCGCCGATCACGCCCGCGAGGCTCGTGGCCTTGCTCGCGTCGGCGACGACCAGCTCGTCCTTGGCAAGCGTGCGCTTCTTGCCGTCGAGCGTCGTCAGCGGCTCTTTGTCCTTCGCCCAGCGGATGTGCAGCGTGCGGCCCTCTAGCTTGGCGAGGTCGAACGCGTGGCAGGGGTTGCCCAGCTCGAAGTTGATGAAGTTGGTGACGTCGACGACGTTGTTGATCGAGCGTTGGCCCACGGCCTCGAGCTTCTCGCGCAGCCATGCGGGCGAGGGGCCAACCTTAACCCCGCGGATCACGCGGGCGGTGAAGAGCGGGCACACCTCGGGCGTCGCGTTGATGAGCGTCAGGTGCTCGCCCGCGGCCCCCGCGCCCGCGTCCTCGCGCAGCTCGGGCGCCGGCATCTTGAGCGTGCGCCCGGTCTTCGCGGCCACCTCGCGGGCCGCGCCCAGGTGGCACAGCATGTCGCCCCGGTTGCTCGTGACCTCCAGGTCGAACGTGTCGCCCTCCCAGGTCTCGATCGGGAACCCCAGGTTCATGAGGATGTCCTCGGCCTGCGCGGCCGAAAGGTCCCCAGGGGCGAGCAGGTCATTGAGCCAGCGGAGCGAGAGGTGCATAGGGGCAGAAGGGTAGGTGGAGTGCGACCCTCCGCCCCGGGGCCCGACCCCTGCCGGTCCTCAGCAGGGGTGCCCGCCCAGCACGCGGAAGAAGCTCTCGATGTCCTGGTCGGTGGCGGTGTCGCCGTCGCTGTTGAAGTCCGCGGAAGCGCAGGTGGCGCAGCAGGCGCCGCCGATGCAGGCGAAGAACGCCTCGATGTCCTGATCGGTGCCGTAGTCCCCGTCGCCGTTGAAGTCCGAGGACCAGCACGGGTCGCCGCCGGCCTGCACCAGCAGCGAGATGAGCGGCGGCGGCGAAATCGCGAGCACGCGTCCGCCGCCGATCGTGGGCAGCTGCGCCGAGCTGAAGGTGTACGTGGGGTGAGCGACGAGAGGTATGGCGTCACTCACGCGGAGAGCGTTGGCATTCCGCAGATTCACGATGAGGGAGCCGCTGAGGAGCGTGAACTGGGCCATGGCGATCAACGGTTCATCACGGTCGCTCAGTCCATCAAGGTCGAGGGTCAGCCCGCCGGTGAGGCGGACCGGGGATCCGGGGAAACTCGCGTCGTCGAGGTGCGCGCGTCCGAAGAACGCCCCGCCCGGCACCTGCGCCTGCGCCGCGACCCGGGTCACGCCGGTGAACGAGTTGCTGCCGACGAACTCGGCGCCGGCGTTGATGTTCACCGGCCCCTCGAAGTAGCCGTTGAGCGCCCTGCCACCAGCGCTGATTGTGAAGCTCGTGTCCGGGAAGGCACGGATGGTGCGGACCTCCGAGCCGGCGCCGGCAACAGTCACAGCGCAGTTCACGGCCGAGAAGGACGACGGGTCCGCGTGCACGAGCGCGCCGTCGAGCACGCTGAGAACGCCGCGGAAGGTGAGGGTGTTCGCGTGGATCAGCGAGCCGGGCCCCGTGACCGTGTTGACGCAGGGGGAGCTGTTGTTGAAGGTGTTGGCGTCAATCGTTCCGCCGTTGCTGACGCGGATGACACCCTGGCCGGAGATGAGGCTGCCGATGACCAGCGCCCCGCCGTTCACGCGGAGACCGGAGTCGAGACCGACCACAGCGGTGTGGGTCGGCCCCGAGACCGAGGCCCCGTTCAGTTCGAGCGTGGCGTTGGGGTGCATGTTCAGGAAGGCGCCGCTCGCGAGCGTGAACGTGCCGCCGTTGATGCGCAGCACGGAGGGGACGATGGCCGGTCCCACGACGCCGCGCCAGGTGCAGGTCCGACCGTGGGCGTTGATCGTGACATCGCCCCGGGAGGGCAGAAAGGCTGGAAGCGGCGCGTCGGTGTTGACGGCGATGGTGACAGGGTCGATGAGATCGAAAACCGCTGTGTCAGCCGCGCCGGGGACCTGCCCGGTCTCCCAGTTGGCAGGGTCCTCAAAGTTCCCCCCCGCCGTGTTGATCCAGCGGATGTTGTCGGCGCGGCCAGCGCTTGCGACCGCTGCAACCAACGTGCAAAGCAGTTTCCCCCTCAGCATCGGAACCCCCGATCAGAAGCAGCAGGTCCCCCCCAGGCACGCGAAGAACGCCTCGATGTCCTGGTCGGTGCCCGCGTCGCCGTCGCCGTTCACGTCGGAGCCGCGCGGGTGGCAGGTCGGGCAGCAGGTGCCGCCAAGGCAGGCGAAGAAGGCCTCGATGTCCTGGTCGGTGCCGGAGTCGGCGTCGCCGTTGTAGTCCTGCACGCTCTGGTCGCAGTTGGGCGCGGGGAGCACGAGCACGAAGCCCTGCGTCTGGCCCTGCGGGTTGAGGCCGTAGCCAGCGATGGTGCGCCCGTCGTTGGACACGCTGTGCGCAACCTGCAAGTTCCAGCCCGCCGGCGCGAGGGTGCTCAGTTCAGTAGCGAAGATGGGCCCCGCGCCGTCGACCGTCCACATCACCGCGCGCCCGGTGCTCGCGCCCACCACGATGCGACCGTCGTCGGACACATCCGCGGCCACCGCGGAGCTTGCCCAGGGGCCGGGGTACAGGGTGGTGTACGTGCCGAGGGGCTGCGAGGTATGCCAGCGGAAGGCGAAGCCGAGGGTGCTGTCGGAGCCGACGATCCACTGGCCGTCGGAGGAGACGCCGCGGGCGGTGCCGGAGAACTGGCCGCCGCTGATGTCGACCATGCCGGTCTGCTGCGTCCAGCGGAAGGGTCGGTTGGCGAAGGTGGCGTCGGTGGCCCAGCCGACGACAACCGAGCCGTCCGCGGACATGGCCCGGGCCGTGGAGTAGAACGACGCGCCGGGCAGCCAGCCGAGGCCCTGCATGCCGCCGGCCACGGTCCAGCGGAAGGCCTGCGTCACCGGCAGCGGCGGGGGCGCCCCCGTCCCCTGGAACAGGCTTTCGCCGCACGCGGCCTCGCCGTCGGCGCTGCACCCGTAGGCGCGGCTGCTGTACCCACCCGTGGGCAGGAACCCCAGGGGGCGCAGGCCCACGCCCGGCGTCCAGCGGAAGGCCTCGAGGTCCCCCGAAGGGTTGGCGCCGAAGCCATAGATCACCGCGCCCTGCATCGAGCACGCCTGCGCCTCGGAGGAGGACATCACGCCGGGGATGTCGTGCAGGCCCTGGGGGGCGGGCGCGCCGATGACCCAGCGCACGGCCTCGTCGCCGCCGTTGCCGCTGGAGCCGCCCACGGTCACCGTGCCATCGGGCGAGATCGCCCGGGCGCGGTTCAGGCTGGTCCCTCCGGGGAGGTCGGGGATCGCGTGAAAGGTCTGACCAAGGGCGGTCGACGACAGCACGAGAACGAGCGCGGCGGCGTTCATGGCGGGCTCCCCGGTTCCAGGTTGTTATACCGGGGAGCGCCGGTGTTTGCACGCTCCTGGGGCCTGGAGGCGAACTGTAAATGGCTGTGCCCGCAGCGGTTAGGAGCAATTGCATGCTTCCGCGGCAACCCCGCGGCCCCGCCCCGGTACACCCGGCGCGGCAAATAGGCGTTGGTTCCATCTCATTCGTGGGTATTCTGGTTTCATTCTGGCCCGCAAGGGATGGGGTTCTCGTCGGCTCTTGTTGAGCGCGGCGTTGGACCGGGCCTTGGTGTTTCTCTCTGGAGGGTTGCGAACATGAAGAGCAAGGGGTTGTTGTTGCTTGGAGCGGCGGGACTGTCGCTCCTGGCGGGTTACGCGTCGGCCCAGTGCACGACGTACATCCGGACGACCGGCGGCGGGACGGTGGAGCCCGGTGTCACCGACATCGGCAACCATGCCGACGACACCACCACCACGGTGGCGCTGCCGTTCACGGTCAACTTCTACGGCGTTGACTACAACACCGCGTACATCTGCAGCAACGGCTGGGTGTCCTTCGCCGCGGGTTCCGGCACCGGTTACAGCAACGTGTGCCTGGCGGCGAACACCGGCGCGGTGGCGTTCAACCGCGTGCCCGGCCCCGTGATCTTCGCCCACTGGGACGACCTCACCACCGCGGGCACGGGCAACGGCATCTTCACGTCCGTGACCGGCGACCCCGGCAGCCAGGTGTTCCACATCGAGTGGCGGACCAACTACCTGGGGAGCGCCAACCGCGCCGACTTCGAGGTGCGGCTGTTCGAGGGCTCACCCCGCATCGAGATCATCCACGGCAACATCGTGAACGGGGGCGCGAGCGCCACCGTCGGCATCCAGCAGACCCAGGGCACGTTCGACCAGTTCTCGTGCAGCACCGCGGGCTCGATCACCAATGGATCGATGATCCGCTACTTCTGCGACCTCGCGAACCCCTCGGGTTCGGGCAGCGCTACGCCGAACACGGTCGCCATCACCGGGACCTCGCTCCTGAAGGTCGCGGTGACGCCCGCGCAGCAGCCCCCGAGCACGGGCGTGTCCGTCACCGCGAACCTGACCGCCATCAACGGCTCCGCCAGCCAGGCGTTCTATGACGACGGCAGCCACGGCGATCAGACCGCCGGCGACGGCGTGTTCAGCTACCTGGCCACGGCCGCGGAGCCCCTGACGGCCGGCACGGTGACCCTGCCCTTCACGGTGACCGACGCACAGTCGCGCTCGTTCGCCGGCTCCATCCCGATGAACCTGACGGCGGCCCCCGTGGGCGGCTGCTGCACGGGCGGCACCTGCGGCATGGCCACGATGTACAACTGCACGCAGGGCGGCGGCACGTACCTGGGCGACGGGTCTGACTGCTCGGGCACGCCCGGCACTCAGCACGCCACCGGTGACGCGCTCCCCGCGGCGCTCCCCGACTTCGCCAACAACACCCCCGGCATGCGCACGCTGACGGTCACCGTGCCCGCGGGCAGCGGCACGATCAGCAACCTGGGCATCACGCTTGGCATGAACCACACGTGGGTCGGGGACGTCATCGCGACGATCTCGAACGGCACGACGACCGCGACCTTCATCAACCGTCCGGGCGTGCCCGGCACGGGGGTCAACGGGTTCAGCGACAACCTGGCGGGCGAGTACCGGTTCACGGGCTTGGCTTCGGCGAGCATCGATACCGGCTGCACGAACGTGTCCACCCACAACGTGCCGGCCGGGGCGTACCAGCCCTTTGAGTCGCTCGCGGGCTTCAATGGCCAGCCCCTCGAGGGCACCTGGACGATCACCCTCACCGACAACGCGGGCCTGGACACCGGCAGTATCACCAGCCTGTCGGTGTACGACGTGCAGCCCACGAGCTGCGGCACGCCCTGCCCCGGCAACGAGTGCGGCCCGCAGGACTACAACGGCGACGGCGACTCGGGCACCGACCAGGACATCGAGGCGTTCTTCGCCTGCCTGGGCGGCACCTGCTGCGAGACCTGCTACTGCCAGGGCAGCGACTTCAACG
>DASPKU010000003.1 GCA_035627955.1 Phycisphaerales bacterium
GGACCCCACGCCGCCCCCGCCCGCCGACTCGGCCAAGGTGGGGGCCGCGCTGCTCGAGACCATTTATAACGCCCCGGCCGCGCAGCCCGCGGCAGCAACGCCGAGCGCCCGCCCTTCGCAGCAGCTCGAGGCCAAGCCGACCAGCGGCAACACGGCTACGAAGCTGGGCGCTGCCAACGCCGCAGCAGTGGGGGACCAGCCTACCCAGCCGCCCCTCGCCCGCCTTACCACCAAGGTCCCCTTCGCCCCTGTCAACCAGACCGCCATGCTCGAGCTCCAGACCGAGCTCCAGGCGATCAAAAGGCTCGTGGGTCAGGTCCTCTCGACCGCCCGCACCACTGCCGCGACCGTGGTGCCCAACGCCGCGTCCAACCTCTCGTCCATGGCCGGCGCGAGCGACCCCCTCTTCGCCCTCTACCTGCGCCTCCAGGACGCCCAGGTCTCCCCCGCCATTACCGAGGAGCTCATCGGCGCCGTCCGCGACGAGCTCACCCCCGCCGAGCTCGCCGAGCCCGAGGTCGTCCGCGCTGGGATGCTCCGCGCGATCGCAGCCCGCATCCCGGTCGTGGGCTCGATGTCCCGCCCAGGCGCCCACGATGAGTCCGGTCGCCCGCTCACAATCGCCCTCGTCGGCCCCACCGGCGTGGGCAAGACCACGACCATCGCCAAACTCGCGGCCGCGTACAAGCTCCGCCAAGGCAAGAAGGTCGGCCTGATCACCAGCGACACCTACCGCATCGCCGCGGTGGACCAACTCCGGGTGTACGCCAACATCATCGGCCTGCCGCTCAAGGTGGTGATGACGCCCCGCGAGATGGCGGCCGCGTGCAGCAGCCTCGCCGACCACGATGTCATCCTTATCGATACCGCCGGCCGCTCGCAGCACGACGCGACGCGCCTCGACGAGCTCCAGACCTTCATCGAGGCCAGCAGCCCGCACGAGACGCACCTGATGCTCTCGGCCACGGTCGCCGAGCCCGTGCTGCTCAAGGCCGCGGAGAAGTTCGGCGCCCTCTCGCCGACGCGGGTTATTTTCAGTAAACTGGACGAGGCCGTGAGCTTTGGCGTGCTCCTCAACGTGATGCACGGCCAAACTCAAGGCCAGAAGCTCAAGGTCAGCTACGTCACCACCGGACAGGAAGTCCCGGACCAGATTGAACTTGCGCAGGCGGACCGCTTGGCTCGCCTGGTGCTTGATGGGGAGTTGGTCAGGTGAGTTCTCTCAACGTCTCGATCACAGGCGCACTCCCCGGCGGGCTCAAGTTCACCGGCGACAACCGCACCGTGCAGCCCCGGCCCGACGATCAGGCCTCCCGCCTTCGCTCCATGGTTGACGCCATGAACGGCGTCGGCGCGCCCGCGCCGCAGCCGCCCCGCGTCGCCGCGGCACCCGCCCCCGAGCGCCGCTGCCCGGTGGTCTCCATCACCAGCGGCAAGGGCGGCGTCGGCAAGACCTCCACCAGCGTCAACCTCGCGATCGCGCTCACCGAACTCAAGCTGCGCGCCACACTGCTCGACGCCGACCTTGGCCTGGCCAACGCCGACGTGCTCTGCGGAATGACGCCCACCACGCGCCTCGACGCCGTGGTGCAGCAGGCCAAGGCCGACCCCCTGGTGTACGGCCACAACCCGCCGCGGCGCAGCCTCGCCACCATCGCCATCGATGCCCCCGGCGGCTTCCGCCTCGTGCCCGGCTCCGTCGGAATCTCTCGGATGGCCAACCTGCCCGCGCAGCAGCGCGAGATCATCCTCCGCGGCTTGTCCGAACTCGAGGCCGACTCCGACGTCGTGCTGGTCGACACGGGCGCCGGCCTCTCCGACTCGGTCACCACGTTCGCCGCCGCGGCCGATCTCACGCTCGTCGTCGCCACCCCCGAGCCCACCTCCATTGCCGACGCCTACGCGATGATCAAGGCCGTCGCCCACCTCCGCGCGGCCAAAGCCCCCGGCACCGGCTTCCGCACCGCCATCGTCATCAACCAGGCCCGCAACCCCACCGAGGGTCAGGCCGTGCACGCCCGACTCGCGGCCACCGCCAAGCGCTTCCTCGGTATCGAGCCGCCGCTTCTGGGCGTCATCCCGCAGGATGACGTAGTCCCAGCCAGCGTGCGACTCCGCAAGCCCGTGCTGCTGCACGCGCCGACCAGCAGGGTCGCGAAGGACCTGCGCACCCTCTCGGTCGAGCTCGCCCACTTGCTGGGCGTGCAGAAGAAGCCCGTCGAGCAGCCCGCGAAGCGGGGTCTGTTCGGGTTTCTGCGCAAGTAATGCGCGCAACGATCCTGCTCTGATGGTCGTGTCTTCGCGCACTCTCGCATCCACCCCACCCTCGGCCGCGCACCGGTACGCCCTTTGCGGTTTATGCCGTCGCCCCGCGCACGGAATTCCGCGCGCGGCGGCAAAGTCGCGCCCGCATCCAGCCGATGCTGGCCTTGCGGCCTTGTCCGGTAACCGCCCTCCCGCGAGCTCATGGAGCACCGCTTGCACAACCAGGCCCGCGTCGTCACCGCGGTCTTCGCGCTTTCGGGCTTCGCGGTCGCCATCGCCTGCGGCCTTTCCGCCGGCAACTACGGCGGCATCATCCTCTCGCGCGCCATCGCGGCCATGATCGGCTGCCAGATCGTCGGCATGCTCGCGGGCGCCATCGTGCAGCGCGTCACCACCGACCACGAGGCGCGCTACCGCGCCGACAACCCTGTGCCGAAGTCCACCAGCGACGGCGTCGTCGTTGTGGATGAAGCTGTGGATACTTCCGCGGACAACACGCATGCAGCGGCGTAACACGAAAAAACACTTGAATTCTTGCAGTTGTGTCCTTGCACCGGCGCGGAGTCGTTATACTCCGCCCGCCGGTCAAGGACGACTCGGCGCGCAGTGATGCAGGCGTGCGGCGCACTTCCCGCGACGCACGCAAACAACGGTCAAGGACACGACCAATGGCAATCAAGTCAGCACCACGAAGCGGTCTGCGTTCCGGCGGGCGGTTCAACGCCCGCCATGCCGAACCCTCCAACATCCGCTCCCCGCTCGACAAGCTGCCCATCAACGAGCTGTGGAAGAAGTACCAGGCGAACCCCACCGAGGAGGTCCGCAACTACCTCATGGAGAAGTTCCTCCCGCTCGTGCGCTACAACGCCGAGCGCATCCACACGCGCCTGCCCGACGAGGTCGACATCGAGGACCTGATGTCCGCGGGCATCTTCGGCCTGATGGACGCCATCGACGCCTTCGACCTCGCCCGCAAGGTGAAGTTTGAGACCTACTGCGCCCCGCGCATCCGCGGTGCCATCCTCGACGAGCTCCGCTCGATGGACTGGGTGCCGCGCCTGGTCCGTTCCCGCAGCAACAAGGTCGAGCAGGCCCGCCAGCAGATCGAGAAGGAGACCGGCGAGCCCGCCACCGACCAGCAGGTCGCACAGAAGCTGGGTGTCAAGGGCGAGGAGTTCGACAAGCTCAAGCGTGACAGCTCGGCCGTGACCACCCGCAGCCTCACGCAGCGGGCGTTCCCCAGCGACAGCGGGCGCGACGTCCGCGAGATCGACGTCATCCGTGACGAGACGCAGAGCAACCCCGTCATTGACATCCAGCGGCGCGACCTCCGCGACCTGATCACCAGGGGTCTCTCGCGCTCTGAGCGCCTCATCGTCATCCTCTACTACTACGAGGGCATGACCATGAAGGAAATCGGCGCGACGCTCGACCTCTCCGAGAGCCGCGTCAGCCAGATGCACAGCTCCATCCTCGCCCGCCTCAAGAGCCAGATGCAGTTCCGCATGCGCGAGCTCGAACCGGTGGAATGAAAAGACGCCGGCGCTGAGCCCTCTCCCGCGACGCCGGAATTGAGCCGCTCCGGGTGAAGTACCAGACTGACGGCGACTCGCAGCCACTAAGATGACCTCACCAACCCGCGCCACGCCGCGGGTTTTTTCATTCCTAAACTCCCCCGTGCCCACCGCCGCCATCGCCCTCGGCAGCAACATCGGCGACCGCCGCGCCCACGTCCACGCGGCGTTCCAGGCGCTGGGGGCTCTCCCGGACTCAAAGCTCCTTGCATCCTCCGACCTCTTCGAGACGGCGCCAGTCGGCCCAGTCCCACAGGGCCACTATCTCAACGCCGCCGCGAAACTCGAGACGTGGCTCCCGCCCCGCGCCTTGCTCGAGCACCTCCTCGCCATCGAGAAGACCCAAGGCCGCGACCGCGGCAGCGAGCAGCGGTGGGGGCCCCGCACCCTTGACCTCGACCTCCTTCTTTACGACGGGCTGACCATCGACGAGCCGGGGCTCCAAATCCCCCACCCCCGGCTGCACGAGCGGCTGTTTGTGCTCGAACCCCTCGCCCGGGTCTGGCCTGACGCGGTGGTGCCTGGGCACGGTCGGACAGTTGCGCAACTCCTGCACGCCCTTCGCGTACCATCCGCGCGATGAAGCCCGCCGCACTGCTCCTGCTCGCCGCCGCCTGCACACACGCTCTCGCCCAGCAACAGCCGCGCGAGCCCGACCCTCATCCGCCTACCCCTGCCGAGATTGAGCAGGTCGCCCCCACGCCCAGGAAGGTCCCGCAGATCGACCTTCCTGAGACCATCGACGCGGCCCTCGCCCGCGCTCGCGAGTCCTACCGAGTCGGCTCTATCGCCGAACGCGTGCAGATCACAGTGACCACGAAGGACGAACAGCAGCGCGCCACCACCGTCCTGTTCCGCGTGTTCGCCGGCACGGAGGCCGCGCACCACCAGGATCGCCGCGTGTTCCTCGACCTGGGCCGTCTCCAAATCGCGGCCGACAGCACTGGCGTCACCGCCGTCACGCCGCGCGAGCCCGAGCTCTACTTCCAAGCGCCGGTGACACCGCCGATCACGCTCGACGAGCTCTGGAACGCCGTGCCACCGGTGCCGCTGCCGCAGCTTGAATGGGCCCTGGGCGAGGACACCGGCCGCATCGGGCGTGTCGTCACGGCCATCCTCCAGGCGTCGTGGACGAGCGTGCAGTACACGAAGGACCTCGGCGTCATCTTCAACGGCACCTCCCCCAGCGGCCCCGCCTCTGCCGAGTTCGCCCGTGACGGCCGCCTGGTGCGCCTGAGCGTGCCGCTCTCGCGCGAGGGCGACCGCATCGAGCTGCGCGTCACGCCCGAGGAGGCCGGCAACGCGTGGACGATCCCGCTCGAGGGCCGCAAGCCCGTCCCCTCGCTGGCGGACCTGCGCCCCCGCCCACCGGAGATCATGCCCGGCGGCCGCCTGCCCGCGCTCAGCCTGATGACGCGTGACCTGGATTCCTGGTCGCTCCAGGACGAGCTGGACCGCCTTCCCTCACCCGACCTCGCCCGCGTTCCCACCTACGGCCTGCTCGTCGTCTACCGGCCCGCGGGCACCACCGCTGAGCAGGATGCGGAGATCGGGGCCCGCGCCGTGACCCTCGCCCGTGCCGACGTGAGCCATGCGCAGCCCGACCCCACACGCCGCCCCCGGCTGGTGCCGGTCGTCATCCCCGTGCTCGACCTCGCTGACATGAACCGCACCAAGCTCGTCACCATCGACGACGCGTGGGCCGCCCGGCAGAAGGACGCGCCCCCGCGCTACTTCAGCCCTACCGGGATCGGTGAGATGGACCGCCTCGCCCGCGGCAGCAGCGCCGTTGTCATCATCATCGACTCCACCCAGAAGATCCTCAGCACCATCCCGCTCGAGAACCGCGCCGATGCCGAGTCGGTCGCGCAGGAGATCGGCAGCCTGCTCGAGGCCGCGGCTGCGTTGCCCGCGGCCCCATGACAAAGACACAAAAACGTAGTGGGCACGACGAGCGATCCATCGCTACAAGCCGTGCCCACGTTCCTTCAAGGATGTAGAACCGAGAATCGTGCCACCGAGATGTCTTCATCTCGGTGGTGCGTTCGCGAGCCTCAGCTCGCCTGCGCCCGCGGGTGGGCCTTGTTGTAAGCATCCTGCATGCGCTGCGTGGAGAGGTGCGTGTAGACCTGCGTCGTGCTCAGGCTCTGGTGGCCCAGCAGCTCCTGGACGCTGCGCAGGTCGGCGCCGTTGTCCAGCAGGTGCGTGGCGAAGCTGTGCCGCAGCGTGTGCGGGCTGATCGAGGGGTCGAGCCCGACCTGCTTGAGGTACTTGTCCAGCTTGCGGCGAACCGAGCGGGAGGAGAGCCGCCCGCCGTGCTTGTTGATGAACAGCGGCAGGCGCGAGTGGCCGTTGTTGATTACGGGTCCGAACTTGGCGTCGGCCCGCATCATGTCCAGGTAGCGGTTGATCGAGGCGATGGCGTGCGAGCCCAGCGGGACGATCCGCTCCTTCTTGCCCTTGCCGCGAACGCGCAGCGCCTCGCCCGCAAGGTCCAGGTCCTCGACCGCGAGGCCCACCAGCTCGCTGACGCGGATGCCGGTGGAGTACAGGGTCTCCAGCATCGCCCGGTCGCGCCGCCCCAGCACCTCGGCGTCGCCCGGCGCCGCCAGCAGCCGCTCGACCTGATCGATCGTGATCGCCTTTGGCAGCCGCTTGGCCTGGCGGGGCGTGCGGATGACGGTCATCGGGTTGCCCGCGCACAGCCCGCGACGGTCCGCCCACTTGTAGAAGCTGCGGAGCGTCGCGATCTTGCGGGCCATCGTGGCCGCGGAGTACTGCTGCGTGCCCAGGTGCGCCAGGAACGCGCGGACCACTTCCGCCTTGCTGGCGCAGATGATCTCGGTCAGCGTGCCGGTCCCGGAGACCTGCCCCTTGCTGGCCGCGGCCTTGTCCATCGCCGCCTGCTCACGGGCGTCGTTGATCTCGATCTTGTGCTCGCCGGCGAGGTACTCGATGAACTGGCGGAGGTCCGCCCCGTAGCACCGCGCCGTGTACGGCGAGAAGTGCCGCTCATCGGCGAGGTAGACGGTAAACGCATCCGTGATGGGCAGACTCGACATGACTGACTCCCCGCTCGTTCGTCTCTGCTGTCTCCGCCGCGGGTGCGTCCGTTGCACCTCGCGCCGGGGCGATTGTCCAGTAACTGCTTCGGCGTATTCCAAGGCCCTCTTGACCGCTCATGCCCGAAAACTGAAAAATCGCTCGCTACCGCTCCGGGGCCTCGGCCGACCGCTTTTCAGTCTGGCCCGCCCCCGGCAGCCGCACCCACTCCTGCTGGATCAGCTCATCCACCGCGTGGTACGCCCCGAACTCGCAGTACAGGTCCATGCTGGCCAGGTACCGCCGCCAGCCCAGGGCGGTGGGGCCCTTGAGCCGTCCCTGGGCAAAGCTCCGCACATCCATCTGCACCTGGTGGTTCTTGGCGTCCAGATGCTGAGAGATGACCGCCACCGGCCCTTCGTCGCGGCTCCACGTCATGGCCGGTGCATCGGTGCCCTTGGTCGCCAGAGTCCGCGGGTCCAGCGGCTCCCGCCCCGGCGCCATCGACCCCGGGCGGGCGTACAGCGCCAGCGCCAAGCCGAGCGTGGGGACGTAAGGGTCGTACGCGGTAACGCTGCCCACCAGCACGCCGTCCACGCCCATCGCCTGCGCCAGCGACCGGGCCTCGGCGGGCGAGCGCAGGCTGGTATATCCCAGCACGTTCATCGCCTGGATGGTCCGGTTCAGCGGCACGCACCGCACGCCCTCGACCTCTTCCGCGGCCGCGACCACCTTGTCGCTCACCGCGCCGATGTCGACGAGTGAGGTGCCCGATTCGTTCCGCAGCGGCACTACCGCCCACAGCACCTCGCCGCGGCTGACGTCATACGGCGCAACGATCTTGCGCGGCGCAGTCAACGGCGGCTCCTTCGGCCCGCCGCAAGCGCCCAGAAACGGCGTCACGCCGAGCGCGAGCCCGAGCGTGAGCGATAACCTCAGCTTTGCACGTTGTGGCATCCTGCCCCTCGTACCCTACGAGCCCCGAGCGCAAGCTCGGAAGCCCTCATCCTCACGCGCCAGCATCCTGCCCGCGCGTCCTAACCATCGAACTCACTGATCCGTGTGCTTCTCCGAAGCCGTCGTATGCTCCTCGATCGAAGCCGGGCCATTCGCGACCGGCTCGCTCTCGTTGAACTTCGCGTTTGCCGGCGCGGCCGCGGTCGCGGTAGTGGGGGACACGCCCGCCCCCAGCGCCGCCTGCGCCGAACGCACCGCGGGGCCCAGGTCCAGCGACCAGATGTTGTCCTTGCCCGACCGGTCGCTCACGAAGAACAGCCGGTCGTTGCCGCCCCATACCGGGCTGAGCGCCAGGCCGGTGCCGTCGGTCAGACGCACCTTGCCCTCGCCCTCGCCCGAGATCATCCACAGCGTCGCCCACTGCGGGCGCGAATCGGACCCGTCCACCGGCACCTCGGTGTACACGACCCACTGCCCGTCGGGGCTCCACGAAGGGTCGATCAGCGCCGTCTCCGCGCTGCTGGCGATCTCCGTTGTGTTGCCGGTCGTGCCGTTGCTGATCTCGACCGTCCACAGGCTGAAGGTCCGCCGCCCGCGCTCGCGCCCCAGCTGGAACAGGACCTTGTCGCTGCCGTTGCTGCCCGTGCCCGCGACCGGGCACCACTGCGGCAGCACGCCGTAGCCGATGAAGTTGGCGACCGCGGGGTTGGCAACCTCGGTCACCCACATCTCCCACCGCCCGCTCGCCTGGCCCTGGCGCGAGAACACCAGGCTGCGCCCGTCGGGCGACCACGAGGGGTGCACGTCGTCCGCGCTGTCGCTGGTCACCTGCACCGCGCGCCCGCCGGTCACGGGCATGACGTAGATGTCCCAGTTCCCTGTGCGGTCGCTCGCGAACGCGATCGACTTGCCGTCGGGGCTGATCGCCGGCATCGCGTCCTGCCCCGGGTCGTTCGTCAGCTGCGTCACCACGCGGCTGTCGGTCTTCTTCCAGTAGATATCCGCGTTGGTGCGGTGCTGCGTGCTGGCGAACACCAGCTTCTTCCCGTCGCGGGAGACGCAGGGGTCAAAGTCCGCGCCCTCCTCGGCAAACGTCACGCGGCTCACGCCCGTCATCACCACGCCCGGCGTGCCGCCCTCGTCCGTCCCGTCGCTCGAAAGGGTGAGCGCCGAAGCGCCACGCGGCCCGCTCGCAGAGGCTCCGGGCTTCACCTGCACCGACAACAGCGACACGTTCATCGGCGGCGGGATCCGCAGCCGCGCCCGCGGCCCTGTAGACGCCACCGGCGAAGGCTCGCTCTGCACCTGCACCATCGGCTCTGGGCGGTGCACCGGGCGCGGCTCGCTCGCGCACCCCGCCACCAGCACGGTCCCGGCCACGGCCACGATCTGCGCACACGTCTTCATAGGTCCCACCTCTGCACGAGGGCGTCAAAGCAGTATCGCCCGCGACAGGGCCATCCGTTTATCGGACTGCCCCGCGCGCGGACTTCAACCCGCGGCCACACGCCGCGGCACCTGCCACCATCGGACTTTGGGACCTGCGACTTAACGGGCCAAGGGTCCTACTCCCTCGGCTCCCGCCTCACGATCGCCGGCGCGATCCCCTTCCGCACCCACGGGATGCCCGGGTCCTCCAGCACGTTCAGGTGCTCGAGGTAGTGGGCGAGGGCCCCCTCGGTGAACCGCGAAAGGAACTCCGTGGTGGCCGTGGGGTTGAGCTCCAGGATCCGCTCAACCAGCTGCGCCCGCGACAGGAACGCGGGGCGTCGCTCGTGCTGCAACAACTCCGCCTGCTGACCGCGGCTGCCTCCGTGGCTCGTGACCATTGCGCCTCCGTGCTGCTACCCTCGCCCGGAGGCCCACCAGCGGAACGGCGGAACGCAACAACCCCGCCGGCCGGTGGAACCAGCCCGGACGATCTCCGCCCGCACGACCGCAATCCACGTGCCGTGCCCGGGCTCGAAAGGTGTGTCAATGCAGGTCCGTGTGCTCCGCCACGCCCAGCCCGGTTCATCGGTCTACGGCTGGATAGAACCGGAAAACTCAGATGTCACCGGGGACCCCTCCTGGGTGCCATGGCGACGTCTCCGTCGCTATGTCCTCGAGTCCGCAATACCCGTTACTGAACTTCAAGTTCCTGCTGACGCACAAGTTGTGATCCGCTCCGTGCCGACCGGCGACACGCCCGCCTGGCTCCCCGCCCCCCGGGCCGAGTTCCTCGCCTGGTGCCAGCACCTCGAGCAGGCCCTCCCCAACCCCCTCTGCATCTGGCCCACGGCCCAGGGCTCCGTCTCCGACGTCCCTTCTCTCCGCTCGTTCCTGACTGCCGCCGAGCAGCGTGGCCGTCCATGGACGTTCCTCTTCGACCCAGTCTCGATGCTCACGCCCGCGATGCTCGCCAACGCCGATGACCACCTCGTGCGTCTGTTCGAGTCCCTCTCTGACCACCCGGCGCGCGAGGCCACGCTCCTCGCCGACGCCGCGGCCATCGGTGAGACGGTCACCCCCGCCCCGCTGGGGTCGGGCCCGCTCACCAGCCTCGTTCTCCGCCTCGCAACCCCCCGCCCGGCCGGCATCGTCCTCGTCGAACACCACCTGCCCGAGCAACTCGCCCTGCTCTGAATCCCTACACTCCCCGCCTATGCAGGACCCCGTCACCAGACTCGACCACCCCGTCTTCGGCGTGGTCAAGCAGGCCTTCCCCGGCAAGAAGTTCCGCGCCGCTGAGTTCCGCGGCCAGTCCACGCTCGTGGTCGAGCCCCAGGACGCCCACGAAGTCCTCGCCTTCCTCAAGACCGATCCCCGCTGCGACTTCAACTTCCTCTCGGACGTCGGGGGCGTCGATTACCTGAACTACCCCGCCCCCCAGCCCGGCCGCTTCGCCGTGGTCTGGAACCTCTGCTCCTACGCCCGCACTGACCGGCTCTTCGTCAAGACCTACCTCAACCCCAGCCTCCCCACCGACGGCACGGCCGACGACCCCGCCCTGGTGGTCGACTCGGTCTGCGACCTCTGGCCGGGGGCCGAGTGGAACGAGCGAGAGTGCTTCGACATGTTCGGCATCCGCTTCAGGGGCCACCCGGACCTCCGCCGCATCCTGCTGTGGGAGAGCTACCCGGCCCACCCCCTCCGCAAGGACTACCCCGTCCGTGGGCGTGGCGAGCGCGAGGCGTATCGGGTGGTGGACCGCACCTCGTCGTAACGGGCCCGCGCCCGCTCCGTAGAAAGGGTGTCTGCCTATAGGTCCTATGGGACCTATACGACCTATAGGACCCACGCCCATGTCCAAGCGAATCAGCCTGCTGCTTCTCTGCGTTTCAGGGCTGCTGCTTCCCGCCTGCGAAGAGAAGCACGAAAGCCCCGAGGCCACCATCGCCGCGCTGCGGGCCAGCGTTGAGCAGGGGCGCGCCGACAAGATCCCCAACTACCTCTACGCCGACACGCCGGAGATGCGCAAGCTGCTCACCCGCTTCGGCAAGCTGCTCGGGAACCTCCAGAAGCTCGGCACCGCCGTCGCCACCAAGTTCCCCAAGGAAGTGGGGGAGCTGAAGGCTAAAGCCGAGGCCGCGGCCAAGGACGGCAAGTCCTCCAGCTTCCTGAGCCAAATGATGGCGCAGCAGCGCGGCGGCCGCCGCAACGTCGCCGTGCAGGTTGGCGGCAGCTCTCCGCAGAGCCGCGACAAGATGCGCGACGCGTTCAACGACACGATGAAGCAGCTGTTCGCCGACCCCTACGGCTGGATCCAGCGCAGCGAGCAGCGTCTCAGCACCGAGTTCCTGACCGATGAGTCGGTCGCCGTGCTGTGGGACGGCGAGCCCGTGCTCGCGCCCATTGGCATGGTGATGAAGCGCGACCAGCGCGACGGCAACTGGTACTTCGTCATCCCCACCAACATCCCGGGCATGAACCGCATCCTGCCCAAGAGCGAGCGCGAGTACCAGATCTGGGGCGGCCTGATTACGGTGTTCGACAAGATGATCGTGGACCTCACGAAAGAGGTCGAAAACGGCACGATCAAGTCGATCGACGAGCTCTCGTTCAAGGCCGGCGAGATGGCCTTCATGCCGGCGATGCTCACCGTGTACGCCTATACGCAGCTCAAGGACGCCGAGAAGAAAGAGGCTAAGGCCGCGGAGGCCAAAGCGTCCGCCCCGGCAGTCCCCGGCAAGTGACGCTGCTCAGCGGAAGAACCCGCCGCTGCCACCGGAGAACACGTCCCCGCCGCCCGAGAAGCGCCCGCTGCCCTGCGCCCCGTACGGCTGGAACACGAACCCGAAGCTCGTCTCGCCCGTGATGTCGTTGAACGACACGGTGACACCCAGCAGCATGCTGGAGAACCGCCGCCGCACCTCGACGACCGTGCTCTGGAAGCCGCCGCCGTTGACGTCGTACGTCAGGCCGACGGAGGCTGCGTACTTCTCCGTCAGGTCGTAGCTGCTGCCGAACACGAGGTACGTCGAGTCCTGCGGGTTGATGTACCGCGCATCCAGCATGCTGGTGAAGCCCGGCGCGTGCCGCACCAGCAGCCCCACGTTGCTCACCGCCTGCTGGTTGGCGTCGAAGTCGTACACCACGCCGCCCGCGATGCTGGTCGCGTCCGTCAGCCGAAGCACGGCGTCCACCACGCCGAACTCGCCCGCGCTGCTCAGTTCCGGCCGGTAGTCAAAGAACCGCGGGATCGGGCTTTTCCGCGTGGCGTCGTCGGTGCTGTACACGTAGTCGGTGCTCACCGTCAGCAGGTCCACGTTGTGCCACTGCCCGGGGCCGCCGCGCTGGGTCTGGAACGTCTGCGTCACGCCGATGCGGGCCATGCCGCCGTCGGCGAGGCTTTCCACTTCGTAGTCGTACGTGGGCAGGTCGCCCGCCTCGATGCTCGTGCCCGCGACCTGCACGGTCGCGTTGGGCTCAATCAGGTGCCGGATGCGGTGGATGTCCAGCAGTCGCGAGTCGACGTCGTCGTACACCCGCTGCACCGTGGTCGATAGCCGCACGCCCGCCGCGGACCACAGCCGCACGTTGTCGTCATTGTCCGGCGAGTACACCTCGAAGGAGTCATCCCACGCGGTCACACGCCCGACCGCGTACGGCATGATCTTGATCGGCCCTGCCTCGGTGGTAATGGCCAGTTCCTGGCGCGTGTCGCCCCGCGTTACGCCGTCCTCGAAGAGCCCTTGCCCGCGCAACCGGTCCGCGATCGACTGGTCGAAGTTGATGCCGAAGGCGCGCTGCGAGAGCGAGTTCCGCGTGAAGCCGCGGTCCCGTGCCTCCTCCTCATCGAAAACGAACTCCACCCGCCCGGCGCGGTACTCGTGCGTCCACGTCAGCAGGCCCGGTGAATAGTTCGCCAGCAGGTCGTCCGCCTGGCGCGCATAGAACGCCTCGGGCAGCTTGTTGACCGTGTACCCCTGGCTCTGCAGCAGCCACTCGTTGACCAGGAAGTCCTCGAACGTCGCCTTGGCCTGCAGCGACAGGTACGAGTTGTCATCCACCCGCCGCAGCGTTGCCCGATTCGTGAACTCCCGCGCGTTCTCCGCCATCTGCGGGAACAGCGCCGTCACCAGCGTGGCGTCGCTGATGGTGGAGGCTTCCGCGATCAGCGTCCACTCTCGATTGAACCGGTACCGCCCCTCGCCGACGATCAGCCCGCGGAACTCGCCGTCGTGGTTCAGGCGCGTGCCGGGCTTGAGGATGTCGGTGCCGCGGTCGCTGGGCAGGGTGTACGCGAACAGCCCGCCCTCGCTCTTCGCGGTATTCCACTTGAAGCGCCCGCCCACGCCCGCGCCGCGCTCGAAGTAAAAGTCCGTCAGCAGGTCCAGCTCGGTATCCCGCGGCCGCTCCAGCCCCAGCAGCGTGTACGCGTTCAGCGTCGCCCGCACGGCACCGCCGCTGCCGCTGCGGTTCTCCACCCGGAAGTCCTTGATCGGGAACTGCGACGGGTCGCCGCTGTACCGCGGCCAGTAGAACACCGGGATCCCCATCGCCTGCAGGGTGATGTTCCGCGCATCGACGATCGTCCGCGTGTCGGTCACCGGCCCTGGGGGCGCCGTGCCCTCGGCGACCTCCTCCGGGTCAGGTTCAACGATGTCGTCCTGCTTGGTGATGGTGACGCTCGTTGCGCCGATCGCGAGCTCGGGGTCGAAGAACGCGGTGTTGGTGAAGCGAGCGTCCTTCGCGACGAACTGGCGCGCCGACTCCTGCCGGATGCTCTTGGCACGCACGTACAGCGGCAAGCGCCGCTTCTCGTCGAACGTCCAGTACACCGCGTCGATCATCGCGGCCTTGTTCGCCCTGAAGTCGTAGTAGACCTGCGGCGCGTTCACGTGGTGAGTGCCGTCGCTGGCGAAGACCCCGCCCTCGAGGTACACGCCGCGGATCGCGTCCGCGCCCAGCCGCGCAAGGTCCGTGAGCTTCCCGGGGTCGCCGAAGACCACCGCTCGCTGCGCCCTCATCGTCAGCACGCGCCCGCGCGGGTCCTCGTACTGCACCACCACTCCGCCGGTGGCGATGACCGAGCTCTCCTCCGCCCCTCCCGACACCAGCACGCGGTCATCCGCCGCGATCGTGACAATCCCGTCGCTCGCAAAGATCGGCTCGTTCTCGGCCGTCTGGGGTGGACCGCCAATGGGTACCCCGCCGCTCCGCGGCGGCTCTTCACTCGGCCCGCTCACCTTCGGCGGCCCCCCCGCCGTCTGGTCTCCCGTCACAGGTGCACGCTGAGCCTGCTGATCCCCCGTCGGCTGCCCCGCTGGCGACGACGCCTCTGCCCGCCCACCATCCTGTCCTGTCACCCGCGGCCCCGGACGGGCCGTGCGATCGGGCACCTGTGGGCTCGATGGGCGCTGCCTGGCAGCAGTGGGGGGCTCCGAGCCGGCCTCCCCCGCCTCCGGAGGGCGCGAGTACGCCCGCGACTCAATCTGATCCGGCCGCAGCAGCGGCCCGCGAGGCGGCCGCACCGCCGTGCTCTTCCGTGAAAGCCGTGGCAGCAGCGCCGCGGCCGCGCTCGGCTCCGCGATGCCCAACTCCTTCCGCAGCGACTTCGCCATCGCCTGCTCACCGGCGCTCACGAGTGCCTCAGCCTCGCCCCGCCCCGGCGCCCGCTCGATCAGCAGGTCCGCCGCGATCTGCACCGGTCCTTCGACCTCAACAACACCCTTCACCGGCAGCCGTTCCGAGGCCATCGACACCCCGCCCGCCGGGTCGGCGGCCGAGCCCATCTCCTCGAAGTAGGCGAACACCTGTGTGGCGGGCCGGCCATCAACGACTACGCCCTCCATCCACACCGCGGCGCGTTTCGCCCGGAACGTGTACCCGGCGATCACCGCCCGCACGTCGCCCTCGATGATCAGCCGGCGCGTGGAACCCTCCGCCCACGACCACGCCCTGGTCCCCGCAAAGCCCAGCCGCCCCGCGACCGGCGCCTGCGCGAAACGCACGCCGGCGAACCCGCGCCCATCGATCCCGCTCGCGCGGTCATCCCGCGGCGCAACCTGCTGTGCTTGCACTGTTTGCGGCACAGCCGCACACCCGCCCGCCAGGGCCAGGAGCCACGAACCAACCACGAAATGCCCCGACCCGGTCCTGCGTGCCATGAGCCGCGATGGTAAGGACTTCCGCGCCGCCCCTCAACAACGCGGGAATTGTCGCAACAACCGCGCGCCCGCCACGGTAACCTCGTGCACGCGGCGAAAGCCGCGCAGGAGAAAGAGACATGCGCACCCGCATCGCCGCCATCGCGGCCGTCGTCGGCATTGCCGCCACCGTCCACGCACAGACCGAGGTCAAGTACCAGGTCTCCCGCGCCGGGCAGGAGAACTGGTCGTCCTCGCTGAGCGTCGCGCCCAATACCCCGGTCGACATCCGCGTGCTGGTCTCGTACAAGGGCCTCGCCCCCGCGCTTGGTCTTGGCTCCGTGATTTTCCAGCCCACCATCAGCAACTGGGTGAGCAGCGGCGCCGCCGATTCTCTGACCCCCATCAACGCGATCGGCTGGGTCACTGACGCCCCCAACACGTACGGCAAGATGAGCCCGTTCGTCCGCACCAACGGCACGCTCTCCACGCCCCAGGCCTACGTCGGGCACTCGCACAACATCAGCGGCACCAACTACCTCCGCATCGCGCTGCCGCACGTGACCAGCTGGTTCGGGGGCACCGGCAATACCAGCGGCGGCAGCGGCATCCTCATCGGGCAGATCAACCAGAACGCCCCCGGCCGCCCGACCAACCTGCCCCCGGCAAGCACGGCCAACCAGGAAGTCGTCGTGCTCAAGTTCAAGATCAACATCGGCGCAGCCCTCGACCCCCGGCTGCTGACGATCACAACCCCAGCCAACGGGTTCGGCAACCTCGACCCTGACTCCGGGCTCCGCACGGGCAACTGGTTCGCCAACTCCACCGAGCATGTCGGCAGTATTCAGGAGGCGGCGTTCGCGACACCCGCATTCATCAACGTCATCCCGGCGCCTGGCACGTGCGTGCTGATCAGCACGCTGTTGGTGGTCGCCCGCCGTCGTCGTTGATGACGGAACAAAAGCGGGCGCCACCAGGCGCCCGCTCTCACGAGCACTGTTCACAAACGGGGGCGTCAGCCCCCGTTTTCATTACGGCGCCCACACGTCCGCGACCTTGCCGCCCGTCGCCACGCCGTTCGCGTGGCCGTTGGCATGCCCGTTCGCGTGCGTGCCGTCGGCGTTGTGCATGGGCCCCACGCTGTTGGTGGTAATCCGCCCGCCCTTGATGCCCGGGAAGTGCTCGCCCTGCCAGCTGTCGGTGTACTTGGGGTCGTCCAGCTCCAGCGCCGCCTTCGTCGGGTACAGCGGCCGGAAGGTGTCGCACATCACCGCCAGTTCGCCCGTGTACTTGGCGTCCAGGCTCGCCTCGATGGTGCCCGGGTGCGGGCCGTGCGGGATGCCCTGCGGGTGCGCCGTGAGGCTGCCGACCTCGATGCCCTTGCGGCTCCCGAAGTTGCCCTCGACGTAGTACAGGACCTCGTCGCTGTCGAGGTTGCTGTGGTTGTACGGCACCTTGATGGCGTTGGGGTGCCAGTCCAGCATCCGCGGGCAGAACGAGCAGATGACGAAGTTGTGCGCCTCGAAGGTCTGGTGAATGGGCGGCGGCATGTGCAGCTTGCCGGTGATCGGGCTGAAGTCGTCGATGTTGAACGCGAAGGGGTAGTAGCAGCCGTCCCAGCCCACGACGTCGAGCGGGTGATAGTGGTAGATGTACGAGTGCACGCGGTCGCGGGCCTTGATCCGCACCTCGAAGTCGCCGCGCTCATCGAAGGTCAGCGGCAGCTCCGGCAGCCGTAGGTCGCGCTCGCAGTACGGCGCGTGCTCCAGGAACTGCGACGTGTGCTTGCTCACATACCGCGGCGGCGGCCCGATGTGGCTGCCATTGGTGGTCTCGATCAGCAGGAACTTGCCGAAGGGCATCTGCTCGACCGGCGGCTCGCCCTCCTTCGCCTGCGTCCGCTTGTCCCAGACCCACTTGTAGATGACCCCCTTGGGGATCACCACGTAGTCCTTGGGCCCGAACTTGATCGTGCCCATCATCGTGTACACGGTGCCCGAGCCGAAGTGCACGAAGATGCACTCGTCGCCCTGGCCATTCTTGTAGTGGTAGCCCATCTGCTCGGCCGGATTGCACACCGCCATCTCGCAGTCGCTGTTGCCGAACAGCACCACGCGACCGGTCACCATGTCGCCCTTAGGCTTCAGCGGCGCGCTCTTGACGTGCCGCATCCGCATCACGTCGGTCTCGGCGTACTCCACCTTGGTCGAGTACAGGGTCTTCCAGCCGCTCACCTGGGTGGGCGGGTGGATGTGGTACATAGTCGTGGTGGGCCCCACGAAACCCTCGGTTCCGAAAACCTCTTCTGAGTACAGGGCCCCGTCGGGCCGCCGGAACTGCACGTGGCGCTTCTGGGGGATCTGGCCGAGCTTCGTGTAATAGGGCATACAGGCCTCCTGCTCGTGACAACACGTGATTCTACGGGGCCTGTAACGGCCCTGACGCACATTCCGTCACGTGGTTGTAGGACCCCGCTTCAGTGCCTTCCGCCGCCGCCCGATACCGGCTTCAGGCCCTTGTGCGCGCACCACCGCCCGCTCCCGGCCCGGAGGATCGACATGGCCGCTTCAAAGAAGCCCGCACCGACCGACGACACCATGAGCACCGACCCCAACATCCTCCCCAAGCAGTCCCCGCAGGACGACATCTTGGACGTCCTCGCCGAGTTCGAGACGGGGCTGGAGTCTCTCAAGGCGCTCTACGCCCAGCGGCAGCGCCTCCAGACCCGCATCCGCCAGCACGAGGAAGAGGTTCAGACCAAGGAGACCGCCCTCAACCAGCGCGCCGCCGAGCTCGCCCAGGCCCAGGCCGCGCACCAGCAGCGGCAGAAGGACCTCGAGGCGGCGCTCGCCAAGCTCCAGTCGCGCGAGGCCGAGCTCGATTCGACCGCCAAGGCGATCGCCGCCGACCGCGCCGCCCTGGACTCCTCCCGCCACAAGCTCGATGAAGAGGTCCAGGCCCGAGGCCAGACGCTCGCCGCGCAGGCCCAGAAGCTCGCGGATGAGTCCCGCGCGGTCGAGAACCTGACCCACGAGCTGGAGCAGCAGGCCAAGGCCCTCGAGCAGCAGCGCGCCGCCTTCGAGCAGGAGCGCCGCACCCGCGCCGCCGACCTCGCCGAGATCGAGTCGCTCCGCAAGGACCTCGCCGCTCAGCGCGAGATTCTCGCCAGCCACGAGAAGCAGTCCAAGGACCTCCAGGCCCGCGTTGATTCCCTGGGCCAGGAACTCAAGCAGGCCCGCGACCTTGCCGCCCGCCACGCCAAGGCCGCCGAGCAGGCGACCACCAGCGCCGCCGCGGCCAGCAAGTCGCAGGTCGAGCAGCTCGCCCAGAAGGCAGCCGCCCTTGAGCAGCAGAGCAAGAGCCTCGAGCACCAGAACAAGGAGCTCGCCAAGACTGCCGACGCGGCCCGCGCCCTCGCCGCGACCGCCCAGGCCCAGGCCGCGGCCTCTCAGGTTCAGCTGGAGCAGCTTCACCAGAAGTCCGCTCAGCTGGAGCAGCAGAACCAGGAGTTCGCCAAGGTCGCGGGCTCGAGCAAGTCAGCCTCCGCCGCGCTCCAGTCGCAGCTCACCGCGCTCCAAACCAAGGCCGGTGAGTTCGAGAAAGCCCTCGCGCAGGAGAAGTCCGAGTCCGCCCGCCTCTCCGCGTCGCTCGCGCAGCAGACCGAGTCCGCGGCCGCGCTCGAGAAGACCGTCGAGGGCCTCCAGGCCAAGCTCAAGCACGAGCTGGCTGAGCGAGAGGAGATGCGCCGCCAGCTCGAGGCCGCGCAGGCCGGCCTGATGCAGGCGACCGCCCGCAGCAACCAGCTCGAGGCACAGCTCGCGAAGGCTCTGAACGAGGTCAAGGCACTGCAGGCCGCCGCGGCCGCCAAGCCGAAGAGCGCCGTCTCATCCTCCAACGCGTCGATGCTCCGGCGTCGGGCCCGCCTCAAGCTTGCCCACGACCTCATCCGCGAGCGTTACCAGAAGCTCGGTAAGGCCAACGAAGCCTTGAAGAAGCGCATCGAGCAGTGCGACCAGATCATGGCCCAGCGACAGGAGCTTGCGGCCATCCGCGACCGCGTCGTGCTCGCCGAGCGAGCTGCCCTGCGCAAGCAGGGCGGCAGCCGCGCCGCCGTCATGACCCTCTGCGCGGTCGGCGTCTTCGCCGTGCTCTCTGGTCTCGCGTGGGCGGTCGCCCGCGAGGTCGCGCCCGCGACCTTCCTCGCGACAAGTCAGCTCAAGGCCGACGGGCGCGGGCGTGCCCTCAACCAGAACGAGATCGCCGAGTGGCAGACCTTCCACCAGGGGCTGCTGGGCGACCCCCGCTTCCACGAGACTGCCGCCGAGCGCTTCAAAAAGCAGGGCATGGCCACGCTCGCCTCCGCCCCCGCGGTCGCGGAGATGATCCGCGAGAACCTCACCACAGAGACCTCCAAGGCCGGACAGCTCTCACTGCACCTCAAGGGCAAGGGCAGCGACCGCACGGCCCGCGAGCTCGAGACCTTCACCGCCGCGTTCGTCAGTCACGCCAACGCCGCCCAGCAGCAGCGGATCGACGGCAGCGTGACGGAGGTCCTCGCCGCCGCCACTGTGGGCGCTGACCCGCTGGACAACACCCGCACCATCTACGCGGGTGGCATCCTCGCCGCGGGCGTGGTCCTTGCCGGCGCCCTGTGGATGCTGTTGTGGAAGCGGCTGGTCGGCGCTAAGACCGCCTTTGAGACCGACGGCGAGATCGCAGCGGCCCTGGACGACGCCAAGTGGGCCAACTTCGCCGCAAACGGAGCCGCCGCCCAAGTCGCACAGGCGAAGCACCGCTGAGCCATTCAGCCGTCCCGACCCTTGCCACCGAGATGTCCTCATCTCGGTGGTTCTCCGTTTGTGCACTCCAAGGGCGGCACGAGCATCCCAAAAACAAAGCCGCCCGCGTCTCCGCGGGCGGCGTCACTTTTCGATCTCAGTCACGAAGCAGGCCGCTCAGGCGACCACGCCCTCCATCAGGAACTTGCCGCCCGTCGCAGGCTCGTTGATCCGGGCGCTCACGAGCGCCACCCGCATGCCCGAGGTCAACTTGGGCAGCGTGATCGACTTATGCACCCCGTCCGCGGCGATCTCGGTGATCGTCCGCTCGATAGCGCCGTTGTCGTCCACGACCACAAGGCGGTAGCTCTCGCCCTGCAGACCGGGGAGCTCGCAGAACATCTTCGAATCGTTCCACTTCTCGTCCACCCAGATCACGGCCTTGCCGCTGAAGCCCTGGGCCGCCGTCATGAGCACCCGCTGGGACGTCGCGCTGTACAGCACGTCGCCCATGTACGTCCGCTCGAAGCGCTGGAGGAAGGCGGAGTTGGCCGCGTCGTCCTCGAAGTGGTGGGTCATCCGCTGGTTGGCGGTGTAGACGTTCACGAACGCGACGCCGAGCACGACCACTGCGGTCACCAGACCGATGGCCGAAGCCCGCCACGCCGTGTGCACCCGCTTGGCCGGGGCGAGGTTGAGGTCGGTGCCGGCGCCCTCAGCGATCATGGCCGCGCTCACCGCGTTCAGCACGCGCTCGCGGAGGTAAGCGGGCGGCTCGACCTGAGGCAGCAGGTGGTCCATGTTGGCAAACCGGGCCTGCTCGCGCCGGATCTGCGCCTGAACCGCGGGCGGGGCAACCGTGAAGGCGGCCTCGAACGCAGCCTGCTCCTTCTCATCGAGCTGGCCTAGCGCATCCAGGTGCGCGTGCTCCAGAAGCTCCTGCAAAGTCATGTGGCAAACTCCTCGCCATTGCGCTCGCGAAGCCGCACGAGGGCCCTGCTCAACGCCGACTTGATGGTTCCCAAGGGTGTGTTCAACTCTTCCCCGATCTGCCGCAACGTCTGTCCCCCCAGATACGCTCTCGTGACGACTGTGCGTTGCAGTTCTGGCAGTGATTCGATCCTTTTCAGCAGAATCTTCATCCGCTCGTCTGTATCCAGCCTGGAAGTTCCCGCTTCCACCGCCGCGGGCATCACCGCTGTCGGCCCGTCCAGCGACGAAGCCTTGAGCCGGGCCCGGTTCCGCCGCAGCTTGTCGACCAGGTGCCTGCGGGCGATGAGCATCACCCATGTCACCAGGGCCGAACGCCCGTCGTCATACCTTGATGCCGTCTTCCACAGCCGAACGAAAATCTCCTGCACCGCGTCCTCCGCCTCGGCCCTGGTAGGCATGGACTGATACGCCATGCGGAACACCAGCGACCCGAAGCGGTCGTACAACTCACCGATCGCGCCCTCGTCGTTGCTCGCGACGCGGCGCATCAAGTCCAGATCGCCGCTTCCGCGGCCGTCTGAATGACCCCTCACGCCCATATGCCGGCACCGCCTATCTACCCGACGGGTGAAGATCGTGAAGTGGTCTTCCCAGTGAGCCTGGTTGGCGCCCGTCTGACCACAAATACGGGCGGCGTCGCTGAAGGATGCTTCATTTCGACCAAATCCAGTCTACACCAGCCACCCGGCCTAGGCACGAAAAGTTATCCGACCAGGTCCCGAATCCCCCGTTCGGGATCACCTTTGGGGTGTTCAGCCGACCTGTATGAGGAATTAAACTATTGCTGAAACTTCCCGCCGAGAGTAACCTGCTGGGGTGGACCTGAGTCCGTGACCGGACAAGACCACGCTCGCTTGGGGTTCCATTGATGAAGACCCGCCAGCTCAACGCGTCGCGTCAGCGCCGTGTTTCAGTGCGCGCCGGCTTCTCCCTCATCGACATCCTGGTGTCCATCGCGGTCATCGCGGTGCTCATCGGCATGCTCCTCCCCAAGCTCAGCAGCGTGCACGAGTCCGCCCGGCGTGTCTCCTGCCAGTCGAACGTCCGCCAGATCGGCGTCGGCGTGATGACCTACGCCAATGACTACCGGGGCTACATCCCACCCAGCATCTACCTCCCCGAGTCCTCGACTGGGATGGCTCCGCAGAACATGAACACGCTGCGGACCGACGACGGGCGCTGGGACGGCATGGGCGTGCTCTACTCGCTGGAATACACCGCCGCACACAAGGTCTTTTACTGCCCCTCCCATAAGGGTGAGAAGCCGCTCAACAAGTACACCGGCCTCTTCAAGAACAACCCCGGCGGGGAGATCCTCAGCAACTACCACTACCGCGGCGAAGGCCCCGCCGGCCATGGGCCCGGCGGCCCGACGACCCGCAATCTCGACAAGATCGACCCCGCCTACTCCTCCCTGATCTCTGACTCCATGCAGCTCCGTTCCGACTACAGCCACAAGGTCGGCGCCAACTTCTTCCGTGCCGACCTCTCCGTGCACTGGTACAACGACCCGGGCTCCAACCTTCGCCTGGAGCTGCCCGAGACCAAGGAAGAGGCCGACATCCAGTTCGAGTACGTGGTCGAGCTGTGGAACAAGTTCGACGACGCCGCCAATGCCGAGCGCAATGGCGAGAACCCCTGAGCGAACCAAGGTTTGGCTCATCCGTCTAAGCTGATCGCATGACCACCCGCGTCCTCGCCGCGTTGCTGTCGCTAGCCGTTGCGGTTTCCACACACGCGCAACTCAAGCCTGACCGCCTCTACTACGGGATCAACCGCCCGGTGCCGATGCAGGTCTCGCTGCCGCCCGCACCGGAGGGCAAGGCGTGGGGCGACCTGCACATCGACCTCTACACGCCCGGCAACCCCGAGCCCATTGCCGTCGCGCCCGTCGAGCAGGGCAAAATCGACCTTGGCGCGCTCTTCCCGATCATGTGGGGCACGACCACGCCCAAGGTGCAGTACGCGCAGCTCGTCGCCGGCACTGAGAAGGTGGGCCCGCCTGTGGTGCTCCAGCCCATGGTGAACCCCGCGGCCGCGATGGTCTACAGCGAGTCGGCCAAGGGTCCGTGGTTCATCGACCCCAAGACCCTTACGCCCAGCTTCAAGCCCCGAGATGGCCAGATCGCGTGGGTGAGCTACGAGACCCGCACGTACACGGGCATCCGCGCCTACGTCGACCAGCATGTGGTGATCGAGACGACGCTGGGCGAGATCGAGTTCCGCCTCAACCCGGAGGCTGCCCCAAACACGGTGTTCAACTTCCGCCACCTTGTCGAGGGCGGCTTCTACACCGACGTGATCTTCCACCGCATCGTGCCGCGCCTGGCCAGCGGCGCGCCGTTCGTCATCCAGGTCGGCGACCCGACCGGCACCGGCGACGGCGGCCCCGGGTACTCGATCGACCTCGAGCCCAGCACGCTGCCGCACGACTTCGGCGTGATCTCCATGGCCCGTGAGAACGAGCCCAACACCAACGGCTCGCAGGTCTTCGTCTGCCTCTCCCGCGAAGGCACCAAGGCCCTTGACGGCCGTTACACCGCCTTCGGGCACGCGGTGCGTGGCAGCGAGACCATCATGGCATTGGCCGCCGTGCCGCTTGTGCCAGACGAGCCGGGGCAGGACCCCAAGAACCGCCCAAAGGACCCGCCCATCCTCCAGCGGGCGCGCCTGGTCGATGCGCCGCCCTACGGCGAGGCGCCGCCCGCGCTCACCCGCCCGGCCGAGCCCCCCAAGTCCCGCTGAGGACGCTCGCGGTCAGAACAGGAACACCAGGCTCGCGCCCACAAACGGCGTCCCATCCGCGCCCTGCTGGTCCAGCTCGTTCCCGTTGTTATCATCGACGGTGTATTCCTGCCACGCGATGTAGCCGCCCGCCACCGTCACGCTGATCCGCGGCGAGAACGAGTACCGCACCTGCAGCCACACCGGGATCCGCGAGTCCCGCCCGACGCCGTCGGGGATCGGGCCGTCCTCATCGAGCCGATACGCCCGACCCTGGTACGCCCCGTGCAGCGAGATCTGCAGCTGCTCGTTGGGCCGGTACGCCAGCGCGATGCCCGTCGAGTTCAGCTCGTTGCTGTTCGACAGCGTCCACTGCTCACTTATCTTCCAGTCGATCGACACCAGCGGGAGAAACAGCCCCGAGTCCTCCAGGCGCGAGCGTGCCGCGAAGCCGCCGCCCAACGTGAGGTTCTCGTTCACCTTGTAGTTCGCACCTGCCACCAGCCCGCCTGTGAACGACTTGCCGAGGTTGGCGTCATCCTCGAAGCTCGCGTCCGCGCCGCCGCCGAAGAACCACGACCAGCTCGTGGTCGCCTGGCGGCTGATGATGACCGCCGCGGAGAGCTGGTAGGTGTCGTCCCACGGCTCGCTCGTCCCCGCCAGGGCCGTGTCGCTGCTGAAGTCGTAGCCCGAGTACTCGGCGCCGATTGAGAGGCTCAGGCGTGTGCGCTCGTCCAGCGGCTGGCGGATGCCCACTTCCGCGCCGGTGCGGAAGAGGCTCACGCTCCCGTTCACATCCTCGAAGTCCGCCTCGAACGCGTGCGTGCCGAACAGCGTCACGGCCACATCCGGTCCCGGCAACTGCCGTGCCTGAGCGACCGCGGGCGGCTGGCCGCTCGCGCCGGTCGTGGGGGTGGCGCCCTCGGGCGCACCCGGCGTGTGCTGGGCGAACGCGCCCGACGACAGGAACGCGGCAGAGACAAGGACAGCAGCAGCAGACCGGATCGGCATAACGACTCCCGAGGACAGGTGGCGGAACGGCCCCGATTCTACGAGAACCCCCGGCGTGCCGGATTCATCCACACTCATGGAAAGCCGACGCGCACGCGGCTGGAGACTTCCCCGCCCCTTGCCCCTACCCTTCCCGCGTGCCGGGGCGGTAGCTCAATTGGTAGAGCACTAGCTTTGCAAGCTAGGGGTTGGGAGTTCGAGTCTCCTCCGCTCCACTTCTCCATCTGTTCCAGCGGGCGGCGCCCGCCAGCATCCCGCGGCCACCATGACCACCGCCACACGTCCACCGGCCGCGACTCCGCCACCCGCCAACTCGCCCGCCAGCCCACCCGCGCCCGCTGGCGTGCACGGCCTGTCAGCGACCGGCGTTACCGCCGTGGTCCTCTCGCTCATCGGCTGGACGACGATCCCGCTGTTCCTGCACTACTTCGCCAAGGACATCGATGCTTGGACCAGCAACGGCTGGCGCTACGCCATCTCGGCCCTTATCTGGGCTCCGGCGCTGGTGATCGCCGCCCGGCGCGGCAAGACGCCCTCGGGGCTGTGGAAGGCCGCGCTCGTCCCTAGCTTCTGGAACGCCGCCGCCCAGGTGTGCTTCGCCCTCGCGCCTTACTTCATCCAGCCGGGACTCATGATCTTCAGCATGCGGCTGCAGATCGTGTTCCTGGCGCTCTCCGCCGCGCTCATGTTTCCCGCGGAGCGGCGCGTGCTCCGCAGCCCCGCGTTTGTCGCGGCCCTCCTGCTCGTCCTGGGCGCCACGCTTGCGACCATCGCGCTCAAACCACCAGGCGGCACACCCACCGATGGCCCGCCGCTCGCTGATGTCCCGCACGCGTTCCCCATCGGCATCGCCCTCAGCATCGGCGCGGGGCTCATGTACGCCCTTTACGCCCTGGGCGTGCGCAAGCACATGGTCGGCATGAACCCGATCCTCGCCTTCGCCGCCGTCAGCCAGTACACCGCCGCGGCCCTGGTCGCCTGCATGCTCCTTTTCGCCCGCGGGCACGGCGTCGAGGCCGTCACGCACCTAACGCCCTTCACTTTCGGGCTGCTCGTCGCCAGCAGCCTGATCGGCATCGGCCTCGGCCATACCTTCTACTTCTACGCCATCGCCCGTATCGGCCTGGTGGTGGCCGCGGGGGTGATTCAGCTCCAACCAATCACCGTGGCGATCTCGTCGATGCTGCTGTTCGACGAGGAGATGACGGCCGCGCAGTGGACCACTGGGCTGATCGCGGTGGCCGGAGCGGTGGCGATGCTGGTCATCCAACATCGCGTGACCACCCGTGATCGGCGAGCCAGCATGGGCCTATGCAAAAAGTGTGGGTATGACCTGCGCGGGCTCGCCTCGGGTGCAACCTGCCCCGAGTGCGGCACGCGGGCGTAACGAGTCCACGAAAAAGGCACGACGCACCCGCGCCAGGCCTTCACACTTCCGCTTTCCGGTTTCCGCCTTCCGCCGTCTCAGGCCCGGCTCTGGTAGCTCCGGTCCTGCGTCGAGATCTTCAGGGTCTCGCCCTGCTTGATGAACGCGGGGACGCGGATCACAAGCCCGGTCTCCATCGTCGCGTCCTTGGTCTGGTTGGTCACCGTGGCGCCCTTCACTTCCGGCGGGCAGTCCTTCACCGTCAGTTCGACGCTGGGCGGCAGTTCGAGAGTCACGGCATTCTCGCCGTAGAACAGCACCGTCGCCTGCGTGTTGGGCCGCAGGAACATCAGGGCATCACCCAGCACGTCCGGTGGGATGATCACCTGGTCGAAGGTCTCGGGGTCCATGAACGTGGCGCCGCTGTTGTCCGAGTACAGGTACTCCATCGGGCGGCGGTCCAGGTCCACCACATCCACTTCGTCCGAGGAGCCCAGGCGCCGCTCGATCGTGCGGCCCGCGACCACGTCCTTGATCTTGATCTGGATAAACGCGCGGAGGTTGCCCGGAGTGCGATGCTCGAAGTTCGTGATCACATAGAGCTTGCCGTCGATCTTGCAGCCCAGTCCGGGGCGGAGGTCAGTCGCCTTCATCCTTGAGATTCCTTGAAACAGGGGCCGCCGGGTGGACCGCGGGGCCGGGTTTTGAATGGGGCCAAGTATAGGCGGGGGCGCTCGCGACCTGCCGCCCGGGCCCTCGGCCCCCATGTCGGACCGATAGGTAGCGGAAGTGGGGGATTGCGGGCCATAATGGGCTCTGCTGGGAGCACCTCGTCAGGAGTCATCCATGAGCATGAGCGTTTCGCGGCGTGAGTTCGTGGTCGGCGCGGCGGCCCTGGTCGGCGCGGCCGGCCTCAACCTCCGCCTCTGGGCGCAGGAGGGCACGAAGACAGCCCCCAAGCCCGCCGCCTCGGCCGAGACCTTCAACCGCTGGGTTGAAGTCCGCCCGGGCTTCCACGTCGCTATCGGCACCACCGGCGAGAACTTCGCGCTGCTGGGCGGCAACTCAACGCTGGTGGCGACCAAGGACGCCTCGGCCCTCATCGATACCAAGCAGGCCGTGATCGCCCCCGCCCTCCGGCGCGAGTTGCTCACGAAAACCGCGGCCGTCGTGCAGGTCTTCAACACCCACCACCACTTCGACCACTCCGGCGGCAACGGCGTCTTCAGCAAGGACGCGGCCCTCTCCGCTCACCCTAAGGCCTGCGAGCGCATCGCCGCCATGAAGGGCTCCTTCACCGCGCAGCTCCGCCAGCAGATCAAGGCCCTCGAAGAGGCCGAGGTCGCCGGCGCCAAGCAGGCGGCCGAAGATGCCAAAGCATTCCAGAACTCCCTCGCCGAGCTGAAGGAGGACGCCTGGACCCCCAAGCCCATCAAGATGGAGGAGGTCAAGAGCGTCGCCGGGAAGAAGGTCGAGGTCCACCACGTCGGCGCCGGCCACACCGACAACGACGTGTTCTTCTTCTTCCCCGACGACAACGTGCTCGTCGCGGGCGACCTCGTCTTCAACAACCTGCACCCCTACTACGACAAGGACGCCGGCGCCACCAGCGAGGGCTGGATCAAGTCCCTCGAGCGCATCGTCCACCTCTGCGACGAGAAGACCGTCGTCGTCCCGGGGCACGGCGACATCGGCAACCTCGAGACCGTCAAGAAGCAGATCAAGTACTTCGAGGACGTGCGCGAGGCCGTGAAGAAGGCGATTGACGAGGGCAAGGCACGCGAGGACGTCATCAACACGACGCTCCCGCAGTACGCGCCCTACCGCCTTGAGGTCGCGCGTGGCCTCGTCCTCGGCGGCGTGTACGACGAGCTCAAGAAGTAGCACTGCAGGAGCGCCGCACCGCATCCGGTATCTGGAGCAACCCTTGCTGAATCGCCGCGAGTTCGTCACCGCCAGCAGCGCCGCCGCGCTCGGAGCCCTCATGAGCCGCGACCTCCTCGCCCAGCCCCGCAAGGACGTCGGCAGCAGCGGGGGAGGCAGGGCCGTCACGCTCTTTGAGTGGAAGCCCATCGCCCCCGACCTCGCCTCCATCAAGGTCGCCTTCGGCCAGGGCGGCAACGTCACGCTCATCGACGGGAAGGAGGTCGCCTACCTCATCGACACCAAGAACTCCCCCTGGGGCAAGACGCTCCGGCGCGAGGCGTCGCCGGGTGCCCCGAAGCTCGTGGTCATCAACACGCACCACCACGCCGACCATACCGGCGGTAACCATGCGTTCACCGGCGACTGCGACGTCCTGGCGCACGAGAAGTGCCTGCCGCGCATCGAGGGGAACGTCGCCCGCTACATCTCGCAGATCAAGGAGGCGGTGGGCAACTTCCCCAAGGGTGAGAGCGAGGGCCTCAAGAGGGCCCGCGAGGACTGGACCGAGCTCTACCACAACGTGACGAAGCTCGAGGCGAAGAACTTCACGCCCACGGAGGCCGTGAAGGACACCCACGAGATCGCCACGCCCGGCGGCGCGAAGATATCACTCCGCCACTTCGGCCCCGGCCACACCGACAACGACCTCGTCCTCCACCTCCCCAACTCCAACGTGCTCATCGTCGGCGATCTCGTCTTCCGCAAGGTCTTCCCCTACGTGGACCAGAACGGCGGCGGCACCATCGAGGGCTGGATCAGCGCGCTCAAACAAGCCCAGGCACTCTGCGACAAGAAGACCCGCGTCGTCCCCGGGCACGGCGACCTCTGCGGCCCCGAGGGGATCGCCGACCAGATCACCTACTTCGAAAAGTGCCGCGATGCCGTCGCCAAGGCCATCAAGGCCGGTCGCCAACGCAAGGACATCGTGACGATGAAGCTGCCGTTCCACGGCTACGCCAACGAGGACCGCCAGAGCATGACGATGATCCAGCTCTACGCGGAGCTGAGCGAGAAGAAGTAGCAGGGGTGATAGAGCGCGCGCCCCGCGTGCTCTTCACCACCCCTTCTCCGTTTCGCCTCAGTTCCTCTCAGTGTTCTGCCTTGAGGCGATTTCAATCCAGCAGGTGCACCACATTGGGCAGTTCATCGCGGTCATCCGCCGCCCGCGGGAACTTCTGCGCCAGCGCCCCACCCACCAGCCCCACGGCCTCCTTCAGCCCCACCGCCAGCTCCCCACGCCGCGAACCCGCCGTGACGGCCTTGCACGCGTTCTCCCACGTCTCCTGCGGCAGCACCGCGTTCACCTGCTGATCCCCGTCCACCCACGCCATGTGCTCCAGCAGCGACACGAAGATCAGCACACCGCTGCGGCCCTTGGTGTGCCCCACGCGGAAGAGATGGAACGCCTCGAAACCGCGCCGCCGAACCTCGGCCTCAAACTGAAGCCGCGGCACGAACGGTCGCGCCAACGCCGGGAACCGCGTCGCCAATGCCGCGCCCACCATCCACCACACCGCGAACAGCACCAGCACCGGGATCAGCCCCAGCGCCAGCTCCTGGCCCTGCGTCCATTCGGTCTCGTGGAACTGCTGGTACAGCACCCACGCGATCGCCACGCTGGCCAGGGCCAGCAGCAGCCCGAACAGGTCCTCCGCGCGGTCGTACCGCCCCGAGCGCGTAGCAACAACGACCACGATCTCGGCCGAAGTGCCGCGCTCGGCCGCGGCGATGGCTGAGTGCAGCTCGTCGCGGTCCTTCTGCGTGATGACTTGGGAAGCAGTCTTCATAGTTGATCACCAGGAGCCCGTGGCCCCGCCCCCTCCAGAGAAACCGCCGCCGAATGAGCCGCCGCCGCCCCCGCCGCCGAACCCACCGAACCCGCCGCCCCCGCCTCCGAACCCGCCGCCCGAACTATCGCCCCCGCCGAACATCCCGCCGCCTGAGCCGCGCGAGCCCCACGCGTTCCCAAGCAGCCCGCCCAGCAGCAGGCCGCCCAGCATTCCCCCCATGCCCGAGCTCGGACGCGAGCCCCAGCCGCCGCCCCAGCCCGCGGGCCCATAGCCCGGTCCGTACCCGGCGCTGCCGCCGCCGTACGGGACACCACCCGCAGAGCGCCGCGTAAACGCCTTGATGATCATGAACAGCACGATCAGCCCGACCGGGATGATGAAGCACCCGAGCGATGAGAACAGCCCGCGCCCGCCCAGCAGCGTGCCCGTCGGCTTCACCGGCGGCGCCGCCACCGGTCCCGAACCCCCCGCCGCCTGCGAAGTCCCGCCCACACCGCCCGGCGTGAACGCCTTCGTCGGGTTGTCGATGTTCTTCGTGATCGCCTCCACGCCATCGCGGATGCCGCCCGAGAAGTCCCCCTTCTTGAACCGTGGCACGATCACGCCGTTGATGATCTGCGCGGCCGCGACGTCCCGCTCATGCGTGAACGCCCCACCCATCTCGATCCGCACCTTGCGGTCACCCTTGCTCACCAGCAGCAGCACGCCCGTGTTGCGGTCCGTGGTCCCCACGCCCCACTCGCCGAACAGGTTCATCGCGTACCGCTCGATCGGCCACCGCGCGGCCCCGTAGTCCGCCAGCGAGTTGATCGTCACCACGATGACCGGGATGCCCTTGCTCTTGAGGAATGCATCCGCGCTCTTAGTGACCGCGGCCTCATCCTCCGGCTTTATGAGCTCAGCCAGATCGCTGACGAACTGCCCCTCCGCTGGTCGAGGGGGGTAGGTGACCTGGGCCTTTGCGGAGCAAGGCGTCAGCACCGGCAGCACGGCTACAAGAACGAGGAGCCACCATGGCCGCGATCGGGTCAGAATCAGCATGCCGCATTGTTGGTAGACCCGGGTAAGGGGTTTTATGGGGCCGGGGTGAACCCGATGCTCAAAGTGGCGGGAGTCGATGGTCGATTGTACAATGTACAACCATGAAGACGGACGGCCCTACATCAACTGGCACGGGCGTGTTCAAGCGACTCCAGAAGTACGGGAACAGCTACGCCCTGATCATCGATAAGGGCATGCTCGATGTCATGGGCGTAAGCCCCGAATCCGAGTTCAATGTCACAGTCCAAGGTGGTGGCCTCACGATTACTCCCAGCAATGTGGGCGCCGGTCCGGAGCGGATTGCCGCGTCGATCAAGAAGCTCCGTCCGATGTACGGCGAGATGCTCAAGAACCTCGCGAAGTAAGCCATGGATCGCCCCGTCTTGTTCCTGAGCGTCGCCGACGTGCTGCAGATCCAGCAGGACACCATCGAGAGCGAAGGTGGCGGTCGTGGTGTTCGCGATCTCGGACTGCTCGAAGCCGCGGTGATGCAGGCCCGCCAAACCTTCGGTGACGAGTACCTGCACCCGGACCTCGCCGCGATGGCTGCGGCTTACCTGTTTCACATTGTGATGAATCATCCCTTTGTGGACGGCAACAAGCGGGCAGGATCATTCTCCGCCGTCATCTTCCTGGACCTGAACGGAGTGACGAAGTACCCCGACCAGCACGTGATGGAGGAGGTCACCGTGGCCGTCGCTTCGAGCGAGATGTCAAAGGACCAGCTCACGCGATGGATGCGTGAAGCAATCTCTTAGAACTCGCATCGGTTCGAGGGCTGCGAAACGAACCAAGTGGGTGAAGGAGGTTCGTGTGAGGAGCGGCGACAACCAACCTCAAGCTGCCGGCCTTGGCGGCCTCATCCACACCTACCTCGCCTTCGACCCCAAGAACTTCCCCTCGCCAACCGCCCCACCGCCCGACCTCACTTCCGCGGCCTTCGAGCACATGCTCGCCTTCGGCTCCATGCGCCACCTCACGGAGGAGGAGCTCGCCCGCGCCATCCACCTTGACCCTTCGATGTTCCCACGCCTGGGCCCCAGCCTCGACCAGCTCATGGCCATGTTGGCGGAGCGCAAGCGGAAGATCCTTGAGACCTACGAGACCGAGCAGGTTCAGCAGTCCGTGGCCAAAGCCTTCGAGGATGCCGCGAGCACGGCCAACCCGCCGCCCAACCTGCGCGACGCCCTCACCCGCATGATCCGCGATGAGCAGCTCGCCGACCTCGAGCGGCTCTACTTCCGCCAGAAGGACGACACCAGCGACTTCGCCAGGCAGCTCATGTCGCTCATGCACCGCCTGGGCGAGAAGTACCAGGTCGACGAGCTCGCGGCCAAGTACGAGTTCACCGGCCGCACCCCCATGACCGTGCCCCAGGCCCTCGAGATCAAGGACGAGCTCGAGACCATCGACAAGCTCCTCGAGCAGCTCAAGGAGGCCAGCAAGACCGCGCAGCTCGCCATCATCGACATGGACGAGCTCAGCGAGTTCGCCGACGACAGCGCCCTCGAGGACCTCAACAAGCTCCAGGAGCAGATCGAGGACTACCTCCGCGAGCAGGCCCGCGCCCAGGGTCTTGAGTTCACCCGCGAGGGCTACCGGCTGACGCCGCAGGCGTTCCGTGTCTTTCAGCGCAAGCTCCTGCAGGAGATCTTCAGCGAGCTCACGGCCTCGCGTTCCGGCCGCCACACCGGCCCGGTGGTGGGGGAGGGGGCCGTAGAGATCGAGCGCACCAAGGAGTACGAGTTCGGAGATTCGGTGGCGCACATGGACATCGTGCAGACCGTGATCAACGGCGTCGCCCGCGAGAGAGCCAAGCCGCCGGCCCAGCCCGGATCGCAGTCACAGCGCCTCCACCTCTCCATGGACGACATCACCATCCACCGCACGCGCAACAACCCCAAGTGCGCGACCATGGTGCTGATGGACATGTCCGGCTCCATGCGATACGACGGCCAGTACATCAACGTGAAGCGCATGGCCCTTGCCCTCGACGGTCTCATCCGCGCCGAGTATCCCGGCGACTTCCTCGGCTTCGTCGAAATGTTCACCTTCGCCAAGCGCCGCCAGATCTCCGAGCTCCCCGCCCTCATGCCCAAGCCCGTCTCGGTGCACTCCCCCGTCGTGCGGCTCAAGGCCGACATGAGCAACCCCGATGTCTCCGAGCTTCGCGTCCCGCAGCACTTCACGAATATCCAGCATGCACTCGCCGTGTCCCGCCAGGTGCTCAGCGTGCAGGACACGCCCAACCGGCAGGTCATTCTCATCACCGACGGCCTTCCCACCGCCCACTTCGACGGCCCCGAGCTGTACATGCTCTACCCGCCCGACCCGCGCACCGAGGAGGCCACCATGCGCGAGGCGATGCTCTGCTCGCGCGATGGGATCACCATCAACATCTTCCTGCTGCCGAACTGGAGCCAGACCAGCGAGGACGTCGCCTTCGCGCAAAGAATGGCCGAGGCCACCCGTGGACGCGTCTTCTTCACCGGCGGACGCGACCTCGACCGCTACGTCGTCTGGGACTATGTCAAGCAGCGTCGCAAGGTGATCGGGTAAGAACCGCGACCGTCAGGGAGCGACACGCCCGCGCCCCGCGGGCGTGCGTCCTGTCACCCTCCCACAAAATCCCCAGATTTCCTTTGACTGCCACGCCCAATAAGTGCATCTTCACACTGCGGGAATGGGGCTCGTAGGGGTCGCTGTCATTCGGCCAGACCACGCGCATGTGCGCGGGGCGGCTGTCAGCGTGTGTCCGTCATCCCGGGAGAGTCCGCATGGTCCGCTCGCGAGCGCTGGTGTTGTGCGTGTCGGCTGGTTTCGCTTTGTTCGCGGGCGGGCACGCCGCCGCCCAGAATACGATCAGCCCCCCGGTCGAGAACCCCGCCAACAACCACTGGTACATCCTCCTCGACGCGTCCCTCATGCCCGACGCCCGCGCCAAGGCCGCGGCCCTGGGCGGCTCCATCGTCACCATCAACGACGCCGACGAGAACGAGTGGGTCCGCGCCAACATGGCCAACTACAACGGCGTCCCGCGCCGTCTGTGGATCGGCCTCACCGACGAGAACGCCGAGGGCACCTACGAGTGGATGAACGGCGAGCCCGTCACATACACCAACTGGCAGCTCAGCACCGCCCAGCCCGATAACCACCTCGGGCGCGACGCCGTGAACGGCGAGGACTACGTCGAGATGATCACGCCCGCCCTGGGCGAGTGGAACGACCAGCCGTCCTGCTGCAACGTCGGGCTCAATCCGCCGCTGCACGCCGTGATTGAGTTCAACACCCGCCCGACCTTCGGCGCCTGCTGCACCGGCACCACGTGCCAGGTCACCACGCCCGCGGGCTGCTCCAACCTCAGCGGCACCTACCGCGGGGACGGCACCGACTGCTCGCCGATCTTCAACGGCGCCAGCAACAACGGCCCCTTCGCCTCCGGCCTGCCCATCGGCCCCAACGCCGGCACCGTCACCACCGATACTCAGACGATGTCGGGTCCCACCGTCATCGGCAACCTCAGCCTCACAATCCGCCTCACCCACACCTACATCGGCGACCTCACGATCGACCTCCGCAACGACACTACCGGCGCGACGGTCCGCGTCTTTTCGCAGCTCTGCGGCACCAACGAGAACATGAGCGTCACGTTCGTCGACGGCGCCGCCACGCTCGTCTGCGGCACGCCCACCAGCGGCACCTTCAACCCCGCCAACCCGCTCTCCACCTTCGCCGGTCTGGACGCCAACGGCCCCTGGACGCTCACGATCACCGACCACGCGAACGTCGACGGCGGCACGCTCGAATCCTGGTCCTTGACCACCTTCGAGAGCGTCACCGCCAGCATCTGCGAGACGTCCATGTGCGGCACCGCCGACTACAACGGCGACGGCGACACCGGCACCGACCAGGACATCGAGGCCTTCTTCGCCTGCATCGGCGGCACCTGCTGCCCCACCTGCTGGCACCTGGGCTCGGACTTCAACGCCGACGGCGACGCCGGCACCGACCAGGACATCGAAGCCTTCTTCCGCGTCCTGGGCGGCAACCCCTGCTGATGGAGGAACCCCGACCGTGAGGGAGGGATACAGCCGCGCTTCGCGGCTGTGCAACTCACCACGTCACGAGAGGCCCGCGCCCCCGCGCGGGCCTCTTCTCTTTACCGCTCCAACCGCAGCCGCACCGCTAGATCATCCAGCCCCAGCACCGCCTCGCGCGTCGGCTCTTCCGGCAGTGAGGACCGCTCGCTCGCCGCATTCAGCTCATCCCTCAGCCGCACGAACTCAAGCTCGTGCCGTTCCAGCTCTCCCGGCCGCAGCGCATCCTTCTCGTTCCCGCTTACCTTTCGCGCGATGAGGTCATCGATGTACGCGAGCCGCGCCCGTTCGTTGAGCACCCTCAGATTGCTCTCCACCATCCCCGTCTCCAGCAGGTGTATGCCCGCCAGCAGCACGCGGTAGGTGTACAGCAGGCCCTTCACCGTCGGCCGCGGCGACCTCACCACCAGCTCCCACTGATTCTCGGCAAACCCGCGGTAGTGGTACCGGTGGTGCCGCGTCATGCACCCCCGCGCCAGGTGCCTGAGTTCTTCCAGCACCCCGCAGTCGTGCACCACCAGCGGCGAGAACACCTGCTCCAGCACGTAGCCGTTGCGCTTGAGCATCAGCCTGAAGAACTTGAGCACGTCGTGGGTCACGACGTCCATCTCCGGGAACCCGCTCTTGTCCATCACCTCCAGCGTCTCGCTCGGCGGGTCCATGCTCACGAACTCGCGCACTGGCGTGACATGACATCCGCGGAGGTCATAGTCCGAGTCCGGCGAGTGGAACCCATACAGGTGCGCACCGCTCACGGTCACGAACACGCGATCCGCCGGGTGCCGCGTCAGAAAAGCGCGTGCAAGGTCAAAGTCGAACATAAGCCCCCACTCTAGGGACTTCGCTGGCCTTCCCCGACCGAAAAGGCCGCCTCCCGCCCCTCCTCGCCTCTACTTCTCTACCCCTCTACTCCACTTCTCCTCCGCTCCGCTCCCCCCTTCGCGCCTTCGCTCCCCTTCGCGACCTTCGCGTTCGATTCCTGACGGACACCCACCCCCAGCGCATCGCTACAGTCCGTCCCGACCTCCACTGGGGTAGCAGGTCGGCTGGGGTGTTGTCCGAGTGTCGCCGACGCCGAGCTCTTCCGAACCCAATGCCTCAGAGCCGCTCGCGCCGGGACAGCCCATCGACGACGCCGCGCACACCCGCCCCAACCCACCCGACTCCATCGATCGCCCTCACGATCCCTACCTCGCCCTCCGCTCCGCCGACTACCGCCGCTTCGCCCTCGGCTTCGCCCCATCCTCCATCGGCCTCCAGATGATGGGCACGGCCATCTCCTGGGAGATCTACGACCGCACCCAGAGCCCCATGGCCCTCGCCTACGCCGGCCTGGCCCGCGCGGTCCCCGTGCTCTGCCTCGCCCTCCCCGCCGGTCACGCCGCTGACCTCTTCAACCGCCGCAACATCCTCGTCATCACCCAGCTCTGCTTCGCCCTCGCCGCCGGCGCCACCGCCGCGGCCTCCTACTGGCACGCACCCATTTGGGTCTTCTACCTGCTGCTCTTCGTCAGCGGCGCTGCCCGATCCTTCAACGGCCCCGCCCGCAGCAGCGTGCTCCCCCAGATCGCCCGCGGCGACGCCTTCCCCAACGCCGTGACCTGGAACAGCGGTGTCTTTCAGGTCGCCGCGATCATCGGCCCGCTCCTCGCCGGCTTCATGATCGACTGGCCCACTCTTTCCGGCGGCAAGCCCCAGGCCTGGCCCGTCTACCTCGCCACCGCCCTTGGCTGCGGGCTGTTCGCGCTCTCCGCGGCGGGCATGCACGTGCCCGCGCCCGAGCGCAAGCCCGGCCCCGCTTCCTTCAGCTTCCGCGCCATGATCGCGGGCATGTCCCACGTCCGACGCGAGAAGACCATCCTCGCGGCCCTCTCGCTCGACCTGTTCGCCGTGCTGCTGGGCGGCGCGACGGCCATGCTCCCGGTCTACGTCGAGCTCATCCTCGATGTCGACCCGGACTCTGAGGGCCGCTGGCTCGGCGCCCTCCGCTCCAGCCAGTTCGTCGGCGCACTGGTCATGTCCCTCGCCCTCGTGCACCGCCCGCCCTTCCGGCGCGCCGGACCCGCCCTGCTCTGGTCGGTCGCGGGCTTCGGCATCTGCATGATCGTCTTCGGCCTCTCCCGAAACGTGTGGGTATCGCTCGCCGCGCTCTTCCTCTCGGGCGGCCTCGACGCCATCAGCGTCGTCATCCGCCACGTCCTCGTGCAGACCCGCACCCCCGACCACGTCCGCGGGCGTGTCTCCGCCGTCAACAGCGTGTTCATCGAGAGCAGCAATCAACTCGGCGAGTTCGAGTCCGGGTCCGTCGCCCACGCCGCGGGAACGATCGCGGGCTCCAAGGTTTTCGGCGCCATGTTCAGCGTCGTCAGCGGCGGCATCGGCACGATCCTGGTTGTCCTTGGCATCGCCTGGATGTGGCCCGAGATCCGCCGCCTCCGCAAGCTCTGATCACCCCGCTCCCTCCCCTTCGCGACCTTCGCGTTCTATGCCTTCAAGCGCCCGCAAATACACGCAGATCGGTTAGCATGCCGCGCATGGGACAGACCGCCACGATGCCCGCCCCTCCCGGGCCGCGCGCCGCCGCACCCACGTACTGGGGCCTCACCGGCTACCAGTGGCTCGTCGTCGCCGCCGCGTGGCTGGGCTGGGGCTTCGACGTCTTCGACGGGCTGCTCTTCAACTACGTCGCCCCCGCCTGCGTCCCCGACCTCCTGGGGATCACCAAGGACACACCCGGCTACCAGGGCCAGATCAGCTTCTGGACCGGCACGCTCACCAGCGTGCTGCTGATCGGCTGGGGCGTGGGCGGCATCCTCTTCGGCAAGATCGCCGACCGGATCGGCCGCACCCGCGCCCTTCTGGTCACGATGCTGCTCTACTCCCTTGCCACCGCCGGCTGCGCCTTCGCCAACAACATCTGGATGCTGATGTTCTTCCGCGTCATCGCCAGCCTGGGCATCGGCGGCGAGTGGGCCGCGGGAGCCTCGCTCGTCGCCGAGACGGTCCCCGAGAACAAGCGCGTGTGGGCGGGCATGCTCCTCTACACCGCGTCACCCTTTGGCATCCTGCTGGCCACGCTGGTGTCCGACGTCTTCCTCCACCAGATCGACTTCGCCGCCGTGTCCGAGTCCCTCGGCTTCGGCGACGCCAGCTGGGGCTGGCGCGCGGTGTTCCTCACCGGCCTCGTCCCCGCCCTCGTCGCCCTCGTCATCCGCATCAAGGTCAAGGAGCCCGAGATGTGGAAGCCCGACGAATCCGCCGGGCGGGTGAGCGAGCTCTTCAGCCCCGCGATGCGGTCGCGCACCATCGGCGGGCTCGCCATGACCATCATCGCCCTGCTGGGCTGGTGGTCCTGCTTTGCCTTCATCCCCCTCATCGGCAACCGCCTGGGGACCGCGCCCGCGGACAAGTCGCAGCTCGTCTTCATCGGCACCGCCGCATACAGCCTGGGCGGCCTCATCGGCACTATCCTCACCATGCCCATCGCCCTCACGCTGGGCCGCCGCTGGATGTTTGCGCTCTACTTCGCCTTCTCCGCCGCCGCCATCTGGCTCGGCTTCGGCGGCGACTGGGAGGCCAAGACCCGCATGTGGATGATGCTGCCCGTGGGCATCGGCGTGTTCGGTGTCTTCGGCGCCTTCACCTTCTACCTCCCCGAGCTCTTCCCCACCCGCCTCCGCGGCACCGGCGCAGGCTTCTGCTACAACACCGGCCGCTTCATCGCCGCGGGCGGGCCGTTCCTCATCGGTGCTCTCACCACCCGCAAGTTCGACACGCCCGGCGAGCAGCTCGAGTTCCTGCTCACCTGCGTCAGCTGGGTGGCGGTCTTTCCCGCCCTGGGCGTCGTGCTCGTCCTCTGCCGCGTCTGCCACGAGACCAAGGGCCAGGCCCTGACCGACCATGGCTGACCCCTCGCCCACGATGCCCCGCCCCTGGCGCGTCTGCGTCGACACCGGCGGCACCTTCACCGACTGCATCGCACTCTCGCCCACCGGCGAGGTCCGCCGCGCCAAGGTGCTCAGCAGCAGCTGCCTGCGCGCCGCCGTGCTCGAATCCCGCGGGCCGCTCATGCGCATCACAGGCCGCGGGCTGGCCGCACTCCCGTCCTTCGCCGGCTTCACGCTCCGCGTGCACGATCAGGGCGAGGCCCTCATCACCAAGTCGCACCTACTTGACGATTCGACGCTCGAACTCACCCTCGGCCTCGAAGTGATCGTCAACCCCGGCTCCCTCTGCGAGCTCTCCAGCGGCGAGCCCGCGCCACTACTCGCCGCACGTCTCGCCACCTCCACCCCCCTCAACCACCCCTTCCCGCCCCTCGAACTCCGCCTTGCGACCACCCGCGGCACCAACGCCCTCCTTGAACGCCGCGCCGGCCCCGCCGCCCTCTTCCTCACCGCCGGCTTCGCCGACCTGCTCACCATCGGCACCCAGCAGCGTCCCGACCTCTTCGCGCTCGCCCCGCGCAAGCCCCGCGGCATCGACTGCGACACCATCGAGGTCAGCGGCCGACTCGACGCCCACGGCCGCGAGCTTCAACCCCTCGACATCGAGTCCCTCCGCGTGCACGCCCACGCCCTTGTGTCCCGGGGCATTACCTGCGCCGCCGTCGCCCTCATGCACGCCTGGCGCAACCCCGCCCACGAGCAGTTGGCCGCGCAGGTCCTCCGGGACGCCGGCTTCCGCCACATCTCGCTCTCCTCCGAGATAGCCGGCCGCATCGGCTACCTCGACCGCGCCCGCACCACGCTCGTCAACGCCTACCTCGCGCCCGTCGTCGACTCCTTCGTCGCCGAGGTCGCCCACGGCCTGGGCGCACCGAACTCCAACCCCACCGCCACAACCACCTCGCCCGCGCCGAACACTCCCCGCCTCCTCCTCATGACCAGCGCCGGTGGCCTCGTCACGCCCGATGCCTTCCATCCCAAGGACAGCCTCCTCAGCGGCCCCGCCGGCGGAGTAGTGGGGGCCCTCGACGCCGCCAGGCGCTCCGGCTTCACCCGCGTGCTCGCCTTCGACATGGGCGGCACCAGCACCGACGTCGCCCGCATCGACAACGAACTCGATTACGTCTTCGAGCACCGCGTCGGCCCCGGCACCGTCATGGCCCCTGCCGTCGCCGTCGAGAGCGTCGCCGCGGGTGGTGGCTCGGTCTGCTGGTTCGACGCCGCATCCACCCTCTTCCGCGTCGGCCCGCAGAGCGCGGGCGCGAGCCCCGGCCCCGCCTGCTACGGCGCCGGCGGCCCGCTCACGATGACCGACGTCAACCTGCTCCTCGGCCGCCTCGACCCCTCCCGCGTGCCGCTGCCCCTCGACTGCGCCGCATCTCAACGCGCCGCGGCCGCGCTCCTCGCGCAGGTCACCGCCGCGGGCCGCGACTTGTCAGAACAGCAGATGCTTGACGCCCTGCTCGCCGTCGCCAACGAACAGATGGCCGCCGCCATGCGCACCGTCTCCGTCCGCCAGGGCTACGACCCGCGCGACTACGCCATCCTCGCCTTCGGCGGCGCGGGCGGCCAGCACGCCTGCGGCGTCGCCGCGCTCCTGGGCGTCGACACCGTCATCGTTTCACAGGATGTCGGCCTCCTCTCCGCCCGCGGCCTCGCCGCGGCGGGAATCGAACGCTTCGCCACCCGCCAGGTGCTCGCCAGCCTCACCACCGCTCCGCTCGCGGACATCCTCGCCGAACTCTCCGCGCACGCAGCGGCACAGCTCGAGAACGACGGCTACTCAAAAGCAACCATCACCCGCCGCATCATCGCCGCCCGTCTCGCCGGCCAGGAGAACACGATCGCCGTCGAGGTCGATGACACCACCGACCTGGAGCACCAGGTCCGCACCGGCTTCGCCCGCCTCTTCCGCCAGACCTACGGCTACGCCCCCGTCGCCCGCGTCCTCGAGGTCGAATCCATCCGCGTCGTCGCCCGCGCTATGGAAGAGCCCTTCGACATCCCTACCGCGCCGATCTACGCCCCACACTCAACGAGCACCACCCCCAGCACCTGGCCCTCCCACCCGCGCGAGTCCCTCCGCCCCGGCGACAGCATCCACGGCCCCGCCATCATCAGCGAAGCCCACGCCACCACCATCGTCGAGCACGGTTGGACCGCGACCGTCGATGCCGCGCACGCCCTGATCCTCCGCCGCGATGACCCCGCGCCCTCAGCTCACGCCCCCGCCCACGCCGCCGAGCACGACATCCTCGCCGCCCGCCTCACCGCCATCGCCACCGACATGGGCGAGATGCTCCGCCGCACCGCCCTCTCCACCAACGTCAAGGACCGCCTCGACTTCTCCTGCGCCGTGCTCGACCCCGACGGCGAGCTCGTCGTCAACGCCCCGCACATCCCCGTCCACCTCGGCGCTCTCGGCCTCTGCGTTCGCCTTGTGAAGCACACACTGCCGATGCACCCTGGCGACGTCGTCGTCACCAACCACCCCGCCTTCGGCGGCTCACACCTGCCCGACGTCACCGTCATCGCCCCCGTCTACCACGACGGGACGCTCATCGCATTCGTCGCCACCCGCGCCCACCACGCCGAGATCGGCGGCATCCGCCCCGGTTCCATGCCCCCGGGCGCCCGCACCCTCGCCGAGGAGGGCGTCGTCATCCCCCCCATGCACCTCATTCACCACGGCGAGCCCCGCCTCGACGAGTTCCGCCGCGTCCTGCTCGAAGCCCCGCACCCGACCCGCGCCGTCGAAGAGAACCTCGCCGACGTCCGCGCCCAGCTCGCCGCCTGCACCCGCGGCCAGCACTGCCTCCTCGCCCTCGCCGCCGAGTTCGGCCCTGCCCTCCCGCGCGTGATGCACACCCTCCGCTCCCGAAGCGAGTCCATCGTTCGCGCCGCACTCGAGCGCGTCGTCACGCGTGAGCTCGCCGCGACCGAGTACCTCGACGATGGCTCCGTCATCAACGTCACCATCCGACGCGACGCAGACAAGACGATCATCGACTTCACCGGGTCCAGCCCCACCCACGCGCTCAACCTCAACGCCCCCCTCGGCGTCATCCGCAGCGCCGTGATGTACGTCCTCCGCCTCCTCGTCGACGAGCCGCTGCCCCTCAACGAGGGCCTCCTCCGCGCCGTCGACCTCCGCGTGCCCGAAGGGATGCTCAACCCGCTCTTCGACAAGGACCCCGCGCGGTGCCCCGCCGTCTCCGCCGGCAACGTCGAAACGAGCCAGCGCGTCGTCGACACACTGCTCAAAGCCCTCAACCTCGCCGCGTGCAGCCAGGGGACCATGAACAACGTCGTCTTCGGCAACGACCGCTTCGGCTACTACGAGACGGTCTGCGGCGGCGCGGGAGCCACCGCCACGACGCACGGCGAGTCGGCCGTGCACACCCACATGACCAACACCCGCATCACCGACCCAGAGTTCCTCGAGCACCGCTACCCGGTCCGCCTCGAACGCTTCGAGATCCGACGCGGCTCCGGCGGCGCCGGCCTGTTCCACGGCGGCGACGGCGTCAACCGCGAGTACACCTTCCTCGAGCCCGTCTCACTCTCGCTCCTCACCCAGCACCGCAACGAGCGTCCCTACGGCCTCGAGGGCGGCACCGGCGGCCGCCGCGGCCACCAGGTCATCTTCTGGCCCGACGGCCAATCGCACCAGGTCCCGCACTTCTGCTCCTACGACCTCCCCGCCGGATCCCGCCTGTTCCTCGAAACCCCCGGCGGCGGCGGCTGGGGCACCCCCGCCTGATCGCAGCCGAAGGCCGGCCCGATAACCGCGCCATTCTGGGCAGCCCCAACCGCCCCCGCCGCCCCCACATTCCGAGAAAAACGCTCACCCGCTCACCTCAGGCCCCGCATCGGCCGATGTCAGAGCGGGAGAACCCACATGAGCACACACACCAAGCCCATCCAGAGCCAGCTCGCCCACGATCCCGAGATGTCCGAGCTGCTCGACCTCTTCCTCTCCGAGCTTCCCAAGCGCGTCGATTCGGTCACCAGCGCGTGGCGTCAGCGCGAGCTCAACACCCTCCGCCGCATCGCCCACCAGATGAAGGGCTCCTGCGCCGGCTACGGCTTCCCCACCCTCGGCCAGGCCGCGGCCGACGTCGAGCGCACCGTCGACCAGAACGCCCCGCTCGAGACCATCGCTACAGAGGTCAACGAGCTCGTCGAGCTCTGCCAGCGCGCCCTCCAGGGCCGCGGCCGCGCCGCCGCCTGACGCTCCCGCCCGCCCGAGGACCTTCGTTGCCCAGCCTCAACCCAACCCGCCCTCAGGACGAGCCCCGCCCGACGGTGCTCATCATCGACGACAGCGCCGACGTGCACCGGCTGCTCAAAGCCAACCTCAAGAGCGAGGAGCTGGAGTTCATCAGCGCCAGCGACGGCCTCGAGGGCCTCATGGCCGCGCAGCAGTACACGCCCTCCCTCATCATCCTCGACCTCGACCTGCCGTCGATGGACGGCCTCTCCGTGCTCAAGCGCCTCAAGGAGCTGAGCAAAACGCAGCAGATCCCCGTCATCGTCCTCTCCGGCCAGCAGAACCCTTCCGACAAGGTCGCCACCTTCGACATGGGCGCGATCGACTACATCACCAAGCCCTTCGAGATGACCGAGCTCCGCGTCCGCGTGCGCTCGGCCCTCCGCATGCAGCAGCTCGTGCAGATGCTCGCCCAGCGCGCCCAGATCGACGGCCTCACCGGCCTCTGGAACCGCACCTTCTTCGACCGCCGCTGGTCCGAAGAGCACGCCCGCTGCACCCGCCACGCCCACCCGGTCGCCATCGCCCTCCTCGACCTCGACCACTTCAAGGACGTCAACGACACCTACGGCCACCCCGCCGGCGACATGGTCCTGCAGACCGTCGCCCGCATCCTCCAGCGTGAGTGCCGCCACAGCGACCTCGCCTGCCGCTACGGCGGCGAGGAGTTCGTCCTGCTCATGCCCGACACCGCCACCCACGAGGCCGCGGCCGTGTGCGAGCGCATCCGCGCCGCCGTCGAGGCCGCCCGCTGGGCCCGCCTGCCCAACCTCAAGGTCACGGTCTCCATCGGCATCGCCGGGTGCTCGGGCGTCTGCCCTGTCTCGCCAGACCAGTGGGTCGAGGAAGCCGACCGCAATCTTTACTCCGCCAAGCGCAACGGCCGCAACATGACCGTCAGCGCCGACCTCTCCGTCGCCCCCACCTGGGCCTCGCGCACCACCTCTGGATAAGAACCGCGACCGTAAGGGAGCGATACAGCCGCGCCCCGCGGCTGTCCTGTCTCACTAGGAACCGCGACCGTAAGGGAGCGACACAGCCGCGCCCCGCGGCTGTCCTGTCTCACTAGGAACCGCGACCGTCAGGGAGCGATACAGCCGCGCCTCGCGGCTGTCCTCTCTTCGCGCATCCAGCACCCGCACTCAGAACGGAAAAATCAACCCCGCGTACAGCATCAGGCTGTCGCGTCCCGGGTTGTCGTTGTTCCCGCTGATCCGCGCGTTGCTCACGTGCGCCCACCGCATCCCCACCTCCAGCCGCGCACCCTCCTCGCCGATCGCCCGCGTGAACCCACCGCCCGCTCGTGGCGTGAAGTTGAAACTCGACCCCTCGTCCCCGTCGGTCCGGTTCACGGGGTCGGTGCTGAACAGGAACCCGATCCCGCCATCAACAAACCACGTCCACTTCTCGCCGTTGTAGAAGTGGTACCGCAGCACCAGCGCCGGGTTGAACCCCGTGGCGTCCTTCCCCTCCTGCTGGTAGTTCCAGATCCCCAGCTCGCCGATCAGCTCGATGTCCTTGGCGATGAAGTACTCGTAGCGCCCGTACAGGTTCACATCGGTGAAGTCCCCGTTGCTCGCCGCGCCCGCGCCGATGCCAATCCACCTCGACCCCGTCTTGCCGAACTCCACCGCCGGCGCGCTCGCGTCCAGCTTCGCCTCGGTGACGGTCGTGGTGGTGGTCGTAACCGGCGCTTCGGTGGCCTCGGGCTGCAGCGACACCACGACGGGCGTCAACGTGAGCTCCCGCCCGTCACCGGCCAGCGCCGGCAGCGCCACACCCGCCACCACCGCGGCCACACACACAGCATTCGTCGAGCGTTGAAACATGAGGGGTAGACTATAACCGCGTATGCTCCCCGACGCCGATCCAGCCGCCAACGGACGTGTAGAACGCCTCGAAGAGGCGCAGATGTTCGCCGATCGCCGCGCCGACCTCCTCAGCGAGCAGATGGCCGCCCTCGAGCAGAAACTGCGCGAGTTCAACGACCGCCTCCGCCGCCTCGAGGACAACCTCGCCCGCCTCGGGCAGGTCATGGAAGAGCGCGAACAGCCCGACAGCGGCGACCTTCCCTGACCCGACCTGTGCCACGATCATGTCCTCATGATCGTGTCCCCCCTCACGCGAGCAGCGACTCCCCCGTCATCCCCTCCGGCCTGCTGAGCCCCATCATCGCCAGCGCCGTCGGCACGATGTCCCCCAGCCGCCCGCCCATGCGCAGCCGCCGCCCCCTGAACTCCCGCCCGATCACGAACAGCGGCACGTCGTAGGTCGTGTGTGAGGTGTGCGGGCACTCGTTCACCGGGTCCCACATCTGCTCCGCGTTCCCGTGGTCCGCTGTCACGATCAGCGAGCCGCCCCGCGCCAGGGTCGCATCCACGATCTTCCCCACGCACGCATCCACCGCCTCGCACGCCGCGATGGCCGCGGGCAGCGACCCCGTGTGCCCAACCATGTCCGCATTCGCGAAGTTGACGACGATCACGTCCTCGCAGTCGTGCGCCGCCAGCCGCTCCAGCACCACCTCGCACACCGCCCCCGCCGACATCTCCGGCTGCAGGTCGTACGTCGCCACCTTGGGGCTCTGCTTGATGCAGCGGCTCTCGCCCGGGAAGGGCTCGTCGCGGTAGTCGTTGAAGAAGAACGTCACGTGCGGGTACTTCTCCGTCTCCGCGCACCGGAACTGCCGCAGCCCCAGACTCGACCAGTACTGCCCCCCGATGTTCGGCAGCTTGGGCGGCTTGGGGAACGCCACCTTCACGTACGGGTTCAGCGCCTCCTCGTAGGCCGCCATGGTCACGAAGTGCAGGTCCAGCTTGGGCCCGCGGTCAAACCCGCGGTGCTTGGTGTCCGGCGAGGGCGCCACGTGCCCCTCGAACTCCGGCAGCACGAACGCCCTTACCAGCTCCCGCGGCCGGTCCCCGCGGTAGTTGTAGTAAATCACCGTGTCCCCGTCCCTGATCCGCCGCGACAGCGCCCCCGCCCCCCCATCCTCGCTCGCGCCGATCATGGTGGGGGGGACGAACTCATCCCCCTTCTGCGTCTCCGACCGCGGGCTCTCGTAGTACGCCTGCGCCGCCGCCCCCGCGTCCGCCCCCAGCGCCACACCCGTCTCCATCCACCGGTACCCCGTCAGCGCCGCGTACGCCTTCTGCACCCGCTCCCAGCGGTTGTCTCGGTCCATCGCGTAGTACCGACCGATCACCGACGCCACCGCCCACTCCCTGCCCGCCCCCGCCTCGCGCAGCTTCGCCTGCACCTGCCCGATGAACCCCGCCCCCAGGAACGGCCCTGTGTCCCGCCCATCCGTGAACAGGTGCAGGTATAGCCGAGGCACGCCCAGGTCCCTCGCCAGGTCGATCAGCGCGAACAGGTGCCGCAGCAGCCCGTGCACCCCGGCGTCCGAGCAGATGCCCATGAGGTGCACCGCCGTGCCCTTGCGCGTAGCCGCCTCCATCCCCTCCACCAGCACCTTGTTGTTTCCCAGCCCCGCCCGCGCCGCTTTCGTGATCACCAGCGACTCCTGGTCCACGATCCGACCCGCCCCGATGTTCTGGTGCCCCACCTCGGAGTTGCCCATCTGCCCCGCCTCCAGCCCTACGTCCTCGCCGCTGGTCCTGATCAGCACCATCGGCCAGTCGCGTCGCAGGGCAGCGTCCACCGGCGTCTTCGCGAGCTTCACCGCGTTGTAGCGGTCGTGCTCGGCGTTCGGGTTCTCCCCCCAGCCGTCGCGGATCACCAGCACAAAGGGCGTGTTCTTGGGCATGCCGCAGGGTACGTCGCCGCCCGGCTGATTGGTGCGCCCTCATCCGCTTGTCATCCCCGCGCCGCACGCTGCCAATCCGAACCCTCAGGAGACCGCTCATGCCCATTGCCTCGCTCCGCCCCGCCGCCGCCCTCCTCACCCTCGCCTGCCTCACCGCCAACCTTGGGGCCCAGACCACCACCACGCAAACCCTCGAGGGCAAGGCCGCGCTCACCGACTGGCGGACCGACCAGCCCGGCCTCCGCCGCCGCCTCACCATCGACGACCTGCCCGCTCCCAGCGCCGACAAGCCCAACGAGTCCAAGGTCGTCCCCCGCCCCGATGGCGCAACTCCCAAGGTCCCCGCCGGCTTCACCGCCGAGCTCGTCGCCTCCGGCCTCAAGGGCGCCCGCGTGCTGCGCTTTGCCCTCAACGGCGACCTCTTCGTCTCCTGCGGGCAGGAGGGCGAGGTCCGCGTCCTGCGCTTCCAGGGCGACAAGGGCGAGCCTATCCAGAGCGACGTCTTCGCCAGCAACCTCAGCAAGCCCTACGGCCTGCTCTTCTACCCCGCCGAAAACCCGCAGTGGCTCTATATCGCCGTCGACGACGGCATCGTCCGCGTCCCCTACAAGGAGGGCGACACCACCGCCAGCGGGAGCCCCGAGCGCATCGTCTCACGCATCCTCTGGCCCCACCACTGGACGCGCGACCTCATCGCCTCCCCCGACGGCGAGCGCCTGATGCTCGCGGTCGGCAGCGGCAGCAACGCCGCCCAGGACATGTTCCCCGCACCCCGCGTCGAGGGCGGCCTCGAGGGCTGGAAGAAGACCCGGCCCCTGGGCGCCGCCTGGGACACCGAGGAACGCCGCGCCTGCATCCTCACCTTCACCCCCGACGGCAAGGACGAGCAGACGTTCGCCACCGGCATCCGCAACCCGTCGGGCGTCTGCGTCAACCCAGCGACTAAAGACATCTGGGCCGTGGTCAACGAGCGCGACGGCCTGGGCGACGACACCCCCTTCGAGTTCGCCACCCGCGTGGAAAAAGGCTCCTTCCACGGCTGGCCCTGGTACTACATGGGCGGCAACGAGGACCCACGCCACAAGGGCGCCCGCCCCGATCTCAAGGACCAGCTCGCCCAGCCCGACGTCCTCATGCAGGCCCACACCGCCCCCCTCCAGATCTGCTTCTACAACGCCGAGCAGTTCCCCCGCGAGTACCGCAACTCCGCCTTCGTCACCATGCACGGCTCCTGGTCCCGCGGTAGCCGCGTGGGCTACAAGGTGGTCCGCATCCTCTTCGACAACGACAACAAGCCCACCGGCGAGGTTGAGGACTTCATGACCGGCATGGTGGTCAACGACAAGGAAGTCTGGGGCCGCCCCGTCGGCCTCGCCGTGGCCCGCGACGGCTCCCTCTACGTCAGCGAGGACGGCAACGGCACCATCTGGCGCGTGCGCTACACGGGCGCCTCGCTCTCCCCCGAATAAGAGTGCCTCTCGCGGAGATCGCGGAGGCGCGGAGTAAGACGAGATCTGAACCATGAACGGACGAGGGCGGCCCTCCAGCGGGCCGCCCTTCCTTTTTCCTGCCTCCCTCCGCGCCCCCGCGTCCTCCGCGAGAGAAAGGCCTTCTCCCGGTCTGCACCCGTTACTCCCACCGCTTCCGCGACCGCGCGATCATCGCCTCGCGCAGGCTCCCGTTCGGCGGCCACAACTCCTTCCGCTGCTCCATCGTCAGGATCGCCTCCAGCCGCGGCTCCGACCCGCTGTAAATCTCGTCGTGCTTCTGACCCCACTCACCCGTCGCGAGGACGAGAGGATTGTCCGGCCGCTCCATCGCCTCCTTGTACTCCCGCTCGCTCATCCGCATCATCTTCTCGTCCGCCTCTTCGTACGCCTTCTCCGCTTGAGCTCGCAGCTCCATCACCCGCTTGTCGATTTCGGCCAGCAGCGCCGCGATCTGCGCCTCCTGCTCCTTGGTCAGCGAATCCAGCTTTCGCGCATCTGCCGCGCCGATGTGCGTCGAGGTCTCAGCCCAGAACGACAAGTCCCAGTAGGCCCTGTCGTGCGCCCACCGCTTCAGCCTCGCCGCCGGCGCCTCCGGCAGCTCCTGCAGCACCAGCCGCAGGTGCCGCCGGTTGATTGCCCGCAGCTCCAGCGCCCCCTCCAGCCACACCCGCTGCGCGTCCTCGCCCTTCTGCCCCGCCACGGCCTCCATCCGCCGCAGCGGCTTGTCGATCAGCAGCTCGTACTCGTCGACCAGCCCCCGCACCTTCGCAAACTCCTCCGCCGGCAGCTCCAGCAGCAGCACCCCGCGCACCAGGTCCACCCGGTGCCACTCCACCGGCGACCGCCACAGCAGCGAGTCCATGTACTGCCGCCGCACATGCCGCTCCACCCGCTCCCACTTGTCCCCCGCCTGCGACTCCTCCAGCATCGACTTCAGGTCTCGGAGGAACTCCTTCTGCGCCCCCGGCTTCCTCTCGTGGTACCGCGTGTTCGTCTCCTCCAGAGCCTTCACCGCCTCCGGAGAAGCCTGCTGCTGCCCATCCACCCACACCGCGGCCTTGTTCCACTCCTTCCACCCCTGCTTGAACGCCGCCACGCTCCGCGCATGCTCCGCCAGGTACCCCTCGTACAGCCTGTCCGCCGCCTCCCGCTGTTCCTTTGTCAGCTCCAGCCGCGCCACCACCACCTTGTAATCATCGCGCGACAGCGCGGGGGCCAGCGTCTCCATCAGCGTGGTCTGCCCCGCGGCCCGCCCGGTGAGCAACGCCATAGCCACAACCACGCCCAGCACCCAGTTGCGGATCATGCACCTCATGCTACAGAACGACACCGCCCACCGGTGCCCATTCGGCCGGCCTTCGCGGGCCCGAGGCGGGGAACTCAAAAGACGTTCGCAACGAGCCCGGAACGCAGTGACGGGTTCTTCCGACCACCCTCCGCGCACGGCGCCTCAAAAGCGCCCACTCACTGCGTTCGGGGCTCGTTCCGAACGCAACCGCCCTGACTGGCGCCGCTACTTCGCGTTCCGATCCTCGTGCATCACACCAAAAAGATGCCCCGCGGGGTCTTGCAGTACGCCAGCCAGCCCACCCCCGGGATCGCCATCGTCGGCACCACGACCTTCCCGCCCGCCGCCTCCACGGCCTTCAGCACCCGGTGCACATCATCCACCTGGATCGTGTTCACCGTGCGGTCCTTGCCGTCGCGCGACCGCATCAGCCCGCCGTTGATCCCCGGCTGCTTGCCCGCCTCCGGCCCGCAGCAGTCGCCCGTGCCCAGCAGCCAGTACTCCTGCGTCGGTGATTCCCACTTGTGCACGCTCCATCCAAACACGTCCTTGAAGAACGCGAGCGACTTCTCGGGGTCGGTGGAATGAATCTCAAAGTGGCAGGGGCGGTTCAGCATGCCCGCAGTCTAACGGGTTTGAACCACAGAGCACACAGAGAGCACAGAGGAAGACAGGGAAAAGGGATCGGAAAGAAACCGATTCGCGGTATCAGAATTCAGCTGGGTGCTCCTTCTTCTTCTTCTTCTTCAACCCAATCCGCTCTGCCTTGCCTTCCTCTGTGCCCTCTGTGTGCTCTGTGGTGAAATGCGTTCTCAGCACGCCAGCCCACCCAGCACCCGGAAGAACGCCTCGATGTCCTGGTCGGTTCCCGTGTCCCCGTCGCCATTGAAGTCCGCCCCGCCGCCCCAGCACGCCGCGCAGCAGTTCCCGCCGATGCACGCGAAAAACGCTTCGATGTCCTGGTCCGTCCCGGAGTCCCCGTCGCCGTTGAAGTCGCTGGTCCCGCACACGCGCGCCGCCTCGTACGCCCCGATCGACGGCTCGGCCGCATAACACCGCGAAACGAAGTCGCCGCTCACCAGCGCCGGCCCCCGCCCCGCACCCACCGCCGGGCCGTTCGCCGCGGGCTTGTACGACGCCCCCGCCTGCGGCAACGCCGTCTCCAGCAGCGGGTTCACCCCGCGCACGCCATTCGTCTCCGCCACCGGCAGGTTGGGGTTCGATGCCGCGGGGTTGTCGTACGCGTACCACAGGTTGTTCCTGAACATGAACGTCGTGGGGGCCGTGTTCGCCCCCACGTTCACGTACGTCGACAGGTCCGCCCGCTCGAAGTACACCAGGTTGTTCTCGAACACGCTGTTCCCGCACGCCGCGAACGTGTACCCGCCCTGCGTTACCGTCTCCTGCAGGATCCGCAGAATCCAGTTGTGCGGCGTCACGATCGTGTTGTTCGATACCACGCTGTCCACCGCCCCCACGAACGCCACCGCGCACGTCCCGCCCTGGATCACGTTCCCCACCACCCGAATATTCCGCGCCTCCGCATTCACCCCCGTCTGCGACACCGGCGGGCGGAAGAACTCCAACCCGGTGCTCCCCCCGATGTTCACCGCCCGCTCCCCGCACTCCTCCATCCGGTTCCACAGCACGTCGATGTGCGACGTCCCCCCCTTGATCTGCAGCGCGTTCGCCGACGCCTCATGGAGGAAGTTGCGCGCGATCACGCCGCGGTGGCACCCCACCATGTCCACGAGCGACCCGCTCGCCGCACCCCCGCACCGGGCCACCTCGCAACCCACGACCCAGAAGTCATAAATTCCCGACAGTTTCAGACCGTCGTTGTTCCCCCCGCTCCCAATGTCGTGGATGAAGAGGTTCCGCAACACCAGAAACCCCGACGCGTCCGCGTTGCTGTACTCGCCCCCGTCATCGCAGTTCAGCCCATTCCCCGTCGCCCCGCGCACCTCCAGGTCGTGCACCACCACGTACCGCGCCCTGCTGAACTGAATCCCATTCCCACCACCCTGGATCACCGGCCGCGCCTCGCCCGCCACACCCCCGATCCAGATCGGAGCCCCCGCCGTCCCCGCCAGGTTCGCGATGAACATCCCGCCGCTGTACGTCCCCGCGTGCACCCGGATCGCCGTCCCCGGCGTCGCCCGCTGCGCCGCGGCCACGATCGTCGCCAGCGGCCGCGCCGCCGTCCCATCCCCCGTTGCATTGCTCCCATTCACCGCCACATGCAGCTCGCGCGTTGGCGCCACCGCATCCGCGAACGTCACCACCGCCCCGCACGGCTGCGCCACCGCCGCCCCCATCGGCAACCCCAGCACGCACACGAAAACACCGGCAAGCACACGCATCTTCATGCCAACAGCGTACCTCACTCCGCGCCCCGCCCACCCGCTCAGGCCACCGAAACCACGAGGAAACACCCGGCGCACCCGCATGCTCTCAGCACACCCATCACAAACGTGAACCACGCCGCCCCCTTCTCCCGCATGACCTTCGCCGGCATTCGTACCCCGCACCCGCGCCCACCCACACTGGCAACACCACCAATCCCCCGGAGCCCCGCCCCGTGAACCCCTCCGTTCTCTCCGTGTCTCCGTGTTTCGCCTTCCTGCCTTCATCCTCAAAGACCCAGTGTCTCACCGCCCTCGCTCTCACCACGCTCTGCGGCGCCCTCGCCTCCGCTCAGCCAGTGATCACCTCCACCGACACGACAACCGCGACCCACAGCGGCCGCGTCATCCTCCGCGGCCAGGGCTTCGGCGACCGCACCACTGCCGGTGGGGGGGGCACGCTGCTCGTCAACGGCCTCCCCGCCCACTACGCCCGCTGGTCCGACACCCACATCAGCCTCTACATCCCCGAGCAGGCGACCCCCGGCCCCGCCACCATCAGCCTCACCACCGAGTCCGGTACCGCCGCCGCCAACATCACCATCACCCCGCGCCCGCCCGCCGACGGCAAGCTCCTCTGGAAGTTCAAGACCGACGGTCCCATCATCCGCCACCGCGGCCGCGTCGCCGCCGACGGCACCGTCTACGCCTCCGACTCCCTCGGCTTCCTCTACTCCATCGCCCCCAGCGGCGCCCTCAACTGGGTCTACTGCGCCGACTGCGTCAACGGCACCGGCTCCGAGGGCCCCGTGGCCCTCGGCCACGACGGCACCATTTACGTTGGGGGCAACCCCCTCGGCCCCGAGACCAACATCCACGCCGTCAATGCCGACGGCACCCGCAAGTGGCTCTACACCGACATCTGGACCGACTGCGTCGCCGGCCCCAGTGTCGGGCCCGACGGCAACGTCTACGCCGTGATGGAGACCGCCGGCGCCGGCCTCACCTGCCTCGACCCCGCCACCGGCCAGCGCCTCTGGGCCGCCCTCCCGCCCGGCCAGCGCTTCGACGAACGCGGCCAGTGGGGCGCCGACATCACCTTCGGCCCGACAACCCCCGGCGGCCACCCCAACCAGATCTACGTCACCTTCGACATGCGTCCCATGCAGGTCCCAATCCCGCAGGGCGCCAACTCCGCGCTCTTTGCCTTCGGCACTGACGGCGCGCACAAGTGGTCCGTCGCCGTGGGCGGCCAGTCGATCGCCGGCGGCCAGCAGCAGGGCGAGGCCGCCGTCGGCCACGACGGCACCGTCTACGAGTGCAGCCTGCTCCCGCCCAACGCCTGGGCCCTCTACGCCCACGATCCCAGTAACGGCAGCACCAAGTGGAACCTCTACCTGCCGCCGGGCAACGTCATCAGCGAGCCCACCGTCGCCAACGACGGCACCGTCTACATCGTCCGCAACACCATCCACATCCACGCCGTGAACAGCTCTGGCGCCGTGCAGTGGACCTACACAGACCCAACGGGCTCGTTGTACGAGGCCGCCGTCGAGAGCCCCGATGGCCGCATGGTCATCTCCGCCGGCAGCATCGGCGACACCATGACCTTCAGCGGCCACATCCGCGCCGTCACGGGCACGGGCCAAAACCTCTGGTCCCTCTTCCTCCCCCGCGAGAACAACACCCCCATCATCCCCCGCACCCGCGCCTTCTACAGCCCCGATTCCCGCCGCGCCTACCTCGGCACCAGCGGCCGCGAGGTCGCCGGTGAGGAGTACGCCTACCTCCTCGCCCTCGACACCGCCCCGCCCGCGCCCACCTCCTGCGACGCCGACTTCAACCAGGACGGCGACACCGCCACCGACCAGGACATCGAGTCCTTCTTCGCCTGCCTCGGCGGCACCTGCTGCGACACCTGCCTCTCCGCCGACTTCAACGCCGACGGCGACACCGCCACCGACCAGGACATCGAGTCCTTCTTCCGCGTCCTGGGCGGCGGCAACTGCTAAGGAGCCGATCGCGCAAGCGATCGAGATGACGCCGGCGTGCCCGTACACTTCCCCTGTGCGCTGCGACCACTGCGGCTACGACACCACCGGCGTCACCTCCCCGCTCTGTCCCGAGTGCGGCGACACCCTCGCCCGCGTCCACACCACCCTCCCGCCGCGCCTGCGCACCGCCGCCATCATCGCGGGCTGGTCGGGCTGGGCCGTCACCGCGCTGCCCATCCTCCTGATCACGATCCCCGTCGCGCTCATGGGGCCAGGCGCTCTGGTGTGGCTGCTCTGCCCGGGCGTGCTCCTCGCCCTCGCGGCCCTCTTCTTCGCCCCCTGGTACACCACCCTGCGGCAGTTCCGCCGCGCCCCCATGCTCGCCGACGCCCTCTTCGTCGGCCTCTTCCCCTGGCTGCCCGGCGGCTTCGCCCTCGCCCTCCTGCTCGCCGCCGCCCGGTCCCTGCTCGCGGGCTAGCCCCTTGCATTCACGCCCGTTTTCATAGCCCGGGGCACCCTTCCTCCGCCCCCTGAAAACCCCTCCCCCGCCGACTACGCTTGCCGCCACCAGCCCTCCGGCTGGACCGCCATCAAGGAACCCCCATGCTCGGACGCGTCTTCAAGGCTTACGACATCCGCGGCACCTACCCCGACCTGCTCAACGACACCATGGCGTGGCAGATCGGCTACGGCGCGAGCAAGTTCCTCCTCGCCGACGCCGCGGCCGCGGGCGAGACCACGCCCATGATGAAGAACATCGTCGTGGGCCGCGACATGCGGCAGTCCAGCCCCAGCCTCACCAAGCAGCTCATCCAGGGCATCAACGACCAGGGCGGGGACGTCATCGACATCGGCCTGTGCGACACCTCGATGATCTACTTCGCCATCAACCACCTCGACTGCGCGGGCGGCGTCATGGTGACCGCCTCCCACAACCCGCCCAACTACAACGGTTTCAAGATCTCCAAGCGCAAGGCCAAGCCCGTGGGCGAAGTCTCCGGCCTGGCCGAGGTCCGCAAGCACGCCGCCATGGTGGACAAGGCCACCCTCGTCAAGCAGCACGGCCGCCTCGAGCAGCGCGACCTCTGGCCCGCCTACGCCCGCCACGTCCGCTCCTTCCTTGACCTCTCCGCCGCCTCCAAGCCGCTCAAGGTCGTCATCGACGCCAGCAACGGCATGGCCGGCACCATGATCCCCAAGGTCTTCGGCAAGCAGTCGCCCCTCGGCGCCGTCCCCGGCCTCCAGATCATCGAGGTCAACTTCGACAACACCAAGGGCGTCTTCGCCCACGAGCCCAACCCCCTCGTCGCCGCCAACCTCCGCCAGGTCCAGGAGGCCGTGCTCAAGGAGAAGGCCGACGTGGGCTTCTGCTACGACGGCGACGCCGACCGTTGCATGGTCATCGACGAGAAGGGCAAGGCCGTGGGCTGCGACCACCTCACCGCCCTGCTGGCGAAACACTTCCTCGCCAAGGCCCCCGGCTCGCCAATCGTCTACGACCTCCGCTCCACCAAGGCCGTGGCCGAGGACGTGCTCAAGGCGGGCGGCAAGCCCGTCCGCGGCCGCGTCGGCCACGTCTTCCTCAAGCAGGCCATGGCCGAGCAGAACGCCGTCTTCGGCGGCGAGCTCTCGGGCCACTTCTACTTCCGCGACAACTACAACGCCGACAGCGGCGCCATCGCCATGTGCACCGTGCTCACCATCCTCGCCCAGAACCAGGGCAAGAAGACCATGAGCCAGCTCATCGCCCCCATCGCCCGCTACGCCCAGTCCGGCGAGATCAACTTCCAGATCGAGGACAAGGACGCCGCCCTTAAGGCCTTGAAGGAAGCCCACGGCCCCGCCGCCAACCCCAGCGCCCAGATGGACGAGCTCGACGGCGTCACCATCGACCTCTGGAAGACCGACGCCTCTAGCGGCGGCGGCTGGTGGCTCAACGTCCGCAAGAGCAACACCGAGCCCCTGCTCCGTTTGAACCTCGAGGCCAAGGACCAGGCCACCCTCGACAAGGTCTTCGCCATGGTCGCCCCCAAGCTCGGCAAGCGCGCGGACCACTGAACAACCGGTGACGTTCGTAACGAGCCCCGAACGAAGTGAGCGGGCCGAGCTCTTCAGTGCCTGAGGTCGCGCCGCGCACCCGCACACCCGCCGTCCGAAGACCCGTCACTATCGTTCCGGGCTCGTTCCGAACGCTTACTGCGGCCCTGACCCCCCGCACTCCGGGCACGCGACCCCGCGCGCCAACCCCCGCCGGTCATACCCGCACCCCCCGCACAACCCCCGCCGCGCCCGCCCCCTCCGCCAGCGACAGTGCGCCCTTCACCACCCGCGCTCTCAACGCACTTCTCCGCACGCAACGCAGCCTACCGCGCCGGCCCCACGCGCGACGTTCGTAACGAGCCCCGAACGAAGTGAGCGGGCCGGGGTCTTCACTGACTGAGGTCGCGCAGTGCACCCTCAAACCCGCGGTCCCAAGCACCCGTCACTACCGTTCCGGGTTCCGAACGGCCTTCGATCACCCGACGCAACAGTTCACATCCGCGCCACCGAGATGTCCCCATACCGGTGCCGAACCGCCCTGACCACGCGCAACCGCCGGAAGCACGGAATCGGCCGACCCACTGGTGTCGGTCAAGTGATCAAAGCCACACGGCGACGCCCTACCGACACCTTCGCGAAGCGTCCCAAATGGTCTTTGCCTTCACCACCGCGTGCTCGCCGCCGCGGCATACACGCTGCTCCGCACCCTCGCACAGGGGGCGGCCGACCTCATTCGGTCGTGACAGTCACACGACCACCTTCCCAACACCCCATGTAAGCGTCCTCACACCCCGTCCCGCCCCCCAAGCCTGACCGGCCCAACCCTCCCTTGTCGCATGAACATGAGCACCGGCACGGCCTCACGCACCGTTCCGGCGTTCACGCTCCCAGAGAGGACCCCATGCGCCGCAGCACCCCCGCCCGCAATCACAACCGCGCCCCCGCCCCCACGCTGGCCCTCCTCGCCCTCGCCGGGGTTGCGCAGCTGGCGCAGGCGCAGAGCGTGGTGTACCGCTACCAGGAGAACTTCGACGCCTACGCGACCACGACGTCGCCCTTCGGGCCGCCCTCGCTGACCGCCAACGGCTGGATCTTCCGCAACCAGTCCGCCAACCGCACGGCCACCTACTGGCGCATCAGCGACTGGGTCACCGAGAGCATCGTCCCCACCTCCGGCGGCCGCATGCTCGCCGCCAATGCCAACTGGGACAACGGCACCCGCATCATCAGCTCGTGGATGATCCTGCCCGCCGTGCCCACGCAGCAGGCCGGCGACGTGATCCAGTACGTGATCAACGGCTGGGCGTACAGCGACAACCAGATCGAGCTCCGCTACTCGCCCAGCGGCGGCACCAGCACCGGAACGACGTACAGCGACGTGGGCGACTTCACCGACCTGATCACCTCCACGCCGCTGACGCCCAACACCTGGACGGCGGTGTCGCAGACCGTGCCCGGCAACGGCCGCCTCGCCCTCCGCTGGGTCAACCCGCAGGTCACCACCTATCAGTCCCCCAGCGTGTACGTGGACACGCTCAGCATCACCGCCACCGCCATCGACCCGCCCCTGCCCCAGAACGGCGAGACGGTGACCTGGACCGCGGCCATGTCGCCCATCACCATCCGCGCCAACACCACCATCCCCGCGGGCGGGACGGTGAACGTCGAGCCCGGCGTCACCATCAACATGCAGAACAACGCCACGCTGACCGTGAGCGGCACGCTGAACCTCAACGGCACGCAGGCGGCGCGGATCACCGTCAACCACGCCAGCAACTACCCGCCCGCGGTGGAGGTCATCAACGGCGCCCTCAACGCCGTGCACACCACGTGGACCGGCCAGCTCCGCCCCAGCGGCGGCGGTCAGGTGCTCATCACCGACTCGAGCTTCGTGGGGCCGCGGGGGCTGATCTATTCCCCGCTCTACATGGGCACCGGCTACGCCACCATCGCCCGCACGACGTTCACGAACTCCGAGCTCACCATCAGCAACTACACGCTGCGGCTGGAGGACCTCACCCTCAGCAACACCTTCGCCCGCCTCGTCCGCGATTACGCGTTCATGGACAACGTCGTTGTCGACGGCAAGAGCCTCGACGTTGACGGCCACCTCCAGGGCACGTGGCTGCACGACCTCACCGTCCGCAACAACACCGCCGGCTACGGCCTGGGCCTGGGCACCAGCAACTTCGACATCGACCCCACGGTCCTCCTCACCAACAACAACGTGCCCGCGACGCTCGCCGGCGGCATCCTCCCCGGCAGCGTCCTGCCCACCACCGGCAACACCAACAACTACGTGCAGGTTGCTAGCGGCGACCAGGGCAGCCAGGCGATCTGGTCCGACGCGGGCCTGCCCTACATGGTCCCCTCCTTCCGCACCCAGTTCGGCGGCTCGCTCTACATCCTCCCCGGGGTCGAGGTGCGCCTCGCCTCCGACGCCGGCATGATCAACCAGGTCGGCGACACCCGCGTGCTCGGCGAGCCCGAAAACCCCGTGCTCTTCACCCGCCACCACCCGCTGGGCAAGTGGTACCCGCTGCAGAACTTCGACCGCTTCCGCCACGCGATCCTCGAGGGCGCCTACACCGCCGCGGCCTGGCCATCACAGCTCGGCTGGGGCTTCATGGATGACTGCATCGTCCGCAACAACGATCTCGGCGTCACCGGCCAGGCCATTGTCCGCAAGACCCAGTTCCTCAATAACGGCCTCGGCGCCGACGTCAGCATGCTCCAGGACCTCCTGGGCGAGACCAACCCCAACGCGTTCGAGGGCAACGGCCACGGCGTCTCCGACGCCCACGACGCCCGCTTCAACTGGTGGGGCTCGCCCGACGGCCCCTTCGCCGGCGACACCGTCACCGCCGGCGTCCCCTTCGAGCCGTGGCGTACCGAGCGCCCCGACTACACCGACTACGCCCCCATTGTCACGCTCCAGAAGCACTCCTTCATCGCCCGCCCCGGCAACAAGATGATCCTCACGTGGACCGCCCGCGACAACGGCACCATCGTCCGCCAGCGCGTGCTCATGTCCCTCGACGGCGACATCGTGCAGGGCAACCTCAGCGAGCCCGTCATCGTCCTCACCGACAACCTTGCCGGCGACGTCCGCTCCTTCGAGTTCGAGGTCCCCGCCCCTGTCACCCGCTTCTTCGGCGCCTCCAACATCCGCGTCGAGTCCATCGACAACGCCGGGCAGATCGGCTGGGACGACCTGCACCTCTACGCCGAGCGCGAGGAGCCCGGCGAGCTCGTCATCACCTCGCCCACCGGGGGCGAGTTCACCGCGGGCCAGAACATGGGCCAGGTCTGCTACCAGCGCCAGGGCACGCACCCTGGCGGCGGCAGCGTCAACGCCTACATCCACCTCGAGAACACCGACCAGTGGATCAGCCTCGGCGGCGTCACCACCAACCTCGGCTGCCTCCCGCTCGACCTCATCGCCCCCTGGGTCTCCACCGACCGCGCCCGCATCGTGTTCTCGCTTTTCACCGGCGGCGGCATCAGCCAGCCCGAGTACTACTTCGGCCAGCCCTTCACCATCCGCCCTCACCCCATCGCGGGGGACGCCGCGCCCAGCATCACCATGAGCCAGCCGACCGAAGGCCAGTCAGTCCAGGGCGGCAGCGTGCTCCCCATCCGCTGGACCGCCAGCGACGACATCGGCCTCCGCGCCTTCCACGTGCAGGTCTCCACCGACGCCGGCCGCACCTGGAGCTTCATCGCCCGCGACCTCCCGGCCGACACCACCGCCTACGACTGGCAGCTCCCCGACTCCACTGGCAACACCGACGTCCGCGTCAAGATCGTCGCCGTGGACCTCAACTTCCAGGACACCGCTGCCGTCGCCGCCATCGCGATCACCCCCGGCACCCGCACCATCAACACCTGCTCCGCCGACTTCAACGGCGACGGCGACACCGGCACCGACCAGGACATCGAGGCCTTCTTCGCCTGCATCGGCGGCACCTGCTGCGACACCTGCGGCTCCGCCGACTTCAACAACGACGGCGACACCGCCACCGACCAGGACATCGAAGCCTTCTTCCGCGTCCTCGGAGGCAACCCCTGCTGATCATGGGTGGAGCACTCACTCCGTGAGTGCTTACGGCCGCGCTTCGCGGCCGTGCCGTGAAACCAGCGACGAATCGAGCCACCGAGAACTTCGGTGGTCCTCTCGTCCCTCACCTCACCCGCTTCGCCGACCCGCACTCCGGGCACACCCTCCCCCGCGCCACTCCCCGCAGGTCATACCCGCACTCCGCGCACACCCGCCCCACACCCACCATCACCTCCCGCGGCCTCACCCATCTCCCCACCGCGCTCCCAAGCAGCCCGCCTACCGCCATCAGCCCGCTCAGTCCCAGCAGCACAACCAGCGGCTCCCCGGAGCGTCCCACGACAAGGCTCGCAGCCGCGCCCACGAACGCCGGCGCCGCCCCCGCCAGCGAGCACCACCACACCGCCCCCGACGAAACACCCCACGCCGACGCGATGAGCAACAACATGAAGGACACCCCGCCGCACCCCAGCGCCTCCTTCACCGGGGAACCTGACCACGCCGGGAACGCGGCCATCGTCCCCTGAAACACCGCGAACAGCCCCAGCGCCAGGCTCGTCGCCAGCACATGATGCCGGTACCTCACCGGAGACTCTGACGGCGTCAGTCCCGGGGCATCCCACCATTCACCCCCGCACGAGCACCGCCGCACGTACTCCGTGTCCGCCTCGCCCAGGTGCCGCCCGCACCACGGGCACAGCCCCGCGTGCACCATCGACTTCCGCCGGTGCTTCGCCCCGTCGGTCAGGTTCTCAGCAACCGTGAACGAGAGCACAATCAACAAGCCTGATGTGCCAGCCCACCAGCCTCCATCCGCCCTGCGCGCAACAAGGAAAACAATCCCAACCAGCAGCACGCTGATACCCGCGCCCGTGAACACCAATCGCAGGCGCGTCGCCAGCGGATTCTCCACCCATCGCCCGCGCCCCCGCGCATCACGGACCCACGTCGCTCGCCCGATCACCTTGTCGACCAAGCTGAAGCGCCGCGCGCCCAACCCTCACTCCCCCGGGATATACCCAATCACCCCATCCCACGGGCTGCTCGCGCTCGCGTACAGCTTCCGCGGGATCCGCCCTGCGAGATAGCTCTGCCGCCCCGCGGTCCACGCGTGCCGCATCGCGTGCGCCATCATCACCGCGTCCTTCGCGTGCGCCACCGCGGTATTCAACAGCACCCCATCCGCCCCCAGCTCCATCGCCACGCTCACGTCGCTCGCCGCGCCCACACCCGCATCCACGATCACCGGGTACGAAGGATCGCCCTGCTTCAACAGCTCCAGGCACAGCGTGATGTTCGCGCGATTCAGCACGCCTTGCCCCGACCCGATCGGGCTCCCCGCCGGCATCACGCTCGCCGCCCCCGCCTCCTTGATCCGCACCGCCGCGATCGGGTCATCGCTCGAGTACGCCAGCACCTGGAACCCGTCCTTCACCAGTTCCCGCGTCGCCTCCACCGTCCCCATCGGGTCCGGCAGCAGCGTCTTGGTATCCCCCAGCACCTCCAGCTTCACCCACGACGCCCCCGGATTCCCCAGCTGCTCGAGGATGTCCCGCCCCAGCCGCGCCACCCGCACCGCATCCGAAGCGCTGAAACACCCCGCCGTGTTCGGCAGGATCGTGTACTTCGACAGATCAATGAACTCCAGCAGGCTCTTGCCCTGCGCGTTGAAAAGCCGCTCCCGCCGCACGGCCACCGTCACCACCTGGCACCCGCTCGCCGCCAACGCCTGCTGCATCAGCTCATAGCTCGCGTACTTCCCCGTCCCCACGAAAAGCCGGCTTGAAAACTCCCGCCCCGCAATCCGGAACGGCTCCAACCCAGGCTCGGCACTCGCGCCAGGGACAGCAGTGGGGGACGCACGCAAAGAGGTCGTCATACCCACACTCTAGGAATCAGCAACCAAACGCCCGCCCCCATCCCTTGAGGACGCCTCCCCAAATCCGCAATCCCAAATCCCCACATCCGACATTTCCGCTTTCCGCTTTCCGCCTTCCGCTTTCCGCCTCCCCCCTCACCCTCCCCCCACCAGGGTCACCACCTCCACCACATCCCCCTCCTTCAAAACCGTCCCCTCCTGCGCCCGCCGCGGCACCAGCTCCTTGTTCACCTCCGCCGCCGACGCCGCGCCCTTGGGCGCCACCATCTCCACCAGCGCCCGCACCGTCGTGCCCTCGGGCACCTCCCGCCGCTCGCCATTGACAACGACGTTCATGGCAGCACTTTACGCCCCCGCGCTCATCTGTCCGACGCGCAACTTCACCCAATCCTCGCCCCGCCCCTCGTCCGCATAATCCATTGTCCTTTGCAGCAGCACGACTTGCGCACGGCGCCCCGCGTCCTGCGCCCGGTGCAGCCTGTTTTCACCACGCCCTCAGCCGGTGCCTCCATATCTGGACTGCCGTTCGAGCCGGTGGGCATGCCGCCCCCAGCCTCTCGTCGGCGCAGGAGGCACCTGTGAGATCACTCAGCCTGATGAATCTTCTCTCCCCCGCCGCCAAGCTCTTCCAGCGTTCCGGCTCGTCGCCCCAGCCCAGCGCCTTCGAGGCACTCGAAGACCGGCGCGTCCTCGCGGCCGCGACCTACCACAGCGTCGCAACCACCGCGACCACCATCGACGTCACCGTCAAGTACACCGACGCCCAGGGCATCAACACCTCGACGATCGGCAACGGCGACGTCCGCATGACCGGCCCCGGCGGCTACAACCAGACCGGCACCCTCCGCAACTTCCGCCAGGAGACCACCGGCAGCAACAACTCTATCCTGGCCACCTACCGCTTCACCTCAAACGGCACCGCGTGGGACTACTCCGACAACGGCTCCTACTTCCTCCGCACCGAGGCCAACCAGGTCTCCGACACCGGCGGCGAAATGGTCCCCGGCGCCGTTGAGCTCAAGCGCTTCGGCCTGTGGTTCAACACCCCCAAGGCCGAGGTGATCAGCGCCAGCACCACCGGCGACCAGCTCGTCGTCAAGATCCGCTACAACGACAACAACGGCATCGACGGCGCCACCATCGGCTTCGGCGAGGTCGGCCTCCGCCGCCAGACCGACCCCAGCAACGTCCAGTTCTTCCGCAGCCAGACCTTCACCCAGGTCTCCGCCACCGCGTGGGACGTCACCTACCGCCTGCCCGCCGTGGGCGGCAGCTGGGACTTCACCGACAACGGCCGCTACGACCTCATCATCAACGGCAACCAGGTCCGCGACCTCGCCAGCCCCAGCAACGCCGTGCCCGCCCAGACCCTCAAGACCTACAGCCTCTGGTTCAGCAACCCCGTCGCCGAGTACGTCAGCACCTCGACGTCCGCCAACGACTGGATCATCCGCGTCCGCTACCGCGACAACAACGGCATCAACCTGTCCTCCATCGGCAACGGCGACATCTCCGTCACCAACGGCATCCGCACCGAGCAGGCCACCCTCGTGAGCGGCGGCACCACGCAGGAGTCCGCCACCTCCGTCGTCGTCACCTACCGCCTCCGCCCCGACCGCTTCGCCTGGGGCGCGGGCGAGAACGGCACCTACCTCGTCTCCGTCAACCAGGGCGGCATCACCGACACCACCGGCGTCGCCATCAACCGCGGCCGCATCCGCTCCTTCAACCTCTTCTTCGACCAGCCCTCCATCAGCCGCCCGCCCGCCGCGCCCACCATCACCGCAAGCGGCATGGAGATGGCCGTCACCTACACCGACAACACCGGCATCAACCTCTCCACCGTCGGCAACGGCGACCTCGCCGTGCAGGGGCCCAACGGCTACCTCAGCTTCGCCACGCTGGTCTCCAAGACCACCCGTGTCGACGCCGCCGGCCGCACCGTCGTCGACGCCCGCTACCGCTTCGCCCGCCCCGTCGTCGACGGCTCCTACACCTTCCTCATGCGGTCCAACCAGGTCCTCGACACCGGCGGCCGCCCCGTGACCTCCTTCAACTGGGCCACCTACCAGATCGACGTCTGATCGCCTGACCACGTCCGACCGTCAGACCCACAAGCCCCCACGGCGCAGGAGCACTGGATGGCGATGTCGCCTACCCTTTGCTCCTGCGTTCTTTTTGCGCACCAAAAGAGCCGATCGCGCCAGCGATCGAGTCCCATTCTGTTTCCTTTCCTTCCCCCACATCGCCTGTCTCTGCGCGTTTCCACCCCCCCGCCTTCTCCGCGAAACTCCGCCCTTCCGCGCACCTCCGCGTACCTGCCTTCCCTCTTCACGTCTTCGCTCCACGCCCACGCCCCGTGTTTGGTACCCCGCCTCGGAGCTCCCCATGGCCCACGCACCCCGCTTCCTCAAGCTCGTCAACGACTCCAAGAAGAACGTCAAGGAGTGCACGATCGCTGACATCGCCCCCCGCGTGCAGCGCGGCGACAAGTTCTACCTCGTCGACACCCGCGAGGAGTCCGAATGGAACGCCGGCCACCTCCCCCGCGCCATCCACCTCGGCAAGGGCGTCATCGAGCGCGACATCGAAGCCGCCATCCCCGACGTGAACGCCGAGATCGTCCTCTACTGCGGCGGCGGCTTCCGCTCCGCCCTCGCCGCCGAGAACCTCCAGAAAATGGGCTACACCAACGTCACGTCCATGGACGGCGGCTGGCGCGCCTGGGTCGGCGCCGGCCTCCCCGTCGAGCGATAAAAAGAGCCGATCGCGCAAGCGATCGAAATTCTCCCTTGCACGTTCGTAACGAGCCCCGACGCGTCCTCGCGCGGCGTCCGCCCACGAAGTGAGCGGGCCGTACACCACGCGCCCCTATGACCGTGACGGCTCACCCCCGCTCTTTTCCCTCGTCTCCTCTTCTCCTCCTCTCCCCTTCTCCTCCACTCCCCTTCCTCTCCCCCCCACATCTAGAGGACCGCCCCCAACCCAGCCGATCCTTTATGATCGCTCCCACGGGCCACGCGGCGGAGCCGCGCCCAGAGGTACACGGATGTCCCCCAGCGCCTTCATCACCGCGCTCTTCCCCAGCATGTTCCACCGCCGGCTGCTCCTGCTGCTGGCGCTGATGGTCCTCGCCGCCCTCCCCCTCCTCTTCCGCCTCACCACCCTCACCGTCGCCCAGGCCGATGAGCTCCGCGCTGATGCGGAGAAGCGACTCGTCCGTCGCCAGTGGACCTCCACCGTCCGCGGCAGCGTCCTCGACCGCAAGGGCCGCGTCCTCGCCCAGGACCGCCCCAGCTACGACGTCGCCGTCTCCTACCCCGTCATCACCGGTCACTGGGTCACCGAGCAGTCCCGCCGCGCGGCGCGGCGGGCCGCGGGCGTCGGCTGGGCCGACATGGACAAGGATGAACGCGAAGAGCTCACCGCCCGCTACCGCTCAGCCTACCTGCTGCACATGGAGCGCGGGTGGGACGAGCTCGCCCGCACGCTGGGGATCACCCGCCAGGAGCTCGACACCCGCCGCGACAAGGTTGTCACCGAGGTCACGAGCAAGCAGCGGCACAACACACAGGTCCTCATCCGGCGCGACCTCGCCCAGCGGCTCAAGGTCCAGCCCGCCGACCTCCTCGCCCGCTGGAAGAAGCTCGAGCCCACCATCGACCCGAACGCCGATGGCGCCACGCTCCGCCTCACGACCGCCGTCGCACGATCATTCGGCGACGCCGCCAAAGACCTCGACGACCAGGCCATCCGCTCGATCGTCAAGCACGCCGAGCAGCCCATCGCCGAGACCACGCAGATGCACGTGCTCGCGTTCCGCGTGAGCGACGACGTCGGCTTCCTCTGCCGCCGCCTCGCGTGGGACGAGGTTGAGCTCGACCCCTCGCGCAGCGCGGACACCGTCGGGACGCCGTCCGCTCCTCCCTCGCCGGCCGCCAACCCCGACATCACCTCCTACGTCGAGCGGATGCCCGGCCTCGCCGTCATTGACGGCGGCGACCGCTACTACCCCATCGAATCGGCCAACGTCCCTATCGACACCTCCACACTCCCCGGCCCCCTCCGCGCGGACGGCACGAAGACCATCACCGTCGAGGGCGTCGCCACCCACATCCTGGGCCGCATCCGCAACCGCGTGCAGAAGGAAGACATCGAGCGCCGCTCCGCCCTCCTCGCCGCCAACGACCAGCTCCGCACCGCCGCCATCATCGACGGCGGCATCGACCGCGGCGCCTACCGCGACGGCGACCGCGTCGGCGACACCGGCATCGAGGCCTCACAAGAAGGCACCCTCCGCGGCCTCCGCGGCCTGCACACCACCCGCGTTGACACCGCCGAGCAGCTCACCCTCGACCCCATCAAAGGCAAGGACGTCACGCTCACCATCGACGTCATGCTCCAGGCCCGCGTGCAGGCCGCGATGAGCCCCGAGCTCGGCCTCAGCGTCGCCAGCCCCTGGCACTACCCCAAGGACAAGCTCCCGCCCCCCGGCGCGCCCCAGTTCGGCACCACACTCGACGGCGCCGCCGTGGTCCTCGACATCGACAGCGGCGACCTTCTCGCCATGGTCTCCATGCCCAGCTACACCCGCCAGCAGGCCCGCGACAACCCCGACGAGGTCTACGACGACCCGCTCCGCGTCGCCTGGCTCAACCGCGCCATCGCCAAGCCCTACCAGCCCGGCTCCATCGTCAAGCCGCTCATCATGCTCGGCGCCGCCCAGCGCGCCCACTATCACCCCGGTGAATCGATCGCCTGCGTCGGCCACTTCTTCCCCAACCAGCCCAACATGTTCCGCTGCTGGATCTACAAGCAGTTCCACATCACCCACAACGACAAGCTCGGCCACGACCTCTCCGGCGCCGACGCCACCATGGTCTCCTGCAACATCTTCTTCTTCACCCTCGGCCGCCGCCTCGGCCCTCAGGGCATCCAGGACGTCTACCGCGACTTCGGAATCGGCCGCCGCTTCGACCTCGGCCTCGGGCAGGAGTTCGTCGGCAGCATGGGCCTCAACGGCAACCCCGAAACGCTCAAGGCATGGGACGCCACTCAGATGGGCATCGGACAGGGCCCCATCGCCTGGACCCCCGTCCACGCCGCGGCCTCTTACGCCACCATCGCGCGTAATGGCGTCGTCTGCAACCCGCGCCTCATCATGGGCCAGCCCGCCGCCCCCGAGCGGGAGCTCAATCTCAACTCGCGCGTCATCGAAGAAGCGATGCAAGGCCTCTGGGGCTCGGTCAACAGCGACCAGGGCACCGGCCACCACCTCTCGCTGCCCGATGGGCAGGAGCCCATCTTCAACGCCAAGGGCGTCAAGGTCTGGGGCAAAACCGGCACCGCCGCGGCCGCGCCTGTCATCGGCGACCCCGACGGCGAGACCGGCCCCGAGGGCGCTCAAGTCCTCGCCGCGGGCGACCACTCCTGGTTCGTCGTGATGGTCGGACGCGACCGCCCCAAGTACGTCATTTCCGTCGTCACCGACTTCGGCGGCAGTGGCGGCAAGGTGAGCGGCCCCATCTGCAACCAGATCATCCACGCCCTCATCGCGGAGGGCTACCTCTAGCGCGGAGCCGCAGCTCCGAACGCCCCTCCCTGAGGGAGGGGTTGGGGGTTCGAGCGACCCACCCACACTGCACTCAGGCAGAAGCACGCAAGACTCAAGATCGCAACTCCGATTTTCCTTTTTCACTTTTCCCTTTTCACTTTGCCCTACACCCGCCAATCCCGCAGTTCCGGCTGGCTCTCGATCATCCTCGAGCGTGCCAAGGACATCGCCCGCAACGGCGGCCCCGCGTGGCTCGTGGTCATCGCTTCGCTCGCGCTCTCGCTGCTGGGCGTCTACGCGATCGACGTGGCCGAGTCCGTCCAGCCGCACGCGCTGGGCGAGCTCGGCAGCATCGCCACCCGCCAGCTCGTCTTCCTCACCGCCGGCATCATGGCCGCGATCGTGATCCTGCTGCCGAACTACCGCTGGTACGGCTACGCCTCGTGGGTGCTGATGGCCTGCACCATCGGGCTGCTCATCTTCCTGCTTATCCCCTTCGTGCCCGCGTCGATCGTGCGCCCGCGCAACGGCGCCCGTGCCTGGATCGACCTGGGGGCCGCCGACCTCCAGCCCTCGGAGTTCGCCAAGATCGCCTACGTGCTCGTGCTCGCCTGGTACCTCCGCTTCCGCAAGAACCACCGCACGTTCCTGGGCCTCATCCCGCCGGCGATCATCACCTTCATCCCCGTCGGCCTGATCATGCTCCAGCCCGACCTGGGGCAGTCGACGCTCTTCATCCCCACGCTCTTCGCCGTGCTCGTCGCTGCCGGGGCCAAACTCAAGCACCTCTCGATCATCGTCCTCTGCGCCTGCATGGCCGCGCCCGCCGCCTACCCGCTGCTCAAGCCGCACCAGAAGCAGCGCATCGTCGGCCTCCTCTGGCAGCTCGAGGGCACCAACACCCAGGCCGACCTCGATATCAACATGCAGTCCGTCACCGCCCAGCGAATGGTCGGCGCGGGCGGGTTCGACGGCGCGGGCAACGCCCACTCGCGCATGCTCCTCAAGTACAACGCCCTCCCCGAGCGCCACACCGACATGATCTACGCGGTCATCTGCTCGCGCTTCGGCCTGCTCGGCGGCGTGCTCACCCTCGCGCTTTACGCCGTATGGATCCTCGGCGCCGTCCTCACCGCCGGCGTCACGCGGGAGCCCTTCGGCCGCCTCGTCATCGTCGGCCTTACCGCCTTCATGGCCGCGCAGATCTTTATCAACGTCGGCATGAACCTGGGCCTCGTCCCCATCATCGGCATCACGCTCCCGTACCTCTCCCACGGCGGCTCGAGCATGCTCACCGTCTGGCTCATGACCGGCCTCATCCTCAACATCGCCCTCCGCCGCCCCCGCTACAACCTCCAGAAGTCCTTCGAGTTCACCTACGAGGATGATTGATGCGTGCCATGGCGACGTCTTCGTCGCTATGTCTTAGCGTCCGACCACGCGCGACCGGGGGACCTCAACCCTTCCAGTTCCGCCTGAAAAACCACACCACCGCCCCGATGCACACCCACAAACTCCGACACAAAACGCCGCGCTCCCTCCAACCACCATCCCTACCCACAACGGCTGAAAGTCCCGCCGCCACCCCGGCGGCGTTGAGTGCCCCCAGTCCGGCCCGTCCGGGTACGGCGGCCCGCCGCTCAGCACCCCGCCCACAACCAGCGCCACCACGCCGACCCCGATCAGCACGAGCATCCATCGCGCGAACCGCATGAACACACCATAGCGTTCGTCGATCATCACACGTCCGACGCCATAATCCCGCATGCTCTCCCTCCCCGATATCCGCGCTCTCACCTTCGACTGCTACGGCACCCTTATCGACTGGGAAACCGGCATTCTGACCACGCTCCGTCCGCTCTTCCCCGCCGCGTCCGACGCCGACCTCCTCACCCTCTACGCACATCATGAAGCCGCCGAGGAAGCCGGCTCCTACAAGCCCTACCACGAGGTTCTCGCCAACGTTCTCTCCGCCATCGCCGCGCACTACAAGCACACACTCACCGACAACCACGTGCTCGCCGACTCCCTCCCCTCCTGGCCCGTCTTCCCCGACACCCGACCCTTCCTCACCGCCGCGGCCCAGCGCTACACGCTCTGCGTCTGCTCCAACATCGACGACGACCTCTGGGCCGGCACCCACCACGCCATCAACGTGCCCATCGACCGCGTCGTCACCGCGCAGTACTGCCGCTCCTACAAGCCCGACCCGCGCCACTTCCGCGTCGCCCTTGCCCTCCTCGACCTTGAGCCGCACCAGGTCCTGCACGTCGCCGAGAGCCGCCGCCATGACATCGCGCCCGCCAAGGCCCTCGGATTCCAGACCGCCTGGGTCAACCGCCACAAGCACCGCCCCGGCCCCTCCGCCAGCGGCCACGCCGACGCCGTGCCCGACCTCGAAATCGCCAGCCTCGACGAGCTCGCCGGAATCCTGGGCCTCCCGCGCTGACCAACAATCCCCCGATGCCCAAGCCCACCGACCGCGCTCCCATCGCCTTCAACTTCGCGGCCACCCAGCCGCTCCCCGCGCCGCCCGAGTTCATCGACGCCGCCGCCCAGCTCGGGATCGAGTTCGATGAGGGCGACGTCGATCGGCTGGGCCGCTTCCTCGCCATGCTGCTGGAGGCCAACGCCTCCGCTCTCAACCTGACCGCCATCACCGAGCCCGCGGCCGCGTGGGAGAAGCACATCCTCGACTCGCTCACGCTGCTGCCGCTGCTGGCCGAGCTGCCCGAGGGTGCCCGCGTGCTCGACGTTGGCAGCGGCGGCGGGCTGCCGGGCGTGCCGCTGGCGATCGTGATGCCGCACCTGCGGTTTACGCTGCTGGAGGCCACCGGGAAGAAGGTCGAGTACCTCCGCGCGGTCGGCTCGGCGCTCAGCCTGGCCAACATGGACGTGGTGCAGGGGCGGGCCGAAACCGTCGCCCACGACCGCGGCGAAAAGTCCGGCACCGGGCGCACCGGTGGGTTCCGCGAGGCATTCGATGCGGTGACCGCGCGGGCGGTGGGTCGGGTCGCGGTGCTGGCCGAGCTGACCGCGCCGTTTGCCAAGGTCGGCGGCATGGTGTTCCTGATCAAGGGGCAGAAGGCGGAGGAGGAGCTGGCGGAGGGTGAGGGGGCGTTGCACGAGCTGAAGGTGGTGCACGCGGCCACCGTTGACACCCCCACGGGGCGGGTGGTGGTGCTGGAGAAGCGGAGCGCGACGCCCAAGCTGTACCCCCGGGCCGACGGCGAGCCTGCACGCCGGCCTCTGGGTATAAAGAAGACCCGTGGCAACGCTGACTGACATCCTGTCTCCGGCCGGGCCGGTGGCGAAGCTGATGGGCGAGGACTTCGAGCCGCGCCCGGAGCAGCTGGAGATGGCCCGCGCGGTCGAGGAGGCGATGGAGCACCGGTCGCACCTGCTGGTGGAGGCGGGGACGGGTGTCGGAAAGTCGTTCGCGTACCTGGTTCCCGCGGTGATGCGGGCGCTGCTGCACGGGCACACGGTGGTGGTCGCGACGAACACGATCGCGCTGCAGGAGCAGCTGGTCGCGAAGGACATCCCGCTGCTGATGAAGGTGCTCGCGGAGTTGGACGCGGCGGGGACTCCGATGGTGGGCGCTGACGGCGTGAAGCGGGTGCTCAAGCCGGTGCTGGTGAAGGGCAGAGGGAACTACGTCTCGCTGCGGCGGATGCGGCTGGCGTACGAGCGCAAGGACCGGATGTTCAGCGACCCCGCGGCGAGGCGATCGCTCGAGCAGATCGTGTCATGGTCGGACACCACCAAGGACGGGACGCTCTCGACGCTGCCGCCCATCGAGCGGATGGGGGTTTGGGACAAGGTGCAGTCCGACAGCGGCAACTGCATGGGGCGGAAGTGCCCGAGCTATGACCGATGCTTCTACCAGGAGGCGCGGCGCGAGCTCGAGGGCGCGAACCTGCTGATCTGCAACCACGCGCTGTTCTTCAGCGACCTGGCGCTGCGGTCGCAGGAGGTGGGGTTCCTGCCCGCGTACCAGCACGTCATTTTGGACGAGGCGCACAACGTCGAGGACGTCGCGAGCGACCACTTCGGCGTATCGCTGAGCGAGGGGCGCGTGAACCACCTGCTGGCGACGCTGCACCAGGCGCGCACGGGCAAGGGCTACCTGTCCAACCTGTTCATGGTGAAGGACGGGGATGCGCTGGGGCGGTGCATCGGGCTGGTGGACAAGGCGCACGGCGTCGCCCGCGGGTTCTTCGACGACCTGCTGCGGCTGACCGAGGCGCGCGATGAGAGTGGTGGGGGTGGGGGTGGGGGGGGCTGGACCCACGCGGAGCCCAACCGCTCGGTGCGGGTGCGTGAGGCGGGGATCGTGCCCAACCTGCTGACGCAGGTGATGCGGGAGCTGTCGCTGGCGCTCAAGGGCCTGCGCGAGGGCGTCAAGGGGGAGCCGGACCGGTACGAGCTGAACTCGTATGCGCAGCGGGCGGAGATGGTGGCGGTCGCGGCCGAGGTGCTCGTCTCGCAGCAGGCGAAGAACTACGCCTACTGGGTAGAGGTGTCGGGCGGCGACGAGGACTCGCTCAGCGCCAACGCGGGCGTCGGGCGCGGCAACACCAAGCGGATTACCTTCGCGTGCTCGCCCATCGAGGTGGGCCCGCTGCTGAAGGAGCGGCTGTTCAGCCAGGGGTGCAGCGTGACGCTGACCAGCGCAACGCTGGCCACCCGCACCGTGCGCGGCGAGGAGACCAAGGAGCGCGCCGAAACCGCGTTCATGCACGCCATGGAGCGGCTGGGGTGTGTGGGGGCCAAGACGTTGCAGTTGGGGTCGCCGTTTGACTATGCAAAGCAGGTGCAGTTCTTCGTTGAGGGAGGGCGGGCGCGGGGAGATGAAGTTGTCGAGGAGGAGTGGTTGCCGCGGGGAGCCGCCGCGGAGCGGCGGGGTACCCAGGGACGGGGTACCCACTCCTTCCGCAACCCGCTCTCCACGCCGATCCTCAAGCACATCCAGGCGACCGAGGGCGGGGCGTTCGTGCTGTTCACTTCGTTCGCAACGCTTAACAGCGTGGCGAGGGACCTGGCCGGCGTGCTCGCGGAGCTGGGCTACCCGATGCTGGCGCAGGGACGCGACGGGTCGCGGACGCTGATCCTGCAGCGGTTCCGCGAGGACCCGCGGAGCGTGCTGCTGGGCGCGGCGAGCTTCTGGCAGGGGGTGGACGTGCGCGGGCATGGGCTGCGGAACGTGATCATCACCAAGCTGCCCTTTGACCCGCCCGACCGGCCGCTGACGCAGGCGCGGTACGAGCTCATCGAGAGCCGCGGCGGGAACCCGTTCATGGAGGACTCGCTGCCGCGGGCGATCATCAAGTTCAAGCAGGGGTTTGGGCGGCTGATCCGGAGCAGGAGCGACCGCGGGCGTGTGGTGGTGCTCGACGCCCGCGTGTTCACGGCGCGGTATGGGCGGTTGTTCCTGGAGGCGTTGCCGGAGGGGGTCGAAGTGCGGTGAGGGGGGAACTGGAGGAGCAGAGGAGTGGAGGGGTGGAGGAGAAAGCGGCTCGAGGCGCTTGCGGATGCGCTGTCGCGGGCTGTTTGGGCGATCTGAACACCGAGATGAGGACATCTCGGTGGCACGGGTGCGGGCTTCCGCGCCGACCTTCTGCAGCATGGCGCTGTAGGTGGCGAGCTGGGCTTCTCGCCACTCGTTGATGGTGCGCTGGGCTTCGGGGGTGCTTGCGGTCTGTAGCAGCGTGACAAGGTTGGCGCCGGTCTGCGCGGCGGTGGCGCGGAGGTCGAGTTTGTTTCGGAGCAGGGTGGCGAGGAGGTCGGGGGAGTGTCGCCCCTCCGGGGCTCCGGGGTTGTGCGCGGGCTCTACCCGGGGCTGACGCCCCGGGCTACCGGCTGGCGCCGCTCCGCGGCTGGGGAGGTCAGCGCCGCGGACGCACCGAGAAGAGGACATCTCGGTGGCACGGGTTGGCGGTGTGTGCGTGCACGCGGTCATGACGGAAGGCTAACTGGGCCGTGGCGCGGTGCAAGCGGGCTCTGGGGTATGTCGACGATCTTGCGCACAAACGTGGTCATGCGCGCGCAAGTGGTTGTGGGGGTGGCGATAGCGCAGTGAAGAATTCGGGGCAAAGAGATCGCCGGAGACATCGAGATGAGGACATCTCGATGGCACGGTCGTGGGATGTTGGATGGTCAGCGTGGGCCGGCGTCGTTGGGGGCGCGCGTGGGTGTGGGTGTTGCGGTGTCGCCTGGTCGGCCCGCGGACGGGCCGAGCGCTCCCTTACGGTCGCGGTTCTTACTGACGCCGCTGCTGCGGAGGCGGTTCATGTTGTGGCCGGCGCCGATGGTGGGCTTGCCCTGGGGGTTGCCGGCGTTGCCGGGTTCGGGGTTGTTGTTGGTGTTGGGCATGTTGCGAGGGTTGGCGGGGGTGGGTGTGGGTGGCGTGATGGGGGGGTGAGGAGGTGGGGAAGGAGGCGGGTGTACCGGGGGCCGAACGAGGAGCCGCCGCGGAGCGGCGGGGTACCCCCTGATACGCTGTGGCCATGTCTACACGCGAGGTGATGGTGGGGGCGTTCCGGGGGGCTCAGGCGGCGCTGGATGCGTTCGTGCGGGATGACGCGGCGGTCGCGGCGTCGGCGCAGCTGGCCGAGCTGGTAGCGGGGGCGATGCGGGGTGGGAACAAGGTGATGATCTGCGGCAACGGCGGGTCCCTGTGCGACGCGGCCCACTTCGCCGAGGAGCTCACCGGGCGGTTCCGCAACGACCGGCGGCCGCTGCCCGCGATCGCGTGCACCGAGCCCGGGCACCTCACCTGCGTCGCCAATGACTACGGCTTTGACCAGGTGTTCGCGCGGTGGGTCACGGCCCTGGGCCGGCGCGGCGACGTGCTGATCGTGCTGTCAACCAGCGGCAACTCGGAGAACGGCGTGAAGGCGGTGGAGGCCGCGCGGGCGGCGGGGGTGCGGACGTGTGCGCTGCTGGGGCGTGGCGGTGGTCGGCTGCGGGGCCTCTGCGAAGTGGAACTGATCGCCCCGGGGGCGACGAGCGATCGCATCCAGGAAGTGCACATGCTGGTGCTGCATGCGGTGGTGGAGGCGGTGGAGGGGGTGGTCTAAAGAGCGAGCGATCGGTTTTAGGGGCACTTCGCGGGCGGATTCGATCACTTGCGGGGTGGGTTCTGAAGGGGGACTCGATCGGTTGCGTGATTGGCGTTTTCGAGCCGGGGGACTCGATCGCTTGCGCGATCGGCTCTTTTGGAGCACGGGAGACTCGATCGGTTGCGCGATCGGCGCTTTGGAGCGAGGAGAACTCGATCGCTTGCGCGATCGGCTCTTTTGGAGCACGGGAGGCGCGAGCGGAGGCGCGATCGGCGCTTTGGAGCGAGGAGGACTCGATCACTTGCGCGATCGGCTCTTTTGGAGCACGGGAGGCGCGATCGGTTGCGTGATTGGCAGTTTCGAGCCGGGGGGACTCGATCGCTTGCGCGATCGGCTCTTTTGGAAAGAAGAAGGGCCCGGGAGGTGAACTCCCGGGCCCTTGGTGATTTCAGACTGTCAGAGTCAGGGCACTCTGTTCCGCGTGTGCGGGATCAGTCGTAGTAGGGCTGAACCGCCGACCAGCCGGTGCTGCTGACGGTGATGTTGCCGCAGCCCCAGTTGCGGAGGTAGTTGTTGGTGAAGGTGGACATGTCGGCCCAGGTGGTCTCGGAGGCGGCAGCGCGGGTGCTGTCGTTCTCGTTGACGAAGATGTTGTCAGGGAACGACTTCTGGTTGCCGGAGACGCCGGCGAAGGTGAAGGGGGTGCCTTCCGGATCGGGGCGGGTCTCGAAGTTCACGTGGTTGTCGTTGTAAACGACGTTGCCTTCCCAGGTGGTGCGGGCGCCGTGGATGGTGAGGGTGTTGGAGGTCACACCGTAGCGGGTGGTGTTGCTGCCGATGCTGGGGATCGCGGTCTCGGTGTTGAGGATCCAGGTCAGCGTGGCGCCGGAGCCGTTGGCCGCATAGGCCGGGCCGCGGTTGCCGACGGCGGCCTCGGTGGCGGAGAAGCTGTTGCTGTACTTCGCCTTGCGGTTGCCGGCGGGGAAGAGGAGGGCGTAGGAGAAGTTGCCGGTCTGGAGCGGCTGGTTGGTGGTGCCGGCCGGGTCATCGGCGTCGAGGGGGGTGGCGCGGAAGTTGGGGTCCCACAGGGCCTGGGCGGGGGTCGCCGCGCCGACGGGCTGGCTGTAGGCGTAGGTCGTCATCTGCTTGATGGCGCCGTTGGACTCAGCGGGGCTGATGCACAGCTCGGGGCCGAAGAAGCCGTTGTAGATGAGGGTGGAGATGATGCCGCGGGGCAGGTCCTTGAAGACCGTGGCGGCGCGGGTGGTGTTGTTCTTGTCGAGGGTCTGGGGGTTGGGGTAGGAATCGTTGTTGTTCTGAGCGAACATCACGAAGCCCTGGTGCACGCCGCGCACCTGGGTGGAGTCCTTGATCTGGCGGGCGCTGGCGCGGGCCTTACCAAGGGCGGGGAGGAGGATGCCGATCAGCAGCGCGATAATCGCGATGACGACCAGCAGCTCGATCAGCGTGAAAGCCTTACGACGCATTGCAGTCTCCTAGCGTCCTGCTGGGGTGCCGGCGACAGAGCCGGGGGTAGAGCCCACAGCGGGACTACGTGAACGGACGAACGATCAGTTGTGGCGTGCCTTTGGGCGCGTCCCCGAAGGGGCGTGCAGGAGGGGCCAGCCGAAGCCGACTCGCGTACTGGAGAACCCGCTCGCTTACGCTTGGGGCTCGCCAGAACGGCCTTGGAACCCTTCCAGACACCCCCAAGGCCGATCGTTAACGCCTTGGAACCGCTGGGAGAGTTCCGTCCGGAATGTCGGCAGGCTTGAGAGAACCCCTGTGCGGGATCAGAGGGCGGCCGTGAGGCACGCCAAAAGGACGGTGTTCAGCATTGCACAGGACTTATCCGCCACCTGCCACCACATCTCGCTGCGACAAGTTACCAGAACTTATTCGGGCGTCAAGGGGGGAGGTTGCGGTGGTTCGGATGGGACGCGGAAATTTCGGATTTGGGATTGGGGATTGCGGATTGGGGATGGGGGGCCTGGGCGGGGGTGAGGGGCAGGTGGGGAGGTGGTATTCTGGCTTCCTATGAACCAAACATCGACCGATCGTGGGGGGCTTGGGGGGCGTGATCCGGAGGTGGTGCTGGCGGAGCTCCGGCTGCGGCTGCCGGAGGCCCCGAAGCCGGTGGCCGCGTACATCCCATGGCGGCGGGCGGGGAACCTGCTGTTCGTCTCGGGGCAGGTGGCTTTCGAGGGCGGCAAGCTGATGGCGGTGGGGGCGGTGCCGGGGCAGGTGCCGGTGGAGGTGGCGCAGGCGTGTGCGCGGCAGTGTGCACTGAACGCGCTGGCGGTGATCAAGTCGGCGGTGGGGAGTTTGAACGCGGTGAAGCAGGTGGTGCGGGTAGGGGTGTGGGTGTGCAGCGAGCCGGGGTTCTATGAGCAGCCGAAGGTGGCGAACGCCGCGAGCGAGCTGCTGGTGCAGGTGTTCGGGGATTCGGGGCGGCACGCGCGGGCGGCGGTGGGGAGCGTGGCGCTGCCGCTGGGGAGCCCGGTGGAGGTGGAGGTGGTGGTGGAGGTGGGGGAGTGAGCGAGATGTGCCACGATCACGCTTCGTGATCGTGTGCGCGCGTGGGCTAATCAAGAGGAGGCACGATCATGAAGCATGATCGTGGCACAGGATGCACGAGAAGAAGTTCCGGCGGTGGGAGCGGCCGCTTGATATGCGGTTCATCACGTTCTCGGCATACGACCGGCGTCCTCTGCTCAAGAACGCGCGCATCATGGACTTGTTCGTCGAGCACCTCATCGAGGCACGGCGGCGGCATGGGTTCAAGCTCTACGCGTGGGTGGTGATGCCAGAGCACGTTCACATGATCATCAGAGCGGACGGTTCTGCCTGGTCACACGTGGCTCAGGTTCTGAAGACCAACACCTCGAAGAAAGTGCTCGCGCGCTGGAGGGAGATAGGCCTTGAGGGCCTGCTCGCCGAGATTTCGGTTCGAGGTCGGCCGCGCTTTTGGCAGCACGGAGGCGGGTTTGACCGGATGATCCGAGACACCGATGAGTTCTGTCGTGAAGTGAGGTACATCCATGAGAACCCCGTTGAGCGAGGGCTGGTCACAGTACCTCAGGACTGGCGATGGTCGAGCGTGCACTGGTGGCGGCGGCAACCGGCGGTCCTTGAGTGCGACTGGGCGCCAGGTGGCGCTGAGCGGTGGGGGACCTGGACTGGATTCGTGGATGCTCGGGAGGAAGACACGATCACGAAGACGTGATCGTGGCACAGTTGGTGCTATCTGGAAACCTTCAGGTGGTTCACCACCAGCCTGATCTGCTCGTAGGGGACGCTGCCACCCAGGTGGTCGAAGATGGGGCGGAGGAGGGCGTCGCCGTGCTTGGAGATGGCGTCGGCGACGGCGGCGTAGGTTTTGGGCTCGACCCACGTGTCGATCGTCGCCGGCCGGTGCAGCATGATGTACTCGGAGAGGTAGCTGGCGGCGGTGCGGGGCTCGACGGCGAGCTTGGCCGCGACGTCGTCGATGGAGCGGCCCTCGGCGAAGAGGGCCGCGGCCTGCGGGCGGGGGCGCGGGGCCTTGTCGGCGCGGTCCTTGATACGGCGCGGGCGCGAGCCGGGCGTGGTGTCCATCGCGAGGCCGAAGCGGCGGCAGTAGTCGCGGAGGTGGTCGAGGAAGCGGTCGCCGAAGGTGGCGAGCTTGGTGTTGCCCACGCCCTTGATGGAGATGAACGACTGCGGTGAGGCGGGGCGGACGCGGGCCATTTCTTCGAGCGTGGTGTCGGCGAAGACGGTGTAGGGCGGGACGTTGAGCTCGGTCGCGATCTCGCGCCGCAGGGCGCGGAGCGAGTCGAAGAGCTCGGCCTCCTGCGGCGTGAGCGGGCCGGTGTCGGGGGTGGCGGCGAGAACTTCCTTGGGCGCGAACAAGGTGACGGGCTGCTGGCCCTTGAGGACTGGGGTGGCGGCGCTGGTGAGGTAGAGCGTGGACATGGCGCCGGGCGTGCGCTCGAGCAGGCCCTGGTCGACGAGCTGGTTGATGTAGCTGAGGATGGCCTCGCGGGGTGAGTCTTTGAGGAGGCCGTGGGTGGAGAGCTGGTCGTGCTTGTAGTCGAGGATTTTCTGCGAGCGTGAGCCGCGGAGGACGTCGGCGACGTGGGCGGCGCCGAAGCGCTGACCGACGCGGTAGACGCAGGAAAGGACCTTCTGGGCGATGGCGGTGGAGTCGTCGACGGAGTCGAGTTCGTTGAGGCAGACGTCGCAGGCGCCGCAGCCGTGCTGGCCGGCGGGCGGCGTGTAGGGCTGGCCGAAGTATTCGCTGAGGAGCTGGTGGCGGCAGCGGGCGCTGGTGCAGAGGCGGCGGGCGTGGTCGAGGAGCTCGAACTGGATGGCGAGGCCCTGGGCGACGGACTCGCTGTCGGCGGAAGAGTCGTCGGCGCCGCGCTGCATGAGCTGCTGCCAGCGCATGACGTCGGCGTTGGAGTAGAACAGCACGCACTCGGCGGGGAGGCCGTCGCGCCCGGCGCGCCCGGTCTCCTGCTGGTAGTGCTCGACGGTTTTGGGCATGGAGGCGTGGATGACGCAGCGGACGTCGCCGCGGTCGATGCCCATGCCGAAGGCGACGGTGGCGACAACGACGTCGAGGGCTTCGTTCTTGAACTGCTCCTGCACCTTGCGGCGGGTGGAGGGCTCGAGGCCGGCGTGGTAGGCCGCGGCGTTGTACTTGCGGGAGCGGAGGTCCTGGGCGAGGCTCTCGGTGTCCTTGCGGGAGATGCAGTAGATGATGGCGGCGCGGTTCTTGTGGCGGTCAAGGGCCTCACAGACCTGCTCGAGCAGGTCCACGCGCGGGAGGATGCGGTAGGTGAGGTTGGGGCGATCGAAGGTGCCGATGAGGGTCGCGGGGTCGCTCAGGTGGAGCTGCGCGGCGATGTCCTCGCGAACGCGCGGGGTGGCGGTGGCGGTGTAGGCGTGGAAGGGGATGGAGGGGAAGATCGAGCGGAGCTCGGCGAGGCGGCGGTATTCGGGGCGGAAGTCGTGGCCCCACTGGCTGATGCAGTGGGCCTCGTCGATCGCGAAGCCGCCGATGCCGTTCTGGTCGTGGTGGCGGGCAAGGAACGCAAGGAAGTGGTCGGTGAGCAGCCGCTCGGGGGCGACGAAGAGCAGCTTGGTCTCGTTGCGCTGCACGCTCGCGCGGATGGCGGATGACTCCTCGGGCGAGAGGTTGCTGTGGAGCGCGGCCGCGGGGTAGCCGTTGAGCTTGAGGCCGTCGACCTGATCCTTCATCAGGGCGATGAGGGGGCTGACGACGACGGTGAGCTTGGCGTGGATGAGGGGAGGGACCTGGTAGCAGAGGCTCTTGCCGCCGCCTGTGGGCATGACGACGAGCGAATCGCGGCCGTTGAGCGCGGCGGTGATGGCCTGCTCCTGGAGCGGACGGAGGGAGGAGAAGCCCCAGTACTGCTGGACGGCTTGCAAGATGTTGGCGCGGTCCGGCATGGGGAGGGCATGGTATCGCTCGGGGTGGACACGACCGTCAGAGCCCGGTCGTGGGACTGCCAAAAGCGAACGCGGCCGCGAGGGGTGATCGCGGCCGCGTTTCACGACACGTGGGTCACGTGTTGTGGGTTGCGATTACGGGGGTCCCGGCGGGCGGGTGGGGTTGGCGTCGCCGCCGCCGACCTGGCCGGTGATGGGCTGCTGGGTGAAGCCGTTGACCTTGCTGGTGGCGGTGTCGACGCCGAGCGTCACGTAGCGACGGCCGTTGACGACGGCCACGCGGGTGTCGGCCGCGGGCCAGTAGGGGTAGCCGTCGATCTGGCGGTGGATGTAGTCGGGGGCGTTGACGAGGAAGTTGCCCTGGAAGTAGCGGATAGAGGCGCCGTCGCCGCCGTTGTCGGTCCACTGCTCGGTTTCCACAAGGCCGACGAGGAGCTCGCGGATGTCTTCGGCGCGCTCCTCGGGGGTGCGCCGGGGCGGGGGCTGCTGGTTGTTATCGCGGAAGGGTGACTGACCACCGCCGCCGCCGCCGCGCCCGCCCTGATTCTGGAGGACGGTCTGGAGGTCGAACTCGGGGGCGTTGGTGTAGTCGGGGATCTCAACAAGGAGGTCGGCGATCGAGTAGAGCTTGACCTTCTTGTACTTGTTGAGGCGGTCCTTGGGGCCCACCTGCATGGTGCCGCTGTCGTCGAGCTGCCAGGAGTTGCCCGTGCCGGTGGAATCGGTCGCGGCCTTATCCAGCACCTTGATGAGCAGGTCGAGGGCGGTGCCCTTGTCGTGCTTAAGGGTGATGGGGGTGTCCTTGTCGAGGCCGGAGGAGTTGCGCTCATCCTGCCAGAAGACCTCGACGTCTGCCTGAGTGACCTCGGTGATGAACTTGAGCACGTCCTCGAGGCGGTGGTCCTTGAACTCGATGGAGACGTTCCGCATCATCTTCGTCAGCGTGTCGCGCTGGGGGATGCCGCTGGAGCGGACGCGGGTGGTCGTGGTGGTAGTCGTTGTGGTGGTAGTGGTCGCGGGCTGCGCGGCCGGGGTGGCCGCGGGGGTGGAGGCCGGCGAGGTGGGCGTGGTCGGCTGGGCAAAGGCCGAGCCGGCGGCCAGGAGCAGGGCGGACACGGTGGTCAGGGACGTCCGAGTCATGCAAGAGTCCTTTCGCAAGGCGTGCTGCAGGTGGCAGGCGTGCTGCCGGGCCGCCCAGCTTCCAAAGTGGGCGCCGTGTGGGGCCGCGTCTTGGCTTGCCCCGGGGGGACACTGTTGAGCACCCCGCTAGTTCCTGTGTGTCCGGCCTGTAGCACTCAATCGTACCGCGTACCCGGTTGGACGTTGCAGAGCGGGTTGTGTGCCCGGGATTTCGGGATTTTTGGGCGGGGTAGCGGCTGGGCTACGAGCGCCAACAGGCGCTCGGGGCGTTACGGGGGTGTCGGAGGCACGCTGCCAACCCCTCCCTAACCCTCCCCCCACGGGGGAGGAGACCGGAAGGGATGGGTAACCTTTCGGCATGGGATGCAAGCTGACGGCGTACGAGGTGAGCTCCACGGCCAACTGGATTATGGAGCCTGCCGGCGGCAAACGGGAGTGGATGGACGCGACGCCGGATAAGTTCGCGTACCGGTGCCTGCCGCTGGTGATGGCCAACCAGGCCGGGTGGGTGCTGCGGTGCCCGCTGAACTTCTCGGCGCGGTGGAACGGGGGCTCGCAGGGGAGCGACACGAAGGTGACGTTCCCGGACGGCGAGGGGCCCAACGCGGGGCAGATCCGGTCACACTTTGGGAGCGGGATCCTGACGTTCTCGATGCCGTGGCTGTTCAGGACGAGCCAGGGCTATGGGCTGTGGGTGCGGGGGCCGAGCAATCAGCCGAAGGACAACGTGGTGGCGCTCGATGGGATCGTGGAGACGGACTGGAACCCGGCGACGTTCACGATGAACTGGAAGATCATGCGGCGGAACGTGGATGTGTACTTCCGCAAGGGCGAGCCGATCTGCATGCTGGTGCCGTTCCCTCTGGCGATGCTCGAGGAAGTTGAGCCCGAGTTCAAGAGCCTGGATGACGACCCGCAGCTGAAGCAGGACTTTTTTACGTTTACGGCACAGCGGAGCGGGAACATCGCGAAGATCCAGGCGGGCGGCGAGGGCCGGTGGGCGATGGACTACATGCGCGGGCACCTGCCCGATGGGACGCCGGTGAGCGAGCACCGGAAGGCGTTCAGGCTGGCGCGCTTCCCAGGGCAGTGAATACCAAACACGGAGGCACTGAGAGCACGGAGTTGAGACGGTGAGACGTGAGACGGAGTTCTCGAAACTCGTCACTCCGTCACTTCGTCCCCTAGCAAAAGAAAACACGCCCGGGAGGTGAGTCCCGGGCGTGCGGAGTTACGAGGAACAGATCAGGCGATCAGCAGGGGTTGCCACCGAGGACGCGGAAGAACGCCTCGATGTCCTGGTCGGTGCCGAAGTCACCGTCGCCGTTGAAGTCGGAGCCCTGGCAGAAGCAGGTCTCGCAGCAGGTGCCGCCGAGGCAGGCGAAGAACGCCTCGATGTCCTGGTCGGTACCGCTGTCACCGTCGCCGTTGTAGTCCTGCGGGCCACACTCGTTGCCGGGGCAGGGCGTGCCGCAGGTGGTGTTGGTCACGAAGACCGCGAAGGTGAACTCGAAGCCCGCGTCACCGTCGCGGCCACGGACGTGCCAACGGCCGTCGGTCGCGGGGCTGGGGCTGAAGTCCGGGGGCTGGTCGTAGGCGATGACGCCGTAGTAGGTGCCCGCGGGGTTGGCGGTCAGGTTCACGTCGGCGGTGACGCCATCGGTGCCGTTGACCGTGGAGATCTGGTTGCCCGAGCTGTCGAAGACCGACAGGCTGAAGGGCCAGTCGCCGGTGCCCTGAACCAGGACGGGCTCAGCGGCGGTGGCGTCAACACAGGTGCGGAAGTCGAACCAGCGGACGGCGGGCCCATTGAGGGCGAAGGCCGCCGACTCGCCGCCCGGCGCGACCAGCGGGTCGTCGCCCAGCGGGGTGGTGATGCGGGTGGCGAGCGGAGCCACGGAGGGCTCGAGCGCGCCGGTGCTGGCGTTGGTGCGGACGCGGAGGGTGGCGGCGCCGGTCGCGGTGCCACCGGGGATAGCGGTGAAGCCGGCGCTGAAGGCGGCGGGGGAGGCCGTGTCGGAGGGGACAACCGCGATCCAGTAGGTGCCGGCGGCGAGGCCGAGCACCGGGGTGGCGCCGTTGTCGTTCCAGTGGCGGCCGTCGTACTGCTCGCCATCACCGACGGCGGCGCGGCGACCCATGCCGAAGCTGAGCTGGGCATTGGTGCCAGAGCCGCTGTCGTCGTTCTGAGCGATCACGTTGCCCTCGCTATCGAAGATGGCGATGGCGGTGTTGATCGTGGAGCCCTCGGTGTCGATGTCGAGGTACTTGAGGTTGGCGTCAGTGGCGTCGCTGGTCAGGGTGACGCAGCGCCACACCGGGGCGGCGGTCGCGTTCACTGCCACGGACGCGAAGGTGTTGTCGGCGCCGAGGGTCACCGGGTTGCAGGCGGGCTGGGTCGCGGGGATGTCGCCGATGATCGCGAAGTCCAGGCCGACGTTGCGGTAGCTGCCCAGGTAGTTGAAGCCGAGGCGGATGTGGTCATTGGTCGCGCCGTTGATGGCGCCGCCGGTGAAGATGCCGTCGTAGCCCTTGTCGTTGCCGGCGTTCTCGGCGGTAAAGCCGGGGCTGGCGGGGTTGCCGGGGGTCGTGCCGACCTGACCCTGACGCGACTGCGAGGTGAGGGTGAAGCGGTACGAGTCGGTGGTGAGGAAGTTGCCCGTGGTGAAGTCGATGATGGCCATGTCCAGCACGTAATCGCCGTGCGGGATGGTCAGGGGGGTGCCGAGGTTGTAGACGAAGCCCTGGAAGTTGCCGTTGTTGGGGAACACATCCGGGAGGCCGAGGTTGAGGGTGGCGACCACGGGGGCGTTGGCGACCATCATGTCGGTGCCTTCGCCGGCCTGACCGAAGAAGTTCAGGTTGGCGCGGTCGATGAACCGGATACGAATGGTGGGGTCAGTGCCGGCGGCGGGGGGGTTGTTGAGCTCGTTCTTGATCGTGATCTTGAAGCTGGTGATGGTGTGGTTGGCGCCGACGGCCCACGGTCCGGGGGTGAAGCTGATGTCCTCGATGGCGTGGCGGATGCCGGTGCCGATCGCGGCGGTGAGGAGGTGGGCCTCACCGGCGGGGACCTGGCTATCGAAGATGTAGTTGCCGTAGGTCACGCCGACGGCGCGGTTGCTGTAGGTGGGGGGGTTGATGACGTTGCCGTGCTCGTCGAGGTGGATCTGAACCGGGTCGATCCGGCCGCCATCGATCGACACCATCTGGGCCATGGCCGTCGTGCTGAACATCGTCCCCGCCAGCAATGCAAGCTGAAGCGCACTCTTTGACATTCCTCGTCTCCTGGTTTGATGCCCTGTACCGCGAGAACCGCGGCGACAACACCTCTGTACAGCGCGTGACGCCCGACAAAAGGGCGTCACATTCTGCGCGTACGCGACAGGTACAAACTCTCACAAGGTAAGGGCAATGTCAAGCGAAGTTGATTCAAGCTTGACCAAGTTTCCAACGGTGCCCATGGTTATCCTGGGCGTTGGAACAACCGGCCGGTGTGCGGCGGGCGGTGAGCGGTACGCGGATTGCCCGGGACAGGGTCCGCAAATTCCGAGAACGACCGCGTTTAGGGGACGAGAAGAGCCACCTGTGGGATTTGAACCCACGACCTATGCTTTACGAAAGCATCGCTCTACCGCTGAGCTAAGGTGGCCAGCCGCCGGGGGGCCAGCGGGAAGGGAAGTATCGGCGGGGTGAGGGCGGATGTCCAATGGGGTGGATGGGGTGAGTGGTGGAGGAGTGAGCGCGGACTGGTCCGAGCAAGCGCTGGAGCCAGTCGCTCACTCCCGCCAGAGTTGGATGCGGATCAAGGCTTAGCGGTTCTCCGCCAACCCCTCGCCAGCCCTCCCCCCGCGGGCAAGGGGGCTTGAAGGGGAGATGTTGCCCCAGCCTTTGGGTTGATCCTGGTGGGGCAGAAGCTCGAGCTCGACCGCTTCGCCGTTGGTGGTCGCGAGTTCCAGGCGCGCGCCATTTGAGCGGAGCTGCGCGAGCTGGCGGCGGCCGATCCTGGCGCGGAGCGTGACGGAGGTGGGGTGGTAGGTGCGGTCGAGGACCTGGCCGCGGGTCTCGATGAGGTGGATGGTCTTGGTGTCCGAGAGCGGGACGGTGACGTCGAAGGTGTCGATGTCGCCAAGGGCCCCTTCGCGGGCGAGGTTGGCGAGGGCGACGAGGCCGGGCTCGGTGAGCGGGTCGCCGATGGCGGAGATCGGGATGGAGCCGGGGACGCGGCGCTGCCAGACGAGCAGCGAGGCGTTGTCGCGGAGCTGGTCAACCTTGTTGAGCAGGAGGACGCGCTTGGGTTCTTTGACGCGGAGGTCTTCCTTATGGGCGCTTTGCTTGAGGTCTTCAAAGAGCTCGTCGAGCACGCGGTTGACGACGCGGTACTGGAGCTCGGCCGCGGGATCGGAGATGTCGAGGACGATGAGGAGCAGGTCGGCGTGCGTGGCCTCTTCGAGGGTGGCCTTGAAGGACGCGACGAGGTGGTGGGGGATATCGCGCACGAAGCCGACGGTGTCGGAGAGCATGACCGAGAGCGAGCCGCCCAGGCTCCACTCGCGCGTGCGGGTCATGAGCGTGGCGAAGAGGCGGTTGTCGGCGTAGGCGCCGCCGGCGGTGAGGGTGTTGAAGAGGGTGGACTTGCCGGCGTTGGTGTAGCCGACGATGCCGACGGTGTAGTGCTCGCGCTTGCGGGCGGCGACCTCGCGCCGCTTGCGGGCCTGGAAGGTCTCGAGCTCGCGCTGGAGGGCGACCTTGCGGGACTGCACGAGGCGGCGGTCGATTTCGAGCTGCATTTCGCCTGGGCCTCGGGAGCCGATGCCGCCCTTGATGCGCTCGAGGTGGTTCCACATGGCGCGGAGGCGGGGGTAGGTGTACTCGAGCTGGGCGAGCTCGACCTGGACCTTGGCCTCGTTGGTGGTGGCGCGGCTGGCGAAGATGTCGAGGATCAGCTCGGAGCGGTCGACGACCTTGCGGAGGGTTTCTTTCTCGATGTTTCCGATCTGGCGGGGCGAGAGGTCGTTATCGAAGATGATGGTGGAGGCGTTGAGTTCGTCGCAGAGGGCCTTGAGCTCCTGGAGCTTGCCGGCGCCCATAAAGGTGGCGCCGACGGGCTTTTCCAGGCGCTGGGAGATCTCGCCGACGACGGTGGCGCCGGCCTGCTCGGCGAGGGCCTTGAGCTCGCCGAAGGGGTCGTGGGGGCTGTGGGGGTCGCCGGCGCCGGGGCGGGAGTCCCTTGAGGTGGGATCACGCAGGTCGGGGAGGCGCACGGCGGCCAGCACGGCGCGTTCGGACGCGACTTCGATGGTGTTGCGTTCTTTGGCCATGGGTCTGCTGGATGGTAGGAAAGGCAGGAACACAGAGGGACACAGAGGTGGACGGAGGGGCACGGAGGTGAGGCGGGTGGAAGAAAGGCATCAAGGCACAGGGCATCAAGGCATCGAGTGAGCACCTAAAGTCGGGGCCTATGACGACCACGAAGGGCGCTGTTCACCGCTGGACGCAGACTCTCATCCCGACCACGCGGGAGGCTCCGAATGACGCGGAGGTGCCGAGCCACGTGCTGCTGCACCGGGCGGGGTACATCCGGCAGGTGGGGGCGGGGATCTACGACTACCTGCCGCTGGCGTGGCGGACGCTGCGGAAGGTGTCGCAGATCGTGCGCGAGGAGATGGACGCGGCGGGCGCGAGCGAGATGCTGATGCCGGCGCTGGAGCCTTTCGAGCTCTTTGCGGGCACCAAGCGGGACGTGGACTACGGCGACAACCTGTTCCGGCTGGTGGACCGCAAGGGGCGTGGGCAAAGGGCCGAGGCGACGCACGCGCTGGCGCCCACGCACGAGGAGGTCATCACCGAGCTGATGCGGCAGACGGTGACAAGCTACCGCACGCTGCCGCTGAACCTGTACCAGATCCAGACGAAGTTCCGCGACGAGGCCAGGCCGCGGGCGGGGCTGCTTCGGTGCCGCGAGTTCATCATGAAGGACGCGTACTCGTTCCACATGGGTGTGGAGGGGCCCGGCGGGCTGAACGAGGCGTACGACGCGATGTACAGGGCGTACACGAACATCTTCACGCGCTGCGGGCTGGACTTCAGCGCGGTGGAGGCCGAGAGCGGGCCCATCGGCGGCAGCGCGAGCCACGAGTTCATGGTGAACTGCGCGAGCGGCGAGGACACGATCCTCAAGGACCTCAAGAACGGCTACGCGGCCAACGTGGAGAAGTGCGAGATCGGCGAGCGGCCGGCTCCCGAGAAGGGCTTCTTCGCCGGTGATCCGACGGGAGCCCTCGAGGAAGTGCACACGCCGGGGTGCCCGGGCATCGACGATGTGTGCAAGTTCCTCAAGGTGAAGCCGGAGAACATGCTCAAGACGATCGTGTTCAAGGTGGACAGCACGCCAGAGGACCTGGAGAAGTACGGCGAGGAGTGGGTGGTGGCGGTCGTGCGCGGCGATCACGACGTGAACGAGGGGAAGGTGCGCGACCTCGCAGAGTGCAAGGTGAAGCTGGCGGACCCGGCGGAGGCGAAGGCGAAGGGCTTCGCGATCGGGTTCGTGTCGCCGCGGGCTGTCGTGGGAAAGAAGGGCGTGCTGCTGCTGGTCGATCGCGACGCGGCGGTGGGCTTTGACGCGGCCAAGGGCAAGCCGATGTTCTGGGTCACGGGCGGCGACAAAACCGACTACCACGTGAAGCACTTCAACTGGGTGCGCGACCTTGGCAAGGACCCGATGGACGCGCAGGTGAAGGGCAAGAGCACGGGCGGGCTGCGCGGCGGGGACAAGTACATGGTGGTGGGGGATGTGCGGAACGCGCTCGCGGGCGACCCGTCACCGAAGGACGCGGGCGCGAAGCTCGAGGCCGTGAAGGGCATCGAGGTCGGGCACATCTTCAAGCTGGGGACCAAGTACAGCGACGCGATGGGCTTCTCGATCCTGGACAAGGAGCAGAAGAAGCAGAGCGTGATCATGGGGTGCTACGGGATCGGTGTGAGCCGGACGATGGCCGCGTGCGTGGAGATGAGCCACGACGAGAACGGGATCATCTGGCCGGCGGCGATCGCGCCGTACCACGTGCTGATCACGGTGATGCGGCCGGACAACGAGCAGCAGACGTCGACCGCGGCGAAGCTGGCGGGTGAGCTGAGCGCGGCGGGGCTGGATGTGCTGATCGATGACCGCGACGAGCGGCCGGGCGTGAAATTCAAGGACGCCGATTTGATCGGCGTGCCGGTGCGGCTGACCCTCGGCGAGAAGGCGCTGGCGGAGGGGGCGGTGGAGTTCAAGCTGCGGAGGGATACGGGGAAGGGGGAGAATGTGGCGGTGGGGGCGGTGGTGGAGAGGTGTGTGGGGGCGGTGAGATAGGAGCGTGTCAGCAGGGCTGTCCCGCGAGCATGCGGAAGAAGGCCTCGATGTCCTGGTCTGTGCCGTAGTCGCCGTCGGCATTGAGATCTGAGCTAAGGCAGCCGGGACAGCAGGCGCCGCCGAGGCAGGCGAAAAAGGCGGCGGTGTCGACGTCGTTCGTCAGGCCGTCGTTGTTGAAGTCGGCGGTGGGAACGGCGTGGCGGTAGAGGCCGCCGATGCCGCCGAAGTAGACCTGGTTGTGAAGTTGAGCGACCGCGAAGCTGTTCGCGCGGGGAGTGTTAGGATCGATCACCCACTGGCCAGCGATGATGCGGGCGCCCACGCCACCAACTTGATTCCCGCGAAGTTGGCCCGCAACATAGAGTTGATTGTTCACCCACGTGAGCGCATTCGCATTCACCGCGTAATCGCATTGGAAACAGGGCGTCACCCTGTTCCAGTTGATGTCGGTGAGTACGTTAACGGAATGGATGCCTCCAGGCTGGGTGCCAGCCGTGAGTCCGAGTGGTGTTGAGACCAGGGCAGACACGGTGTGTGTAAGTGTGTTGCCTGCCACGGGACGCCAACTTTCGCCATCCCATCGGCCGATCTTCGTGGCCGCTTGACCGCCGTCTGACGGTGACGGGAACGAGCCATTGCCGGCCGCGTAGAGCTGGCCATCATGAACGCTGAGTGCGAAGATCGTCAGCTCCCCGCGCGGGGCGATGACCGTCCACGATTGGCCGTTCCATCTGTAGATCCCGTCACCGGCGGCGATGAGGTCACCTTCGAACTCGGTCATCGCGTAGACGGTTCCGACTGGCCCTGATGTGCCGAGTTGCGCCCAGACTCCATCCTGGAAGCGATAGACGCTGCTCCCGGTTGCTGCTGTCTGTCCGCCGCCCGCGAGGAGTTGCCCGTTGTAGACGAGCAGTGACGAGACCGCCATCGGCATACCAGTGCCGGGTGCGCCGATCGGCCCAGTGCCGCCGAATGAGTGCCACGAGGCACCGTCCCACGCGGCGACATGCTGCGCGGGTAGACCTCCCGCGGTACGGAACTCGCCGCCAACGAACAGCATCGCGGGTTGGGGACCTGCTCCATCAAGGTCAGCGACGTGCAGGGCCTTCACTTGTGGCGCGTCGAAGCCGTTGGTGAGGATCAGACCATCGCGCTGGTTCAGCCATTGGCCTCCACACTGCCCGCGTGCGGGGCTTGCGATGGCGAATGTGAGGAGACAAAGCGAAAGCAGACGCCAGTGGACTGCGTGCATGGGTCGGCTCCAGAATGTCGCGGCGAATGCGATGAATGAGGAATGCCGCTTATTGGAGTGTACTGGCTGGGGCTTGCCCGGGTTCCTGATTTCCGGCGGGTACTGACCCCGTCTGCCGCTGGCCATCGGAGTGGAGGGCTCCTGTGCCCCTTCGGGGCACAAACCCTGAGGGAGCCCACCACGGGTTGCGCGATGGCGAAGCGCCATCGCTTCACCCGTGGCAACACTCTGGCGCCCCATTCGGGGCGAAGAATCGCTACGGGCCGCGCGGATGGCGGAGCGCCATCGCTTCACCTGTGGCAATACTTTGGCGCCTCAGTCGGGGCGAAGAGGCGAGCTACCAGTCGCCCCACTTGTTGCGCTCGCCGTCGGTTGGGAATGAGCAGCAGAGCATGACGAGTCCGATGCCCAGTGGCACCGGCAGAAACTTGCGGCCGAAGAAGAACGAGGCCAGTCCGATGCTCAGCGGCACCACGGCTACGAGGAACCGTGTGAGCGGGCGAAGGCCGAAGTACCATTCGAACAGGCCCATCGGCTCGCTCCTTAGCTCTTAACGCCCGCCCGCCTCGTCACCACCGGCTCTACCAGCCGATCGGCGTGCATCATGCGCTCGTAGTCCTGGAGGGCGGCCACGTCCCAGCTGTGCTGGCGGATGGCCTGGATGGCGCGGACGGCGGCGGCCGCGGCGGTGGTGGTGGAGATCATGGGGAGGTTGAGCCGCACGGCGGTGGCACGGATGCGGCCTTCATCCGTCTTCCAGCCCGTGCGGGTGGGGGTATTGACGATGAGGCCGATCTCGCCGTTGGTCATCATGTCGATGACGTTGGGGCGGGCGCCCGCGGCGATCTTCTGGAGGATGTTGACCTTCACGCCGTTCTCGATGAGGTGCGCGCCCGTGCCTTCGCTGGCGAACACGGTGTAGCCCATGGCCATGAGCAGGCGGGCGGGCTCGACGATCGCGGAGCGGTCCTGCTCGCGGACGGAGATGAACACGCCGCAGGGCTGGGTGGGCAGCGAGGTGCCGGCCGCGGCCTGGCTCTTGGCGAAGGCGATCGGGAAGCTGGTGTCGATGCCCATGACCTCGCCGGTGGAACGCATCTCGGGGCCGAGCACGACGTCCACGCCGGGGAACTTGTTGAAGGGGAAGACCGATTCCTTCACGGCCCAGACGCCGTTGAGCTTGCGCTCGGCGGCGCCCTGCTCGGCGAGCGTGACGCCCATCATGCACTTGGCGGCGATCGCGGGCCAGGGGACGTGCGTGGCCTTGCTGACAAAGGGCACGGTGCGGCTGGCGCGGGGGTTGACCTCGATGATGTAGATCTGCCCGTCCTTGACGGCAAGCTGGATGTTCATCAGGCCGCAGACCTTGAGCTCTTTGGCAAGGTTGCGGGAGAGGTCCTCGATCTGCTCGACGATTTCGGGCGAGAGCGAGGGCGGGGGGATGACGCTGGCGGAGTCGCCGGAGTGGATGCCGGCCTGTTCGATCTGTTCGAGGACGCCAGCGACGAGGGCGCCGCGTAGAGCCTTGTTGGAGGAGGCTGCGGGCTGAAAGCCCGCCTCCCCGGTTTGGTAGTCGGCAACGACGTCGACGTCGACCTCAATCGCGCCGGCGAGGAACTTGTCGATGAGGACGGGGGCGTCGTCCATTCCGGCGGACTTGAGGGCGGTGGTGATGAAGGAGCGGAGGGCGGTCTCGTCCTGGCAGATTTCCATGCCGCGCCCGCCGAGGACGTAGCTGGGGCGGATGAGCACGGGATAGCCGAGCTTTCGCGCGACGTCGATGGCCTCGTCAAAGGTGCGGGCGATGCCCGAGGCGGGTCTGGCGAGGTTCATGCGCTCGAGGAGCGCGTCGAAACGGTCGCGGTCCTCGGCGAGGTCGATGGAGTCGATGGAGGTGCCGATGATGGGCGCGCCGGCCTGCACGAGGCCGTGGGCGAGGTTGAGGGGGGTCTGGCCGCCGAACTGGACGATGAGGCCGTGGACGGGGCCGGAAGTGGCAGAGTGGCCAAGTGGCAAAGTGGCAGAGTGCGAAGGCGAGTTGAGCCGCTCGACCACGTTCATCACGTCCTCGAGGGTGAGGGGCTCAAAGAAGAGCAGGTCGCTGGTGTCATAGTCGGTGGACACGGTCTCAGGGTTTGAGTTGATCATCACCGACTCGAAGCCCAGCTCGCGTGCGGCGAAGGCGGCGTGGCAGCAGCAGTAGTCGAACTCGATGCCCTGGCCGACGCGGTTGGGGCCGCCGCCGAGGATGATGACTTTCTGCTTGTTGGTGAGGCGGACTTCGTCGTCGGCGCGAGCCCCGAGCGTCAGCGAGTGGGTCCCTGTGCCCGAAATCCCTCGCTCGCGCTCGGGGCTCGTAGAGGCCGTCTCATACGTCGAGTAGTAGTACGGCGTCACCGCCTCGAACTCGGCGGCGCAGGTGTCGACGAGCTTGTAGACGGGCTCGATGTTCAGGGCCTTGCGGCGGGCGCGGACCTTGAGGATTGTGTCCGGGCTGATCTTGCCGCAGTAGAGGTTGGCGAGCTGCGCGTCGGAGTAGCCCAGCTGCTTGGCCTCGAACAGCACCTCGCGCGGCACGTCCTCCAGCTTGCGGTAATCGCAGAGGGTGTCCTCGAACTCGACGAGCTGCTTCATCTGGTCGAGGAAGAACGGGTCGATGTTCGTGAGTTGGTTCACCTTCTCGATCGACCAGCCCATCTTGAACGCGTAGCGGATGTAGTAGAAGCGGCCTTGGCTGGGCACGGCCAGCTTCCGCATTAGCTTTTCCTGCGTGATGGGCCACTCGATGGCGCTGCCGTCGGCCGTGCGCAGGCCGGTCTGCGACGTCTGCATGCCCGCGACGTTCTCATCGCCGGCAGTGAGGTCGCCGCGCTTGCGCGGGACGGAACCAGAGACATCGAGCACGAGCTGGTCGCGCTCCACCGCGCGCATGGCCTCCAGCCACTTGTCGTTGCGGTCCAGGCCATACCCGAAGCGTTTGACGTCCATCGAGCGGATGACCTTCTGGAGGCTCTCCTTAAAGGTGCGGCCGATGGCCATGGCCTCGCCCACGGACTTCATCTGTGTCGTGAGCGTCTCGTCGGCCTCGGGGAACTTCTCGAACGTCCAGCGGGGCATCTTGCACACCACGTAGTCGATGGTGGGCTCGAAGCACGCGCTGGTGGTGCCGGTGATGTCGTTGCGGAGCTCGTCGAGCGTGTAGCCGACGGCGAGCTTGGCCGCGATCTTGGCAATGGGGAAGCCGGTGGCCTTGCTGGCGAGGGCAGAACTCCGCGACACGCGCGGGTTCATCTCCACGACGACCATCTCGAAGGGCTTCTTGCCGTCCCTGCCCGGCTTTGGATTGGGGTTCACGGCGAACTGCACGTTGCTGCCGCCGGTCTCAACGCCCACCGCCCGCATGATGGCGAGCGCGGCGTCGCGCATCGCCTGGTATTCCTTGTCCGTCAGCGTGAGGATGGGCGCGACGGTGATCGAGTCGCCGGTGTGCACGCCCATGGGGTCGATGTTCTCGACGCCGCAGACGATGATGCAGTTGTCCTTCTTGTCGCGGACGACCTCGAGCTCGTACTCCTTCCAGCCGATCACGGACTGGTCGATCTGGACCTGGCCGATCATGGAGGCGGCGAGGCCGCGGGAGACGATGTCGCGGAACTCCTCGAGGTTGTAGGCGATGCCGCCGCCGGTGCCGCCCAGGGTGAAGGCGGGGCGGATGATGGCGGGCAGGCCGATCTCCTTGAGGAACTCGGTCGCCTCGTTCATCGTGGTGACGGTCTTGGCTCGCGGCAGCTTGAGGCCGATCGCCTCGCAAATCTCCTTGAAGGCCTGCCGGTCCTCGGCGCGGTGGATGACAGCGCGGTTAGCGCCGATCATCTCGATGCCGAACTCCTGGAGCGTGCCGTCGTCCCACAGCTTGCACGCGCAGTTGAGGGCCGTCTGGCCGCCGAGGGTGGGCAGGATCGCGTCGATGCGGGGGCCCTGCGAGTTCTCCTTCTGGATGATCTTCCGCACGGCCTCGTGGGTGATGGGCTCGATGTAGGTTCGGTCGGAGAACGCCGGGTCGGTCATGATCGTGGCCGGGTTGCTGTTGACCAGCACGATCCGGTAGCCCTCCGCCTTGAGGGCCTTGCACGCCTGTGCGCCGCTGTAGTCGAACTCGCAGCCCTGGCCGATCACGATCGGGCCCGAGCCGAGGATGAGGATGGTCTTGATGTCCGTGCGCTTGGGCATGCTCTCGGGATCCTCCCGGTGCTTGATCGCTCGCGCGGCGTCACCAGTGCAGCCGCGGGCGCAAACTCGGTGAGGATACGCGGGCCGGGTTGGAAAGCGAGTGTGGGGCGGGGATTTGGCGGGGATTCCCGCTGGGAAGTGGAGGAGAAGAGGAGTAGAGGAGTGGAGGAGAGGACCGGCCGGCGCGGAGCGGTTGGCCACCCAAGGGGCCAGTCAGGACGGATACGCTGTGGGCAATCACCAAGGGAGCACCGCCCATGAGCAGCGCCGACAGCTTTTCCACGCTCAACCTCGCCAAGTGGATCAAGCAGAACAAGGGCAACCTGACGCCGCCGGTGAGCAACAAGCAGCTCTTCACGGAGGCCAAGGACGTCATTCTGTTTGTCTCGGGCGGGCCCAACACGCGGAACGACTTCCACGTGAACCCCACCGAGGAGCTGTTCTATCAGATCAAGGGCGACATCGCGGTGCGGGTGCGGCCGCTGGATGGGAGCAAGCCGGTCGACGTGGTGGTGAAGGAGGGCGAGCTGTTCCTGCTGCCGCGCTGGGTGCCGCACCGGCCGCAGCGCCCGGCGGGGACGCTGGGGTGGATTGCGGAGTTCCCGCGGGGCCTCGACGACCAGGGCAACCCGCAGAAGGACGGGCTCCAGTGGTACTGCCCGCAGTGCGACACGCTGGTGCACGACGTGCGCTGGGTGCTCAAGAAGATCGACGAGGACCTCAAGCTGATCATGAACGAGTTCTGGGGCGGGCCGGTGGAGAACCGCACCTGCAAGAGCTGCGGGTATGTGATCGAGCGGGCGGGGGCGATCGAGCTGAAGGGCGGGAAGGTGAAGGCCGCAGGCGGGCGGTTCGCGAAGAAGGTGGCGAAGGCCGTCGGCAAGCGCGTGGTGAAAAAGAGCGGGAAGAAGGCGCCGGCGAAGGTGGGCGGGCGCCGCTGACGGATGATCCTGCTGATCGACAACTACGACTCGTTCACGTGGAACCTGGTGCAGGAGATCGGGCGGCTGCGGCCGGGGCTGGAGCTCGGTCGCGACTTGGTGGTGGTGCGGAACGATGCGCTGACGGTGGAGGCGGCCGAGGCGCTGGATGGCGGGCGAGGGCCATCGCGGGTGCTGATTTCGCCGGGGCCGTGCGGGCCGGGGGAGGCGGGGGTGTCGGCCGCGGTGGTACGCCGGTTTGCGGGGCATGTGCCGGTGCTCGGCGTGTGCCTTGGGCACCAGGTGATCGGCGAATGCTTCGGAATGCGGGTGACGCGGGCGGCGCGGGCCGTGCACGGGAAGACGAGCGTGGTCTTGCACGACGGGCGCGGCGTGTTCGCGGGGGCGCCCTCGCCGATGGTGTGCGCTCGCTACCACTCGCTGGTGGTAGAGGGGGTGGGCGAGGGGTGGGAGGTCTCGGCGTGGGCCGAGGATGACGTGGATGGGGAGCTGCGGCGGGTCGTGATGGGGCTGCGGCGGGTGTGGAATGGGCCGATGCTGGAGGGCGTGCAGTTCCACCCGGAGAGCTTTTTGACGGAGGGTGGGGGGGTGGTGCTGGGGAACTTTCTCAAGGCCTGACGCAGCGGCCTCATTGAGCCCGCTGTTATGATGCTCATGATGGATTACCGCAAGATCATCACCATCGAGCCTGGGAAGCGAGGCGGCAAGCCGTGCATCCGCGGCATGCGCATCTCGGTTGGGGACATCCTGGGCTGGCTTGCCTCTGGTATGACGCGCGATGACATCCGGGCCGACTTCCCCGAGCTGACGGACGAGGACATCTCGGCCGCGTTGGCCTTCGCGGCGGACTTCACGAACGGCGACTGGAAGATGTCGGCGTGAGGTTGCTGCTGGATCAGCACCTCTCACGGAGGTTGGTGCCTCACCTCCAACAGCTCTATCCGGGCACTGCCCATGTGGTTCCCCTCGGTCTGGACAGGGCCGATGACAATGTGGCCTGGGAATATGCGAAGGCGAACGGGTTCGTGATCTGCACCAAAGATGCGGACTTCCAGACGCGGAGCTTCGCAAGAGGGCATCCGCCCAAGGTGGTCTTTCTGGTGAGCGGGAATGGCCCCTCGCGTGAGGTGCTGATGCTGCTGACGGGCCACCGCGATCTTCTGCTTCAGTTTGATGGGGACCACTCCCGGTCACTCCTCGTGCTGCCCTGACATACACTCCGCCCCATGATCACGCCCTCGCCGACCTCCAAGATTGACCCCGCCCTCGCGCGGGGTGAGCTGCTGGGTTCCACGTCATCGCACATCGTGTTCGGCGTGCCGAATACGAGCTACCAGCTGCACCTGGTGCCGACTTCGCCGATCTCTACGCCAGTGGGCAAGCGTCTCGTGGGAACGATCCGCGTTCAGGCCCGTCGGATTGACGTCGTTGGCACGGGCGGGCAGTTCGTGGAGCCGGTGTTCGGGCGGCCGCGGCGTGTGCAGGGGACGGTGGTGCGGGTGGAGGGTGGCGCGGTGGTGGTTGATGCGGGCGTGCCGATCCATGCCGTGCCGACGGACTCCCGCCAGCGGGCGGAGCAGTTTGAGGTGGGGCAGATGGTGAGCTTCGACGCGGTGGCGGGCGGAACGTTCACCGTTCAGTAAAGGGAAGAGGAACACAGAGGAAACAGAGGACGACAGAGAACACAGAGTCAGCTCATCGATTCAACTCTGTGTGGCTCTGTTTCTCGCTCTGTACCCTCTGTGTTCGGTTTTGGGGGCCGCTATCGAGTGCGATAGGTCGTCCCCTCGGGCGCGTTGCTCCCCGTCCCTGGCGTCGGGAACAAACGATTCAGGTCCTCATCGACCACGACCGCCGGCTGCGGGGCCGCGCGGTTGGCGTGCGTGCGCACCACGTTGGCCCATGAGCTCTCCAGGGCCGTTAGCAGGTTGTCCAGGGCCTCGCGCTCCGCCTCGCGCCGGGCTGAGTCCGCGGCCTCATCATCGGTCCAGAAGTTGTTGATCCGCGACTTGTTCGACGTCGCCTCCACCGAGCCGTAGACGTAGCCGTTGCGGACATCCAGCAGCACGCAGCTGGCTTCGGTCGCGACCTTGGTCTTCTCGGTTGGGAAGAGGCCGAAGGTGATGACCGCGAGCGGCGGGGCCCAGTCGTCGTTCTTGTACCGCGTGTCGAAGGTGTACACGGCCAGGATGTCGGCACCAAGGGAGGCCGCGGCGCGACGTAGCTCGACGTCGCTGCTGAGCTGCTCGGGGAGGATCAGGCGGCTGATGGGGTTCACAGCCCGCACCATCGGCAGCTTGGCGATGCGGTCGGAGTCTTCCTGCTTCTCGACGTCCTTTGCGGTGACGAGGCTGTAGGCGCCGTGCCCGTAGGAGCGGGTGGTGTAGTTGCTGTAGCCGCTGGCCTGCACGCGGGCGATGGCGATGCTGGCCGGGAAGTTGGCGAGCGGCTGCTTGGCCAGCACGGGGCGGATGGTGGGGTCGGTGTGCGCGTCCTGCACCTTTGAGGCAACACCGAAGAGCTGCATGTTCGCGGGGCCGCCGGGCGTGTTGTACGACGCGCATCCGGTGAGCAGGGGGAGGAGGGCGCAGACGATGAGCGGGCGCATGCGGGGCATGGGCGAGTCCTTCGTTTCGAGGTGAGTGGGGTGGCAGGGGGAGGTCGGCCCGGGGCGGGCCGAGTCGCTCCCTGAGGTCGCGGTTCTTACCTGGATTCCTGCACGGTCGTTTCGTAGCGCACGCCCTCGGGCACGGGCACCGGCACGTGCACGGTGGTCCCGAAGTCGCCGGCGGTGCGCTGTGCGGTGTCCACGGCCACGAAGGCCGTGTACGCGGACATCAGAGAGTAATCGAGGGCGACCTTGCGGGCGGCCTGCGAGAGTTCGGGGTTGTTCACGTCCCAGGCGGACTGGTCGGCGATCTCGGTGAGCTTGGCGCGGGCCCACACCTGCGAGAGGGCCCTGCTGGCGTGCGGCACTTCGGCGCGGGCCGTGTGCACGTCGATGGTGCGCTGCTCGTTGCCCACGCGTCCGGCAACGCGGATGGTGGAGGGCATTTCGCCCTTGTAGCGGCCGGTGAGGATCACAGGACGGCCGACGAAGAGGTCGGGGATGCGGCTGGGGTACACCTCGCTGACGTTCGCGCCCGACCAGTTGACGGTGAGGTCGCGCATCGGGGCGTGGCTGATGCGGTCGAAGAAGGTGTCCATGATGGTGCTGGCGTCGTCGCGCAGTGAGAGGTACGTCGCCAGGCCGCTGCCCATGCGGGCCATGCTGTCCATCAGGTAGCGGTTGCACGAGCCCACGCCGAAGCTGAACACGCGGCTGGCGCCCAGCTTCCTGTGCAGCTCGCCCAGGATCTCCGCCTCGTTTCCGATGTAGCCGTCGGTGCAGAAGGCGACGAAGCGGAGGCGCTTGGGGTCGTGGGGGAACTCAAGGGCGGCGCGGAGACCCTTCATCATGTAGGTGCCGCCGTTGGCGTCCAGGCTCGCGAGGTACTGCTGGCCCTTGCCGATGTTGGCGTCGGTGGCCTCGATCGGCGCGGCCCCGAGGGCGCTGACGTCGTTGCTGAAGTCGATGATCTGGAAGGTATCGCCGGGCTGGAGGCGGGACAGGCCGCGGGAGATGGCGGTCTGGGCCTGCTGCATCGGCACGCCGTCCATGCTGCCGGAGCGGTCGAGCACGAAGACGAGCTCGACAGGGTTGCGGGGAACGCTGGCGAGGTCCTTGGGCGGAACGAGCATCATGGTGAAGTAGCCGCCGTTGTTGTCGCGGGCGTCCGGCGAGTGCGCGAGCAGAGCGGACTTGATGCTCTCACCCGCGACCTGCCACCGCAGCACGAAGTCGCGGTTGGGGATGGAGTCGGACTTGGTGAGCGTCACGGTGGCGCGGCTCTCGCTGTTGCGCTTCACGTCGACCTTGTGCGTGCGCGACTCGATCGCCTCGATGCTCACGCCGGCGTCGATGTCGAGGGAAAGGGCGATATCGTGCCCGCTGCGCTCGGTGGGGCGGAGGTACTGGACCTCGGTTGGCTGGCCTGAGGCGCCGTGGTCGCCGCGGGCGACAGCGCCGATACCGGATTGCTGAGCGGGCTGAAAGCCCGCCCCCCCGGGTGCGGTGGGCGGGTTGAAGCGCGGTCCGACGACCATCGGGAAGGTGAACTCGAAGCCGCCGTCGCTGTAGGTAAGCGTGGAGTAGTACGTGACGTTGATGTCGATCGCCTTGCCCGGCTCGATGTTCGCGACCTTCTGCGTGAAGATGTTGGGCCGCTCCTGCGTGAGCAGGCTGGCGGTGTAGCCCTGGGCGCGGGCCTGGTGGTAGATCCTCTCCGCCTGCTCCCGTTCGCGAATGATGCCGCGGATCTGCCGGTCCCCAATGGTCATCAGGAACTCGCTGACCACGGCGTTCTCCGGCAGCGGAAACACATACACCGCCTCGATCTTGCTGCTGTACGGGTTGTGGAACTGCTGCGTGACAGTGACGGCGGAGATGTAGCCCGCGACCGCGCCCTTCACGTCCGTGTGCTTGAGCGGGACGGTGACCTGCTTCTCGTCGATGGTGGTGATCAGCCCGCCGCAGCCGATGGCGTCGTTCTGGGCCCGCTCGGCGGCGCGTTGGCGCTCGATGATGAGCAACTCGGTGTTCTTCTCGGCGCGGGTGATGTCGTTGCCGCGCAGCGCGGTGTCGACCTTGGGCTTTGTCTCGAGGGGGAGCGCCTCCGCGCGACCGAGGCTTCGGACGTCCATGTCGCCATCGGCATTGACAGTCGGATCGAACCCGACGCCAGACTCACCGACCACGCCCCGGCTGTAGGTCGCTTTGGGCCAATCGCTCGGGTAATCGAGGATGTTCGGCGGGCTGACGGGCTGGGATCCTCTGACCATGAGGCGCAGATCGGTGTAGGTGTGCGCCTCCGCGTGACCACTGGGGCCCTGCGCCACACTTGTCCTGCTCTCGCTCTTTCCGGCGTGCGCAGCCCCCACCGAGTTGCACGCCGCCATGAACAGCGACGTGCCGGTCACCGCGAGCGCAACGCCGGCTGTGATGATCATTCTGAGGTGCTTGCGGTTCTTCACAGGGCCTTCTCCTTAGGGCTTCGCGCCGGGCGCGGCGTCGGGCGTGTGCGGCTGGATGGTGAGCGTGGCGTTGAACGCGCGACCCCCCGGGGCCGCGGCGGTGATCGTCGTCGTGAAACTTGGCGTGCCGCCCTCGGCCATCACGTGCAGGCGTGCGACCCGGACCTTGCCGGTGGGGGCGTCCTTGGTGGTAAACGCGCCGATGATGACGTGCTCGCCTTGGATGGCCTTGGGGTCGTAGTGGGGGGCCCCGCTGTACGGGCCGGGCTGCCCGCCCTCGATGCCGACGATGCGGGCGTGCTTGAGCGTGTCCTTGACCTCCACCTGCCACGCGCTCAGCGGCTCGCTCCCCGCGTCGATCACCACGTCGTAGGCGAGGAACTCGGTCGTCGTCGCCGCGGGCATGGTGTTGTCAACGCGCGGCTCGGGTTGGGGGCTCCACGCGCCAGCCACGACCGCAGCCGCGACGAGGAGGATGGACGCGACCAGGGCCTTCACAGCGTCCCCCGCTGCAGGCTGACAGCGTCCGCCGCGAGCATCTTCACGTCGCGGGAGTCCACGCGGTCATCCGCGTTGAGGTCGAGCTGCTGGACGTCCTGCTTCGCGAGCTGGCCGCCATCGACACGCTCGGCGAGGAGGAGGGCGTCGAGCATGTCGATGCGGCCGTCGGCGTTGAGGTCCCGCGGGTTGGCCGAAGCCACGGCGTTGGCCGGCGCCGGCTTCGAGCTCGGCCACGCGAACCACGCGGTGATGGTCCCGGCGGCGAGGGCCGCGGCCAGGCCGGTGAGCAGGTTGCGGCGGAAGCGGCGATGGGCGTGCTTGCGGCGGTTGCCCGCGGCCACGCCGACCTTGGCGGCCATAGCGAGCATGTCGCGGTCAAAGGCCGCGTCGGTGCCGGGAAAGTCGAGGGAGCGGTAAGCATCCCGGAGCTGCCGCTCGAGACGGGGCGGGATCTGAGGGTTGGGGTCGTGGGGGTTCACGCGGGTAGAGTGCGCGGGGGACCCCTCAGGTTCACGAAAATCGTTCGAAACGAGCCCGGAACGCAGTGACGGGTTTCTTTTTGTGGCAGCTCACGACAGCCCCAAAGGCCCACTCACTGCGTTCGGGGCTCGTACCGAACGTGTTTTTCACCTCCTACGCTCTTCGCCCACACAGGAGCAGAGCATGGAACCCAGGACGCTGGCGGTGATCGGGGCGGGGCAGATGGGCGGCGGGATCGCGCAGGTCGCGGCCGCGGCGGGCATGAACGTCATCGTGTTCGACGCCTACCCCGGCGCGTGCGACAAGTGCAAGGGCGTGCACAAGAAGTCCATGAGCAAGTTTGTCGAGAAGGGCAAGATGACGCAGTCCGACATGGACGCCGCGATCGCCCGCATCGACTTCGTTGACAACCTTGACGCCATCGCCAGGGCCGACTGGGTGGTCGAGGCCATCGTGGAGGACGCCGCGGTCAAGGCCGATCTCTTCAAGAAGCTCGCGGCCATGTTCCCCCGCGAGGACGTGGTGCTCGCGACCAACACAAGCTCGATCAGCATCACGCAGATCGCCACCAGCGCCGGCCCCGCCGCCCCGCGCGTGGTGGGCATGCACTTCTTCAACCCCGTGCCGCTGATGCAGCTGGTGGAGGTGATCCCCGGCCTGCAGACAAGCCCCGCGGTGGTGGAGCGCACGGTGGCACTGGCGACAAAGCTGGGCAAGACGCCGCTCAAGGCGAGCGACCGCGCCGGCTTCATCAGCAACCGCGTGCTGATGCCGATGATCAACGAGGCGTTCTACGCGTGGATGGAGGGCGTCGCCGAGCCCGAGGCCATCGACGGCATCATGAAGCTCGGCTGCAACTTCCCCATGGGCCCGCTGCAGCTGGCCGACTTCATCGGCCTGGACACCTGCGTCAACATCATGAACGTGCTCGCCGACGGCCTCAACAACGACCGCTACCGCGCCTGCCCGCTGCTCAAGCAGCTGGTCACGGCGGGGCGCCTGGGCAACAAGAGCGGGCGCGGGGTGTACGACTACGCGGGGAAGAGGTAAGGAGCATTGCGAGGCTGGTTCCTCAGCTCCGTTCTACGGGGCTTCCCGCTTTCAGGCCACGGCTTCAGCCGTGGTCAGGGGCGAGCCGCAAGTCCTTGGTTTGCGCATTCCACGGCAGGCCGTTTCAACGGCCTGCCTGCTGGAGGCCTTCAGGCTCCACCTCTAGCTCGGTGATCCGCTCCAATCGATCGACGGCAGTCCCTCTTCCATGATGCTCGCGCTGATTGCGGATGTACTCAAGCACCCATGGCAGGTCACGCTTGCCGAACGACACGTCGCCGTACCCCGTCTGCCACGCCAGTGAACCCGGGCCGCAGGGGCCGTGGTTCACGGCGTGCGAGCAGGCACCCTTGAGGTCGCCCACCCATTCCGCCAGTTGAACGGTGGGCGGCAGCGACACGGCCATGTGCACGTGGTCCTCGATGCCGCCGATCGCGTGAACGATGGCGCCCTGGACGGAGAGGGCGCGGTGGATGAGGAACTTGTACGCGACCTCTTGTACCGGCGGTGTGATGAGAGGCAGGTTGTTTTTCGTGTGCCAGACGAAGTGGTAGAAGAGTTCCCAGTACACGTTGCGTGGCATGGGCGCAGTCTACTGGCCTGAAGGCGGCTTGCGGGAAGCCCGTTGAAACGGTCTGGGAAACCGTGAGGATGAGATCAACTGCGGGCGGCTCGCCTGACCACGGCTGAAGCCGTGGCCTGATAGCGTGAAGCCCCCTCAAAGGGGGCTCACGAAGGGGCGGGCTAACCCTTCCCGCAAGTGGCTAAAACTAAGTCGCACTGTGGCTTAGAAGGTGCCTCACAAAAACTGTTTTCGTTCCGTGCAACTGCCTCTCCGCCGGCGCTGTAGACCGACAGGACTGTGATCCCGTCGGGCAGTTTCCGCCCCTGTCGGGACAATCTCGAGACACAGTCCCCTGGGCCGCAGGGTGTGCGGCGTCGAGCGCTAACGCGCTCAGGAGAGAGAAATGAAGCTCACAGGCCTGGATCGTTCGCGCGCGCACATCATCCTTTGCGCGGGCGTGCTCGCGTGCTCCGCAGGCGCCGCGCTGTCCGAAGTGAACACGCGCCTTGAGTACCAGGTCTCCCCGGCATTGACCGAGAGCTGGAGCTCGCACATCAACGCGAAGCCGGGCGATTCGGTCGACATCCGCGTGCGGGTCTCGTACATCGGGACGCAATCCCCCATCGGCCTCGGCGCCGTGATGTACCAGCCGACGGTGAGCAACTGGGATGTTGATGGGGCTCACCAGGATCAGCTCACGCCCTTCGCCACCGGCGCTGGCGATGGCAGCCCCGCCGTTCCGTCGGGCGTGGTCCCCGACGCGCCCGGGCAGTACGGCCGCATACAAGGATTCGGCCGCACTGCGAACGGCCCCAACTCCCTCGGCGGCCCCAACGTCGTTCAGGACCGCGGCCTGGCGCAGGTCCATAACGGCGTCAGCTATCTCCGCATCGCGAAGTCCAACTTCACCGCATGGCAGGCGGGCGCCGCTGGTCCCACCGGCGCTGGTGGTGTGGATTCTTCTCAGTGGACGCCGGGTTTCCGCCCCGACTTCGCGCCCTCCTTCGACCCCCGGCTGACCGATATCGTCGTCTTCAAGTTCAACATCACGCTCAGCGCCGACACCGACGTGCGCGACCTCATCGCCTCCACGCCGCAGGAGCTGCTGTCCTACTGGGACACCGGGTTCTCGCAGGCCCGCGCCCGATGGGTGGCGAACACCACCGAGGCCACGGGCAGCATCCGCGGCGAGTACCTGGTCGTCCCCGCGTCAATCCACGTGGTGCCCTCGCCCGGCGTGCTGGCGATTTGCGGGCTTGGCTTGATGGCGGTCGCGCGCCGACGCAAGTGAGACGTGAAGTCCGCCGCGTCCTCAGCCCCGCTCGACGGGGCTTTTTCTTTTTTAGAGGGCTACAGCCGTGGCCCCTTGATCGCCGGCACGCTCACCCCCGCGTCCACCCCACCGCCCCCAGCGCACTCTCCCACCTCCGCCGCTCGCGCTCGGCCTCGGCGTCGTGCTCTCCGGCGTGCCAGAACCAGCAGGTGTCGACGGGCAGCTCCATGTCGCACACCAGATCGGCGATCTGGCGGTCGGTGAAGTCGGCGTAGGGAGCTTCGATGTGGATGCCCGGCACGTTGTGGCCGCCGGGCGTGCGGGCGTCGAGGGCGACGAGGCGGCCGATGAGCAGGGCGCGGTCGGCGATGGCGGCGACACGGTCGAGGTCGATGCTGTCGCCCAGCGCACCGCTGGCGGGCCACAGCACGCGCTCGTAGCCGAGCGACGCTGCGCCGTGCGTGGCGTGCAGCAGCTCGTGAGCCTCGCGCTGCGGCAGCGGCACCTCGAACGACACCGGGGGCTGGTCGTGCACTGGAATACCCAGCTGCTCGCACTGCCGCAGCACCGCCGCGGCCCGCCCGCGCGACGGTGCCGATGCGAAGAGCACGGCACCGACCGCGGCGGGTGTGCCCTTCTCGCCCGCGCCCAGCAGCGCCGCCTCCCGACACACGCCGCACACCAGCAGCGAGGCCATGCCGCCGTCGTGGAGGATCAACGTGCCGGGTGGAACCGGGTAGGGCGAGGCGCTCACGGCGTGCTCCCCTGCTGGTTGCGAGCGCCGCCGCCTGCCCGCTCGCCGGCGCCACCATCGCCGCCGCGGGGCGGCGCGATCCCGAACACCGCCGCGCCGTCCGCTTTCCGCGCCTTGTCGTAGAACGAGGCTGCGTCCAACTTGAGTTTCTTGAGGTCCTCCAGCCGCAGGTACATCATGTGCCCGCCCTTGTACCGGTGCACCTCCGCGTTGCCCCGCAGCGCGGGGTCGAGGCCGAGGTGGCTCACGGTGTAGTCGGCCGCGTAGAACGGCGTTGCCAGGTCGTAGTACCCGCAGGCCACCATCAGCCGCAGGCTGGGGTTGGTCGTCATCGCCCGCCGCAGGGTCTCGGCTGTTTCCGCGTAGCGGTTGTTCGCGCCGAGATTCCACGGCTGCACATTCCCGGTCAGGATCTCGTAGTTGAGGTCGGTCTCGTAGTTGAGCTCCTCGCGGACGTACTGGTTAAGGGCGCCGGTGAACGGCCCTTGAATCGCCGCGTAGCTGGGGTCGTAGTCGTACGTGTCGTTCACGCCGTCCTTGTCGATGCCCTTGTAGCGGGAGTCGAAGCGGCCGACGGTGCGGCCCTCGGAACGCAGTAGCTCCTTGGTGAACTGGTGGATGCGGATGCGGAGGTTGCTGCGGCGGATGAAGTCCTCCGACACGCCGGTCAGCTCCGCAAGACGCTTGACCACGCGGTCGCGTTCGCCGGGCGCGAGCGAATCGCCCTGCGCGAGGGCCGTCAGGTACTCCGTGCGGGCGAAGGTCTCGGCCTCCTTTACCGCGCCCTCGAGCGTCTCCGCCCAGCGGCCCTTGAGCTTGCCGTGATGCCACGCGGTGGCGGTGTACGTCGGCAGGAACAACCAATACGGCGTGTCGTTGCCATTGTCGAAGGCGATGGTCTGGAAGTGCAGCACGGGCGAGACGAGCACCACGCCGTTCACCGGCATGCCCAGCGAGTCCTGCAGGTGCCCCGCCAGCCCCGCGGCCCGCGTCGTGCCGTACGACTCGCCCACGAGGAACTTAGGGCTGCCCCATCGGTCCTCACGCACGCAGTACAGGCGGATGAACTCGCCCACCGCGGAGATGTCCTCTGAAAGGCCGTGGAACTGCTTGGCGTCCTCACCCTCGCGGGCCCGCGAGAAACCGGTGGAAACCGGGTCGATGAACACGAGGTCGGTGAAGTCCAGCCACGACCACTCGTTGTCGACGATCTTTGCCGGCGGCGGCAGCGGCTCGCCCTCGGGCCCGTAGTCCACCCGCCGCGGCCCCATGGTGCCCAGGTGCAGCCACACCGAGCTCGACCCCGGGCCGCCGTTGAACGCAAAGGTGATCGGGCGGGCGCCCAGCGACTTGTCGGCCTCGTCCAGCTGCTTGGTATACGCGATGAAGAACACCTCGGCCTTGACCCGGCCGGTGGCCTCGTCCTTCAGCGGCAGCCTGCCGGCCCGCGCGGTGTAGCGCGTGGCCTGCCCGCCGATGCTGACCGTGTGCTCGGTGGCGATCGGCGGGGGCGGCTCCTTTTTGGCCTTGTCCTCTTCCTTCTCGGGCTCGAGGGCAACGGCCGCGGGCGCGCCGGCGAGCGAGAGCAGCAGGGCGAGGGTGAGCAGAACAACCGAACGCGGCCCGTAGAGCTTCATGGGCGGCATGGTACCGCAAGCGAAGTGGCGGTGGGGGCGCGGGTGATTGCGTCAGGGTTCGACCGCTGCCAGGATCAGGGCTCCTCTTCGCCCTTCCACTCGGCCACCTTGTCCTCGAAGTCCTTCCCAAGATCGGGGAGGAACTCGGGGATGAACTCGCGCCCTTCGTTCTCTTCCGTGTACTTCTTCTCGGCCTTCGTGACCTCGCCGAGCTGATCATCGTTCAGCACCGCCTCGACTTTCAGGGCGTACTTGTCATCCAGCGACCGCCGCTCCTTGCGGATCGCGAAGAATGGCTCGTTCTCGTCGCGGGCCTCACCGATCCCCATCGATTCCAGGAAGTCGGCCGTGAGGGTACGGAACTTGTCGTCCGCGGCCGCGGCCCAGCGGAGGTTTACCGGCTCGGCCTCCGCGTGGTACGCCGCCAGTACGTCATCGAGCTTCTGCTTCTGCTCGGCGGAGATGTCCTGGCGGGCCTTGGCCACCTTGACCGCCCGCGTGACCTTCGACTCGCCCCAGATCCGCGGGAAGGTGCGGACGCGGACCTCCCTTTCGAACTTCGCACCCGCGTCGGCGGGCAGTAGCGCCGTGATCTCGCGGGCCGTCCGGCGGTTGAGGTCGCCGACGCGCTGGGAGATGTCGCGGAACTCCCCGAAGGCTTCCTTCATCTCCTTCTGCTGAGCTTCCGGATCAGGGCCCAGCTCCACCTCTCGGGCCATGATCTTGCGGAGCAGCCGCTCGCGCTCCAAGAGGATGCGGTCGGTCGTCTCCTCCCATTGCGTGAGCGCGCCGGTGATCTCCGGCGTCCGAGCCACATTGAGCGAGTCCAGCAGTGCGCCCGGGTCGATCGTCTCGCCAGGGGCGATCGTGAACACGCGGGCCTGCTCGCGCCGGCGTGCCCGCTCCACCAGCGTGAACTTGGCCTTCTGCTCGGGCGTGCACACCGCCTCGACATCCGTCAGCAGCGTCTTCTCCGCCGCGTCCAGGTTCTTCACGAACTCCGCGGTGACCCGCATCTGCTCCTTCTGGTACGTCGCCCAGTCGGGGTTCTCGCCGTCCATCATTGGGCGGAGCTTCTCGTTGGCCTTGCGGGCCTTGGTCATGGCGTCGCGGACCGACGAGCGGTAGCCCTGGTGCAGCGTCCGCACGGCCGTGAGCTGCTCGCCGTCGAACCCGACCTGCTTGCACGCTTGACTCAGCGTGCGCCAGCCGAAGGGCAGCGCCAGCGGCCCGGCCTGCTCGAAGATGCCCTGCTCTTCGTCCTCCTGGGCGTGCGCGGCGGGGGTTGCGAGCACGAGCACCGCAAGGAGCAGAGCGGACAGCACGGGACGGAGAAGTCGGGACAGCATGCGTCACCTCCGGGGCAGGACGATACTGCAAGCAGGACACCACGGATGCACCGCGGGACGGCGTGAGCATCAAAAACCGCGCCACACAACGAAAAGGCCCGCGCCTTGCGGCACGGGCCTTCGTGGGAATCAGGAACGGCGTGTTTCAGTCGCAGCCCGCCCCCGGGTTGCGGAAGCACGACAGGAACGTGTCAACGTCGCTCTGGTTGGTCTGGCCGTCGCCGTTCACGTCGGCGTCGCCGCTGTTGTACGCGACCAGGAACTTGGAGATGTCAGAGTCATCCACAAACCCGTCGTCGTTGAAGTCGCAGGGGCAGCCGGCGCACAGGCCGTCGGTGCACTGCGTGTGAGCGCCGAAGAACGTGCCGCCCGCCAGCTTGCACGCGGCCCGGGTCCGCTGCACGCACTCGGTGACGCCCGCGTCATTGGTGAGGCAGCACGCGCCCGTGGGCTGCGGGCAGCGGTCGGGCGTGCAGGCCGTGCCGTTGCCGTTGTAGCTGCCGCCGCGACGGGTGCACTCGGCCTCGGTCACGACGAAGCAGCGGTTGAGGCCCTCCACCATGACGCAGCAGGAGCCCGTCGCCGGGGCGCACGTGCCAACCGAGCACTGCGTGTTGTTGCCGCGGTAGGCGCCCTGGCGGGTTGTGCAGTCCGCCTCGGTGGTGATGACGCAGAACGTGCCGTTGGGCGTGGTGACGCAGCAGGCGCCACGGGGCGTCGGCGCCGGGCAGTTGGCCGTGGCGCAGGTGGTGCCCGCCCCCCGGAAGACGCCGCGGCGCATCGTGCAGTTGGCCTGCGTGGTGATGATGCAGAACGAGCCGTTGAAGCTGGGGATGCAGCAGGCCCCGGTCTGAGGGCTGGGGCAGGTGTCGGCGCCACAGGCGGTGCCGTTGCCGCGGTACACGCCGTTGTGGCTGGCGCAGTTCGCCTGTGTGGTCACGAAGCAGCTCACGCCGTTCGGCGTGGTGACGCAGCACGCGCCGGTCTCGGCCGGGGGCGCACAGGTGGTCGTGGTGCAGGCGGTGTTCGCCCCCCGCCACTGGCCCTGGCGGTTCGCGCAGTCGGCCTCTGTCGTGGTGATGCAGAAGATCGCCCCGCCCCCGGTCACGCAGCACGCGCCGGTGATCGCCGGCGTGCAGGTGGTGTTCGTGCACACCGTGCCGTTGCCGTGATAGGTGCCGCCCCCCGCAAGGCACTCGGCCTCCGTGCGGATGCCGCAGAACGTGCCGTTGGGCGTGGTCACGCAGCACGCGCCCGTCGGGGTGGGCGGTGCGCAGTTGGCGGTCGCACACGTGGTGCCGTTCCCGCGATACGTGCCGTTGTGGGTGGCGCAGTTGGCCTCGGTCGTGATCTGGCAGAAGGTGCCGTTGGGCGTGGTCACACAGCAGGCGCCGCTCGACGGCGGCGTGCACTGGGTCGTGTTGCAGTTGGTGCCATTGCCGCGGTACGTCCCGTTCACCGCGAGGCAGTCGGCCTCCGTCCGCACCTGGCAGAACGTGCCATTGGGCGTGGTGACACAGCACGCACCGAAGTTGGGCTGCGGGCAGTTGGCGGTCTGGCAGGTCGTGCCGTGCCCGCGGTACGTGCCGTTCTGCGCAACGCAGTTGGCCTCGGTGGTCACGATGCACCACACGGTCGCGTTCCCGGTGATGCAGCACGCGCCGGTTGCCGCCTGCGGGCACGTGGCCACGCCGCACGCCGTCCCGTTGCCGCGGTACGTGCCCTGGCGCACGCCGCAGTCAGCCTCGGTGGTCACCAGGCAGAACGTGCCGTTGGGCGTGGTCACGCAGCACGCGCCGGTGGGAGCAGTGGGGGCGCAGGTCGTGCTCGTGCAGGTGGTACCATTGCCGCGGTAGGTGCCGCTGTGCGAAGCGCAGTTCGCCTGCGTCATCACCTGGCAGAAGGTGCCGTTGGGCGTCGTGATGCAGCACGCGCCGGTGGTCGTTGTCGGCGAGCAGCTCGTGCTCGTGCACTGGGTCCCGTTGCCGCGGTACACGCCCTGGTGCGAGGCGCACTCGGCCTCTGTCAGCAGCATGCACGTGATCGCCCCGTTCGCGGCGATGCAGCACGCCCCCCGCTGGGTCGTGGTGGTGCAGATCCCGGCCGTGTTGCAGCTCGTCCCCGCCCCGCGCCAGTGGCCCTGGCGGACCAGGCAGTCGGACTCGGTGGTCTGGATACACGTCACACCCGCCGGCGACTGCACGCAGCACGCACCGTTGGTCTGCGCCATCGCGGGCGCACCCACGAGCAGCAGCGCCGCCCCGCACCACAACGACTTGATCCAAGACTTCATGGAAGCCTTCTCCTTTGCAATCCCCAAGCGAGAAAGGTGGGCACGGAAGAGGACACGAAGGACACCGCCGGCCCATGCCGGGCCGGGACTACAAGTCTAAATGAAAATGGCCGCGACGCGAACGCTGATTGCGTCGCGCGTCCGATTAATCGTCAAAGGCTTGCGGATGCTTCGGTTAGGACGCGGGAGTCTCGGGCCGCTCGGGCACGCCGCCCGCCGGCGCCTCCGGCCGCTCAACCGGCCTCTCCGCAGGGGCTTGCGCAGGCGGGGGCACCTCGTGCTCCTGGCTCAGCGCGCAATCGGCCGTCAGCGGCCGCCGCAGCACGTACTCGGGCGCCCGCCAGTACGACGGCGGGAACGAGTACACCTCCCGCCATGGCCAGTGTACCGCCATCCGCGCCGGCATCAAGACCGCGTCCCCGAACGCGTTGAACGGGTTCACCAGCCCCTCCAGCGCCTGCTCCGTCCGCGTCGGGCCCGAGAGCTCGAGGGCCGAGAGGGCCGTGGGGTGCTCGCCCCGCTGGCGGGCGGTGGTGTCGGTGAAGTGCAGCTCGGTCGTGTAGTTGCGCCGAGAAGCCACGCCATCAACCGGAACCGTGAACACCATCGGCCGCCAGTTCTCCCGCGTCAGCGAGACGACGGACGGCCCGTCGCTGGTCAGCGGCGCTTCCGGCCGCTCTTCGGCGCGGACAAGGTCGAGGTACACGGCCCCGCCGCGGGCGTTGTTCTCCGTCTGCCCGATCCACGGGCGCTCGTTCATCGTGGTCGAGCAGCCGGCGAGCAGGGTGATAGCGAGCGCGGCAGGAGCAAGCGGAGCACGGGGGGTGTTGATCACGTGGGAGTCCTGGGTCATTCGTCCTGAAACCCTAGCACACGCTGGACCGCCTCGCGGGCGGTTTCTTCCTCGTACCCGAGGCGTGCCAGGGCCGCCAGCAGGCGGCGGGCACGGGTGGGGGCGGGCAGTGATTCGGGCAGCCTGCCCGCGCGGTTCCGGGCGGCCTCCGTGGCACGGTCGAGCTCGCCCGTGGCGGTCGCGGCAGCGGTGGGGGAGAGACCCCTGGACTCGAGCTTCGCTGCGGCCGCGCTGGCGCTCAGGCCTTTCTGCTCCGCCCGCTGGGTGATGTTCTGCGTCAACGCTGCGTCATCCAGCCGCTTCTCGCGGGCGAGCTCCTCAATGGCGAGGTCGCACGCGTCCGCTCCGAAGCCCGCGGCCACCAGCCGCTCGCGCAGCTCGGCGCGGCTGCGGGCCTTCACCTTCAGAAGGGCAATCGCCTTCATCTTCGCCCTGAACGCCTCCGCCGCGAGCTCACACGCCGCGGCGAGCGGGCGTGTCCACTCCTGCCCCGGTTGGATAACGATCTGCTCCATCGCCGTTCGTGGCACCCGCGCCACCCGCTTCTCATCGGCGAAGATGCTCACCCAGCCGTCCTTAGTCGGGGCGACCTTCGTGACCGTGCCGAGGAAGTCGTGGTTGAACAGGTTCACTCGAGCTCGTCCAGCAGTCCCTGCAACTCCGACGCCGCGTGCCCGTCCTGGGCCTTTCGCGCGGCCGCCACACCCACCTTCGCCGTCGCGATGGCCTCCTCCACCCGCCCGGCATCCTGCAAGGCCCGCGCCTTGTGGAAGTACGCGTAGCAGTATGCCGGGTCAGCCCCCAGGCAGCGGTCGTAGAACTCCACCGCCCGCGCGGTGTCGCCCTGCTTCGCATACTCCTGCGCGATCCCGTACAGCACGAACGGGTCATTCGGGTCCGCCGCGAGCAGCCCCTGAAGCTTGGCGAGTCGTTCGCTCATACCGCAAGGATAGTGGCTCAGAAGAGGTCTTTCGTCCGTGGGTCCTCACGCAGGCGGTTGAGGGCCAGGTGCAAGCGCGACTTCACCGTGCCCTCCGCGATCCCCAGGGCCGCGCCCACTTCCTCGACCGACATCCCATCCACGATCCGCATCAGCAGCACCTCCAGCTGCGGCTGCGGCAGCCCCGCCAGCACCTCGCCCAGCGCCCCCTCCGGCACCCGCGGCCCCTCTGGCTCGGCCTCCTCCTCCGGCGGGTCACCCAGCACGATCCGCTTGTTCCGCCGCTTCACCGACAGTGCGATGTTCTTGACCACCGGGTAAAAGTACGTCGTCAGGCGCGCCGTGAGCCGGAACCCGGGGAACTGCGCCAGGAAGTAGGCGAAGGTCTCCTGGACCGCGTCAAGCGCACCATGATGGTCGGTGTAGCGCGTCGCGAGGTTGTACACCCACTCCTTGTGCCGCAGGTACAGCGGCTCGAAGGCCGCGTAATCGCCGCGGTTGAGCGCGGCGATCAGTTCCTGATCGCTCCGCGGATCGCCGCCCGGGTCAGATGTTGGCGGAGGGCGGCTCACTCGATCCTCGGGTCCACCCACCGGTACAGCACGTCCACGATCAGGTTGAACACGATCAGCATCGTCGCGAAGATCAGCACCACGCCGATGATCAGGAACAGGTCCTTGTTCTGCACGGCATTGACGAAGAACTTGCCCATCCCCGGGATCGAGAACACCCGCTCGACGACGAACGATCCCGTCATCGCCAGAGCCGTCGCCGGGCCCAGGTAGCTGAGCACGGGCAGAAACGCGTTCTTGAGCGCGTGCCGCAGCAGGATGCCCAGCTCGCTCACGCCCTTGGCCCGGGCCGTGCGGATGTAGTCGGCGTTCAGGCAGTCGAGCATGCCCATCCGCGTCAGGCGGGCGATGTACGCCGCGAAGGGCAGGCTCAGCGTGATCGTCGGCAGCACGGCGTGTTTGAGCTGCCCCCAGCCGTTCATCGGCAGCCACCCTAGCCACACCGCGAACGTCACCTGCAGCAGCGTGCCGATCACGAACGTCGGCAGGCTGATCCCCACCAGCGCGATCGCCAGCGTCGAGATGTCCGACAGTGAGTTGGGCCGCACCGCCCCGATCACGCCCGCCGTCAGCCCCAGCACCAGCGCCAGCAGGATGGCCGCGCCGCCGAGCGTCATCGAGACCGGCAGCGAGCCACCGATGATCTCGTTCACGTTGCGGTCGCGGTACTGGAGCGAGGGGCCCAGGTCGAACACGTGCCGCTGCGGCGGCGCGATCCCCGCGCTCAGCGCCTTCTCGCGCTCGGCCGCGAGCCGCCCGCTGGCTCTATCCGAGAGGTACTGCACGCCCGAAGCGTTCTTGAGGTACGAGCCGTAGAACGACCAGAAGCTGTCGAGGTGGTACTGCCGCTGCATCGCCTCCGCGACCTCCGGCGGCGGGCGGCGGCCCTCGGGGTTCTCCAGCGGATTACCCGGCACCGCCCACGCCAGCGCCAGCGTGAGCGTGTAGATCACCGCGAGGATGATGGGCAGCTGCACCAGCCGCCGCAGCACAAGGCCGAGCATGCGGCGAGCTTATCGGAAAAGCAAGACGCCGAGACTGAGGAGTCTTCGACGAAGTCTCGGATCAGGCGCCAGTCGCGCCCGGTCCGAGACTTCGCCCAGAGCGGCTCAGTCTCGGCGTCTGGTTGTCAAAACCTCGGGAATCAGTAATCGTAGCCGCTGTAGTACCGCCGCTCCACCACCACGCTCGGACGCGGGCGGTAGTAGTGCCGCTCGTAGTACACCGTGCTCGGCTCGGAGTAGTAGTACGTGTTGCCGCCGTAGTACGCCGGGCGCGAGGCGTTGCGGGCGTTCTGGTCGCCGATGATGGCGCCGCCCAGGCCGCCAGCCACCGCGCCGATCACGGCGCCCTTGCCGGCGTTGCCCGACAGGCTGCCGATCGCGAGCCCCGACAGGGCGCCCAGGCCCGCGCCGCTCGCACCGCCCTCGAGGGCGTTGCTGCAGCCGGTCAGGGCGAACGCGGACGTCAGGGCGGTCGCGGCCAGGGCGAATGTGCGGGTCGTCTTGTTCATGAGGCTGCTCCTTCTTCCGTGGTTGCGCCGGGCCGCTCTCAGCGGGGCCGCGGGGCGCGGGTGCAGGCTGGTACAAGTATATGACGTACCAACTTAAACGATTGTTCCATACGAACATTGCCCGTGCATCGCGGAATTCTGCCTGTTTGTAGGGGTTCTGTGGGGTTCCCCGGGGCTGTCCGCCCAGACGTCACCCCAACGGGCAACCCAGGAAGGCTAGTTCCAGCTCATCCCCTTGGGCCAGTCCTGTGGCCGCTGGTCACCCGCCCGCCGTATCAGGTCCGACAGATGCTCCAGCTCGTGCATGATCAGCTTGGCGCGGCTCTGGATGCTCGCCTCTGCCAGCAGCTTGTACCGCAGCCCCTGGTCGGTGATCAGCATGAACGACACCAGCTCCAGCAGTGGGGCCGTGGGGACCTCCTCGTTCCGCACGAACTCCAGCACCGGCTCCGCGGCCACGAGCTGCGTCAGCGGCCCCTCCGCCAGCATCTCGCAGATCTTCGTGCGGACCTCCGACAGCCCCTCGGGCTCGGGCGGCGGCGGCAGACCAAGGTCCGGCTCCTCGCCGGTCTCCTCGTCCTCCTCGTCGGCCTCGATCTCGCTCACCACCATCGTGGTCGGGTCCAGCCCCACCGGCTCCAGCATCGCCAGCCGGTACAGCCGCCCCTCTTCCATCGGCAGCTCGTGGATGATCCGGGCGCGGCAGACGCCCTGCACCAGCACGTTGTAACGCCCGTCGGCGAGCTTCTCGTGCTGCACGATCTGCCCCACGCACACGGCGGGGCGCAGCGGTGGCCGCCCGTGGTAGTTCTGCTTCCACTGGTCGCCCGCGAACACCGCCATCGCGATCTGCCCGGAACCGTCGAGCGCGTGCTCCACCATTTGCCGGTAACGCTCCTCGAACACGTGCAGCGGCAGCAGCTGCTGCGGCAGGAGCGTCACGGCGTCGAGCGGGAACAGCGGCATCGCCTTGCCGAAGTTGACCTGGATGGAGTTCTCACCTGACATTGGGTTGGGACGGGATGGTAGGGTCTGCGTTCGCACCGGGGGGCTGCCGGCGCGGGGTGATACCGGCTGGAGGCGCCCCCCGCTGCAGGCCTGCACGCTCGCGGCCGACGCCCCTTCGGGCTGACGCCGCACGCTAAGGTTCCGTCATGGCACGCACCCCGTCGACGATGGCCCTGGACATCGGCACCGTGGCCCCGGACTTCACGCTACCCGACTACTCCAGCCAGGAGAGGGCGGGGCGGCTTGTCTCGCTGGCGGAGGCCGCGCAGGGCCGGCCGCTGGTGGTGATGTTCCTCTGCAACCACTGCCCGTTCGTCAAGCACGTGCGTGCGGAGATCGCCAACCTCGCCCGCAAGCTGGAGGGGCGCGTCAGCTTCGTCGCCATCAACCCCAACGACGTCACCAACTACCCCGACGACCGCCCGGAGAAGATGATCGAGGAGGCCGCGAGCGCGGGGTACACCTTCCCGTACCTCTACGACGAGTCGCAGGCCGTCGCCAAGGCCTACCACGCCGCCTGCACGCCCGACTTCTACCTGCTCGACACTGACGGCAGGCTCCGCTACCGCGGCCAGCTCGACGACAGCCGCCCGGGCAACGGCCTGCCCGTCACCGGCAAAGACCTTCGCATCGCCATCGACGCGGTGCTCCAGAACGAGGACCCGCCGCTGCCGCAGTTCCCGAGCCTTGGCTGCAACATCAAGTGGAAGGCGGGGAACGAGCCGGAGTATTACCTCAACCCTTGAGTGTCACGGCCGTGCTCCGACGGTCGTGTTTGACGTCACGCCCGCCCATACGCCGACACCACCGCCCCGCGCGTCGTCTGGTTCATCGGCGAAGCCAGGAAGCAGATCGTCCTCGCCACCTCGTGCACCTTGGGCCACGTGGAGTAATCCGCCTTGGGCATCGCCGCGCGGTTCGCGGGCGTGTCCATGATCGACGGTGCCACCGCGTTCACCCAGATGCCCTCGGGCGCGACCTCCGCCGCGAGCGATTCGGTGAGTGCACACACCGCCGCCTTCGCCGACGTGTACGCCGTCATGTTCGCCCCCAGCGCCGGCACCAGGCCCGGACGCGACGCGGTGTTCACGATCCGCCCGCCCGCGCCGCCCTGCCCGCGCATCGCCCGCACCGCCTCGCGGCTGCACAGGAACGCCGTAAGGACGTTCATTTCCCACTGCGCCCGGAAGTCCTGCCCTGTCACCGTGTCAATCGGCGCGTACGCGAACCCGCCCGCTACGTGCACCGACGCCCACAGCCGCGGCCCCCCGCCCGTGTCCCCGAACTGCCGGTAGAAGTCCACCGTGCTCTGCTCGTCGGTGAGGTTCACCCCCGCGACGATCCGAACGCGGTCAGAGCTCTTGTACGGGAACTTCGCCAGCTCGCTCTCTGAGAAGCACGGGATGTGGCACGTGGCCCCCTGGTCCACGAGCTGCTCGACCACCGCGGTGCCAAGCGCGCCCGTGCCGCCGGTGACGACGACGTGGAGCGAGTTGAAGTCCAGGGCCATGGCGTGTGTTCCCGCAGGCTGAACCGCGCCGGCTACCACCGCTCCTCATCAACAACGCCGTCGACGATCAGCATGGTGTCCAGCATCGAGACCAGCTCGTGCACAATGTAGCGGGTCTGCTTGCCGGCGCGGTCGAGGACGACGCGCCGGGTCGCGCGATCGCCCACGGGGCGGATCAGGTCGAGGCTGCCGGGCACCCCATGGTCCCACAGGATGCGGCGGAACTCCGTCGAGGCCCTCGCCTCGTCGAACGTCCGCACACCCAGCAGCCGCAGCAGCGCCGGGTTCGCATCCATCAGCTCGCCGTAGATCGTCGCCCGGTAGATGCCCACGTTCAGCCTGTCGAACAGGTTGCGGTACCGCGCCTCCAGGTCCGCCGCCTTCCGCAGCGCCGCACGGTGCGATAGCGCCCCCCGCACGGCCAGCGGCAGGCGGGCCGCGTGCCGCGCGCCCTTCAGCACGTAGTCGTCCAGCCCCAGCTTCATCCCCTCGACCGCCACCTCCTGCGAGCCCGAATCCGTGAACATAACGATCACGGCGTCCGGCCGCAGCTCGCGGGCGGTGGCGAGCACCTTGAGCCCGTCCGACCAGCGGAGCTGAAAGTCAGTGATCATCACGTGGAAGCGGCGGCGGGAGAACTCGTCCTTGAGGCTCTCGGGGTCCCCGCACTCGATAAACCGCGCTTCCGGGAACTCGCCCGCGAGCTCGCGCAAGGCGAGGGCGCGGTCGTCGGCGCTGTCGTCAACGAGCACGATGCAGAGCGGCTGCTGTGGCTGTGTCGCCATGGCTACTCGTTCACCTCCGGCACTGCCCCCATGATGAACCAGTACATGTTCAAGGTTTGTATCACCTGAACAAGACCATCGATGCTTACGGGCTTAAGAAGATATGAACTCGCCCCGAGCTCGAACGCCCGGTTGACGTCCGGGGCCTCGCGTGACGATGTCAGCACCACCACAGGCAGCCGCCGCAGCGGCGTCGGCTGCGCCCGGATCCACTCCAGCACCTCGTGCCCGTTCTTCCGCGGCATCTTCAGATCCAGCAGGAGCATCACCGGCATCGGGTTGGCCTGGCGGTCCGCGTACGGCCCGGCCCCCGCGAGGTACTCCACCGCCTGCTGCCCATCGCGCACCACGTGCAGCGGGTTCGCCACCCTCGCCTTCTTGAACGCACGCTGGATGAGCAGGACGTCATCCTCCTCATCCTCGGCCACGAGGATCGACCCGGTGGTGGGGGGCGCTGCCGACGATGCTGTGAACTGCGTCATGCCGCTTCTCCGCTTGGGAGCTCGAACCAGAACGTGCTGCCCGCGCCGGGGGCCGACTCCAGGCCCACCCGCCCGCCCATCCGCTCCACCCCCTTGCGCACGATCGCCAGGCCGATGCCCGTGCCGGGATACGTGCGGTCGTCGTGCACGCGCTGGAAGATCCCGAACAGCCGCGATTGCGCCTCCTTCGGGATGCCGATGCCGTTGTCCTCGAACCAGAGCCGAATGCCGTCGTCCGTGACCTCGCTCCAGATCCGCACGCGCGGCAGCCGGCCGGGCGCGACGAACTTCACCGCGTTGTCGAGCAGGTTGGTGATGCACTGCGTCAGCGACGCCTCGTGGCCGCGCACCGGCTCGAACCTCCCCTCCACGAAGATCTCCGCGTTCGGCGCCTGCAGCTCGGGGCGTTCGTCGATGATCTGCCGCAGCAGTTGCTCGACGTCGACGCGATTGAGCGCCACCGGCTGCCGCGTCACGCGCGTGTAGGTGAGCACGTCCTGAATCAGCCGGTCCAGCCGGCTGGCCGCGTTGATTGTTTTCTTGAGCAGCTCCTGCTCCTGCGGGCCGAGCTTGTCGCCCGCGTCGGCGAGCACGATCTGCGAGAATCCCTGGATCG